>CAZLGY010000013.1:29924-36966 GCA_964559165.1 uncultured Chryseobacterium sp.
ATGCAGAACATGATGCGCCAGATGCAGGCGATGCAGGGGATGAGGCGTTGACGTTCCGAACTCTGCTCAGAGTTCGATCCTCGGTGCCGTCGATGGAACGGCGCATTGGGTCGTGACGTGTTGCTTGCACTGATGAGAAGGATATGTTACGTATAAAATTCTTATCTTTGTCGTATAGAACAGAACGCACATGGATGCCAAGCTCACCCTCAGCTTTGATGCCGCTGTCGCAGAAAAGGCCAAAGCTTTCGCCGAGGCCAACAATATCAGCTTGTCGCGCCTCGTGGAGTTCATGCTTAGCAAGGTGACCGACAGCCGCTACCGCAGCATCGATGAGCTCCCGGTCAGCGATTGGATCCACCAAGTGGCCGAAGGGCAGGTGACCTACGTGCGCAAGAATGCCGTGGATCGGGATGTGAAGAAGGATTACCTGGCAGGCCGGAGAAAGAGCAAATGAGAAGGGTCTCACGCGGAGGCGCGGAGAACGTGCTGTTCCTTGTACTCCTCCCAATTCTGTGCACCTCTGCGTGAGGACGCATATCCCCATGCCTCGCACCCGCCTCTTCCTCGACGCCAATGTGCTGGTTACCGTGCTTTGCAACGAGTACCCCCGGTTCACGGCCTGTGCACGTGTGCTGAGCCTGGCGGACGACCCGCGTTTCGAGGTATACACATCGCCGCTTTGCCTGGCCATCGGGGCCTATTTTGCGGAGAAGAAAAGCGGCCGCAGGATGGCCCGCGAGAAGATCACGTTGTTGGCCGCCAAGCTCCGCATCACTACCATGGATGCGAAGGCTGTGCAGCAGGCCGTGGCAAACCCCAAGGTGGGCGACCTGGAGGACGGCATGCAATACTATTCCGCCCTGGCGGCGAAGTGCGCCCATATCATCACCTACGATCGAAAGGATTTCCACTTTTCGGACATCCCGGTGCTTGAGCCGAGCGACTTTTTACTTCAGCATGTGGTAAGAACACGATCGGAAAAGGCGCTGTAGGTAATTTCGTGTGCCGGCAGATCGCCCGGAGACGCACATGCGCACTTTCCTGTTCCTTTTCTCCTTGCTCCTCGGGACCGCTTCAAGCGCACAGACCGTACATGAGTACGTCTCCCTGGATTATTCCCCCACCGAGCGTAAGATCGGCGTGTTCTCCACGGTGGATGGCACCTCATACATCGACCTGAAGGTGGTGAACATGAGCGCCCGTGAAAAGGACCTCATGACCTTCTTCGCCACGTTGCAGGACCTGGAGTCCAAGGGATGGCAGGTGCAGGCAAGTCATATCTATGCCATGGAGTCGCGTGGCTATCCGATGTACGTGTGGGTGCTCCGGCGCCCCCGGTGACTTACCCGGAGCGTATCTTCACCCCGATGAACGCCGTGGTCACGTACCAACTGCTTGACGGCAAGCGGGCTTCCGAGGCCATTCGGGATACCATCATGGCCGAAGTTGCCCAACTGAGGTCATCCCAAGGTCGTGCCCCACACCTTGCTGCCGTGCTGGTGGGCGATGATGGCGCCAGTAGAACCTATGTGGAGAGCAAGGTGAAAGCCTGCCAGAGCGTCGGTTTCCGAAGCACGCTCATCGAGCGACCGGCCACCATCGCAGAGGATGAGCTGCTCCATGTGGTGCGCTCGCTCAATGAGGACAACGAGCTGGATGGATTCATCGTGCAGCTCCCATTACCCTCCCATATCAACGCTGACAGGGTGTTGATGGAGATCGATCCGCGGAAGGACGTGGATGGGTTCCATCCGGAGAACGTTGGCAACATGGTGTTGGGCTTGCCCGGTCATCTGCCTGCCACTCCGGCCGGCATCGTTGAACTGCTGCGTCACCATCAAATCGAAACAGCGGGTAAACACTGCGTTGTGGTCGGTCGTAGTAACATCGTGGGGACACCCATGGCCATCCTCATGAGCCGCAACTCCTATCCCGGCAACTGTACGGTGACCATCGCTCACAGCCGGACCAGGGATCTGTCCGCTATTACGCGTCAGGCCGACATCCTGATCCCTGCCATCGGCCGACCGGAGTTCATTACGGCTGATATGGTCAAGGAGGGTGCAGTGGTGGTGGATGTGGGCATTCACCGCATCCCCGATGCCTCACGCAAGGCCGGCTTCCGCTTGGTGGGAGACGTGAAGTTCGATGAGGTCGCACCCAAATGCAGCTGGATCAGTCCTGTGCCCGGCGGTGTCGGGCCCATGACCATAACAAGCCTCCTGACGAACACACTGAAGGCAGCGAGGCGGTAGGGTGTCCTTCCGTCTCTCCGACCCTTCGTACATACATCTCGGGTAGGATACTTCTTATTGCCCACCAGCGGTTCAGGCGGTGGCGGGCGCCTTCCTCTTCCCATTCCCGTTCTTCTCCTTCTCCGCGATCGGCTTGCGCACCACGATCTTCGTTCCACCGCCGAAGCCGGATGGCGAAGGCGGTTCCTCGAACACATCCATCACCTGCTCAACGCCGGGTTCCAAGGTGCCTGCGATGATCTGGTCGCACGCCGCCAGAGCGCTTTGGCGACGGCGCGCGGCTCATCTCGTTCAGGAGCTCTTTCTGGATCAGGCGCTTCACCGGACGGGCGCCGAACCCGCTGGGGCGGGACAGGGTCTGCGGATCGAAGCCCACGGTTCTGATCCCGCTGGAGCGGGACTAGTCGTGCTGGATCAACTCCTCGCTGGCATGAGCTGGATGTCCTTCGCTCAGGAAACCAGCGCTATGATCCGTGCTGCAACTTCACGGTACTTCGCATCGCCCACTTTCCCGGCCACATATCGAATGATCCGTCTGTCCGCTGTAAAGACCTTGTTCGGCCTGATGTGGCTGGCGATGGGCAGTCGACCGGACGCGAAGTCGCCTTCAAGCAGCGGTACCTCCAAGCCGTCCCGCTTGGCTTGACTGGTGATCTGGCAGAGCATGACATCATCACCGCCCCAGTCCGCTACAACAAGAGCAGGGCGCCGCTTGCTCCCGCTCAGGTCGGAGAACGGGAACGGGATCACAACGACATCACCTTTCATAGACCGCCCCAGGCTTGGTCCTCTTCTTCGTCGTCCCAGTCCTTGCTCAAGCTAGGTTCGCTGGCAATGGTGAGGGCAGCGGTGTCATCCAACAACTCCTTCAGCAGCACCTTCTTCTCCTGCGTGGAGCATTGGCGTATCCACGCCAACACTTGGCTGATGGAGACCGGAAGGTTGTGCTCGGAGGCGTGCATGACATCGCGAAGTTAGGGTGAAGCCTCACGCTTCCGCCTTCGCCTTTTTCTTCCCATTCCCGTTCGCCTTCTCCGCCTCCTGGATCGCCTTTTGCCGGGCGGCGACGAGCGCTGCGATGCGCTCGCGCTCGATATCGAGGCTGACCTGCTCCTTGCGCTGGGCCTGTCCTTCGGTGGCGATGCTCTTGAGGGCCGCCTGCAAATCCGCCAGATCCGTGGCCAGGGCCTCCGTTTCCCCCCGCAGTTCCGGCACGACCGCGCCCAGCAGCATGGAGGTGCGAATCGCTTCCAGCATATCTTCGGGGCGCACCAGCACAGCGGGCGGCGGCTTGCGTCCCATGCGTTGCAGGGCCGCCAGCACATCGGCGATCACGCCGCGCCTGCTCTCGAGCGAACGGCGGATCGCCGCCTCGCTGGCCCTGGAGCTGATCAGGCGCGCCTCGATGTCGGCGATGCGGACCTCACCGGCGCGGGCCCGCGCCGTCGTTTCGATCAGAGCCGCATTGAGCCGCGCGCGGTCGTTGCGCATCAGCTCGATCTCAGCGGCGGTCTTGCGGCTGCGCTCTTCGGCGGCCTTGCGCTCGTCTTCGAGGGCGCGCAGATCGCTCTGGCCCTTGTCGATCGCCTGACGCGGATCCTCCGGCGCGGACTGGGCCCGAGCCACGCCCGCAATGAGCTGCGAGGCTACGGCGAGAGCGCCGACCAGCAACACGGAAAAAAGCCTGGGCGGGTGGGGGAGCAGGCGCGGCCTCTTCAGGAAACAGGAGCGAATCACGCTGACACAAAGGGTTTAAGAGTGTGGCGCCAACGCGGCAAGAGCCGGGCCATGGCGGGATGATGCGCCGCGCGGTCAAACCCGATGATAGGGATGGCCCGCCAGAATGGTGATGGCGCGGTAGATCTGCTCGGCCGCCATGATGCGCGCGAGCTGGTGGGGCCAGGTCATGGCGCCGAAGGCCAGAACCTGGGAGGCCTGCGCCCGCAAGGCGGGATCGAAACCATCGGGACCGCCAAGGGCCAGCACAAGCGCGGGGGTTCCGGCGTCGCGTTCGCGGCCCATGTCTGCGGCGAAAGTTTCGCTGGTGATGGATTTGCCCCGCTCGTCCAGCAGGATCAGCCGCGCGCCCGGCGGCGCGAAGGCGCTCAGCGCGCGGGCCTCCTCGACCTTGCGGTCTTCGGGGCGACGCGCGCGGCCCTCTTCAATCTCGCGAAGTTCAACGCCGGTCAGGCCAACGCCCCGCGCCGAAGCCGCTGCGCGCTCCATGTAGCGCGCGCAGAGTTCTCGTTCGGGCCCGGCCTTCAGCCGCCCGATGGCGATCAACGCGACGCGCATGGCGAAAGCGACGCCTAGACGGCGGCGCGCGCGCCCTGCGGGCTCCGCTCGCCCGGCCTGTCCCCGCCCCACATCTTCTCAAGATTGTAGAAGGCGCGAACTTCGGGCCGGAAAATGTGGACGATCACATCGCCAACATCGACCAGAACCCAATCGCAATGGGGAACGCCCTCGACCTTGGGGGCCTGGGCGCCGGCCTCCTTGCAAGCCTTGACGACGCGATCCGCGATCGCGCCCACATGCACGCCAGAACGCCCCGTCGCCACGATCATGAGATCGGCGATGGAGGTCTTGCCATGCAGGTCGATCGAGACGAGGTCTTCAGCCTTGGCGTCTTCGAGGCTGTGCAGGACGGTCCGCACGAGTTTACCGGTGTCCAGTACGGAACCATTCACCGGGTGAAGCGGCGCGGGGCTCACTTCGGGGGTCATCGTGGGTGTCAGTGCCTTCATGCTCCTGTCACCGGCATGCGCCGGCACGCCTCAATGTGGGCCGAAACGGCGAAAACTTCAACCTCGATTGCGCAAAGGGGCCCTAATATCCGGGCGACAGGGTCTTTCCCTTGCGCCGAAGCTCGGTCGAAGAGAGGTCCGAGCGCTTCGCATGGATGAAGACAAAGGCCGGCGCCCGCGCCTGGGCGAGCAGGGGACCATCTGTTTCGTCAAGGCGATGGGGGGCGAGCCAGGCCCCGGCGGGACTATTGGTCGCCTTCAGGGTCGATCCCGGTCGATCAATCACGGCGATGGGAACGAGGGCGGCGATGTCCCGCCAGTGCTGCCAGCGGTGAAAACCCGCCAGATTGTCCGCCCCCATGATCCAGACGAATCGCACGCCCGGGCAACGCCGGGTCAGCCAGGCGATGGTGTCATAGGTGTAGCGGGTGCCAATCTGCGCCTCGAGGCCGGTGACGACGATGCGGGGATGGTCGGCCAGCTCATGGGCGGCGGCCATGCGCGCGCCGAGCGAGGGCAGGCCGTCATTCTGCTTCAGGGGATTGCCGGGGGTGACGAGCCACCAGATCTGGTCGAGCCCCAAACGGGCCAAAGCGATGGTGCTGACGAGGCGATGACCCTCATGGGGAGGATTGAAGGTCCCGCCGAAAAGCCCGATGCGCATGCCCGAGGCGTGGGGCGGAAGGCGCACGGGTCCTCCCCCACCAATGGCGGGCGGTGGAACGGGAATGGACCTTCTAGTTATGCTCATTTCCGTCAAAATGACGGGAGCCGAGCTTCGGCGCAAGGGGGCAAGGGAAAAACAGATGAAACAGGGCTGGAATCGACCGCGCCGCCCAACTCCATGGACCGAAAGCTTCGGCTGCATGGAGCGCGGCGGCGCGAACGCACGTCGGCCCGTCAAGGGCTAGGGCTTCGCAAGAAAACCTGCGAAGCCGCCTTGAGAAGCTTAGATCTTCTTCAGGCTGTCAGCGCTGGACTTGCCGCTGCGCTTGTCGGCGACGATTTCGTAAGAAACCTTGTCACCCTCGTTCAAGCTGCTGAAGCCTGCACGCTCGACGGCGCTGATGTGCACGAACACGTCAGTTCCACCCTGGTCAGGCTCGATGAACCCGAAGCCCTTTTGACCATTGAACCACTTCACTGTACCGGTAGCCATAGAATTTCCTATCGTCTTGACCGGCAACTGCCGGAAAATGCTTATAGCACCAAAAATACAGTTTTCACAAACTGAGCAGGAATTATTTTATTATTTATTTTGGATGGAACTTTTTACTGTGAAGTTTCAAGCGCTCGACCAAGAGATCGAGCGCTTTTATTTTGCCTAATCAACGACAACCGACTCAAAAAACCTTGGCGCGAGCGCGGGGCCCCATTGCGCGAGATTTTCGTCGGTGGCGGGATAATCGCCTGCGGGCATGTCGGCGGTGAGCAGATCCCCATCGGCGTAATGCTCGAACATATAGCCCCAGGGGCTGCGCCAGTAATCGAAGACCTGGCTGCCAAGGAGGTGGCGACCGACGCCCCAGGCGGGCTTGTAGCCCTTTTCCTTCAGCCATTCGTGGCCGATATGGACGGCGTCGGGATCCTGCACCTCGAAGGAGGCGTGGTGGACATTGATGTCGCCGGGGGTATGGAGGGCGAAGATCGTGTGGTGATCCGCCGGGCGGTCGCCCCGGTTGCAGCGCAGGAAATTGCCCAGCGTCGAGGCCTGATCGCCCGGCACATGCAGGCGGTCGGTGACCAGCATGCCCAAGGTGTCCTGGAACCAGCGGGCGCCCGCGTCCCCATCGTTGAACTTGAGCACGCAATGGCCGAGGCGCACGACCCGGGCGGGCTCATGGTCGGGCCGCTGAAAGCTCTTGATCCGCTGTTTCTGCAAGGCGAAATTGACCGGCAGGGGCGCGCGCACCGGCAAGGGATCGACGAGCGTCATGCCGTGAACAAGATCAACCCGGTAGCCGTCAGGGGCGGTGAGCCGCACCCGCTGGCCGCCGCCCGGACCCTCGATGGCCTCGATGGCGGAGGCGCCCGGCA
>CAZLGY010000014.1:0-26650 GCA_964559165.1 uncultured Chryseobacterium sp.
CGGATGTCAGGGGCCTGTGCCCGAACCGACCAAGCACCTGCTGATGCAACGCGCAATGATCCGCCCATTTGTCGCGCCGCTGCACTGTATTCTGTACACCTTCGCGGTACAGCACGGTGGCTGTCGGTAGGTTGGCCATGCGCAGCCCACGGCTGACCGCTTCCACCTGATAAAGACGGTCCTCGCCGTAATACGGCCATTCCGACAGGTACCGCAGTCCGGTACGCTGTAAAGCGGCCTTGCGGATGACCATGGTGGGCTGGAAGATCCCCACGCTGAACGCCAATTGGGCGAACACGTCGTCGTGCTCCTCCGGGAACCGCCATCGGACGGACGGGCTGTGCAACAAGGCCGCTGCCGATCCGCATAAGTCCACTGCAGGGTGGGCTTCCAGGAAGGCGACCTGGTCGGCGATACGGTTGGGCACCATGATGTCATCCGCATCCATGCGCACAATGAACTCCCCCCCTGCCAGGTCCATGGCAAGTTGTGCGGCAAGGCCGGGGCCCATGTTGCTGGCCAGCCGCACCACCTTGAGCCGGGGATGCACATACGCGTCAAGCAAGGAGCCGCTGTCATCGGTACTGGCATCGTCCACCGCGATCACCTCATCCGGCAACTGCGTTTGTGCGAAAATGCTGTCAAGGCATTCCCGCAGGAAGGGCGCCTTGTCGTGCACCGGTATGATCACAGAGACCTTCATCGGATCCGATGGCGAAGGGCCATCCACATTCGATGTGCGAACCAGCCGGGCAGCCTCATCGCACCTTCAAGTTCCTCCCATTGACGCTGCTGCGCAGGCCCGAGGCGCAGCGCAATGGCGCCAGCGGTCCTGCGCAGGTGTCGCATCATGCGGTATTGGTCCCGTGTGAAGACGCCCCGATCCCACTTCAACAAGAAATGAACGGTCATCTCCTCCACCAGTGCTCTATGGTGAAGGTCCACCGGTAACGCGCGTACCCCTTCCATGGGCTGGTATCCCATGGTGATGATGTCTGCCAGGTCCGTCGCATTCACCTGCGCACAAGCAGCATGGAGCAGGGTGGCCGTCTCGCGCACGAACAAGGGCTGCGACAGGCTCGTCTTGCTGTCGGCATGGATGCGGAACACGCCCAGCGGTCGATCGGTGATATGCACCGCATCGGTCCCGTGCAGGAACAGCAGCCGCCACCAGAGCTCCAGGTCCATCACATAATGCAGGTCCACCTCCACGCCCCCCATCGAGCGCAACGCGCTCATGCGATAGAACGTAGCTTGTTGGTTCACCTGCGGTGAAACATACCATGCATGCGGCTCACGTGGATCCTCGGTGGGCAGAAGCTCCTCCCCCCCATCGGGCTTGCGCCTGATACGTGCTCCCGTGACCACCTGCAACTCCGGATGCTGGGCGAAGATGGCAGCCACATGGCGCAGCGCCCCCGGCAGTAACAGGTCGTCCGAATTGATCCATCCGAACACCTCGCCGGTCGCATGGGCGAGCCCCTTGTTGAGCGCATCGGCCTGTCCAGCATCCGGCTCGCTGCACCACCAGGCGAGCCGTTGGGCGTGGCGCGCGATGACCTCAACACTACCATCAATGCTTCCTCCGTCCACCACGATGTGCTCCACGTCGGGATGGTCCTGGTCCGCAACGGACCGCACGCACTCCTCCAGGTAGGTGGCCTGCTGGTAGCTTGGCGTGATGATGGAGATGCGCATGGCCTGATTCACTTTTCCTTGGAAAATACGGATCGGTACACCGCAAGGACCTCCTTTGCATAGAGTTCCACACGATAGTTGGCCTGTGCGGTGCGGTGAGCCTCTTCACCCAAGCTGCGTGCGTGCGCAGGTTGCCGGATAAGTTCTTCCATGCGGCCCGCAAGATCGGAGGCTCCGCCAGCATAAAGCAGACCGTTCGATCGATCCCGCACCAGTTCAGGCGTACCACCGGATGCATGTCCGATGACGGGCAGGCCGCAGGCCATCGCTTCCACGGTGACACGGCCCATGGCCTCGTTGCGTGAGCACATCAGCAGGGCATGGGAACGGAAATACAAGGGAAGGACCTCCTCCACGTACCCGAGGAGATCCACCCTATCGGCAATGCCCGAGCAGGCTATCCGCTCACGCAGGTCCCGATCACGACCGCCACCAGCGATGACCAGCCGCACATCATACCCACGGTGCACCAGAATGGCCAGGGCCTCCACGGCCTCCAACTGGCCCTTAGATGGATGTATGAGGCCCACCATCAGGAACGTGAACGGTTGCGTTGAGGACCAGCGGTGATGCGCCCGCTCCTGCAATCCCGGATACCGATCACCTCGCAGCACACCGTTGGGGATGATGGTGATCCGGTCGTATGGTCCGGTGTAGCGCTCGATGTCGGCACGGACCGCTTCCGAAATGGCGATGATCCTGTCCGCACTGCGGAGCGCACGGCCATAGCCGTGTCTGCCCGCATCAAGGTGGAAGCCAAAATGAAGTTCTGGCATCTCACGCACATGCCAGACGAAGGGCAGACCTGTTTCGCGAGCGATGCGGTGCGCAACGCTGACCGCTGCGCTGTTGGCATGCAGTAGCTGGATGTTCCACGCCCGGACCTGGGCGATCAGGGCGGGGATGGCGCGCCGGTTGGCTTGCGCACGGTCCATTGCCAGCCGGATATGCCGCCAGTGCTGCAGCAGCCGATGATGTGGACGGCCACTGTACTGGCGCTCGCTCATCCACGGCTCGAACGGGATCACTGCTGTCGGGATCGCCTGTTCACGCAACGCTGATGCAAGTTCACCCTCCCGTGGAATCACCACATGGGGCGCTACGGCACCATCCTCGCGCAACTGCAGCACTAGATCGAGCAGGCTGCGGTTGGCGCCATAGAGCTCGCTGTAATGCGTTAGGTATAGGATACGCATAAGCACTATCAAAGGTAGCCCGAAGGGTCGCTTGCCGGGGTTCTTACAGGGGCAGCAAGCACCCCTGAAGCTGAAAGTGCATCGCGCTCTTCGCATTGGGCATGCGCACGAGCACGATGCCGATCGATCAGCCGCCCGTTTGACCAGGCCCTGCAGCTGCCTCCATCAGGACCTGTTGCAGGCGGGCAAGCGTGTCCTTCAACTGGAGGCGCTGCTCGATCAAAGCCCTGCCGGCTTCACCCATCTGCGCGGCGCGATGCGGCTCGTCCAACAAATGGAGGATCCCCTCCGCCAAATGGGCAGTATCATGCTCAGGCACCAACCAGCCTGTAACTCCATGTTCGACCACCTCCGGGATGCCGGCATGTCGTGTCGCCACTACAGGCAGTCCGCTCGCCATGGCCTCAAGCACCACCACCGGTGTACCCTCCTCATCGCCATCCGGAGCGATCGCACTGGCCTGCACCAACAGCCTCGAGCGTGCCATCAGTTGCGCCACCTGTTCATGCGTGCAAACTCCGGCGAAGGTCACGGCGTCCCGAAGCCCGGAGGCCAGCACGATCGCCTCAACACCTAGTCGGTCAGGACCATCGCCAACAAAGGTCAATCGTGCATCTGGGTGCTTCTCATGAACGATGCGGAATGCGTTCACCACATCCGCCATACACTTCTTTGGCACGAACCGTCCCACGGCTAGCAGGTGAGGCTCCGCAGAAACTGGGAGCACGGTTGCAAATCGCTGGAGGTCCACGCCGCAGGGGATGACATCGATCAACTCCGACCCGGCACCAAGGGATACGAGGTGGTCCCTCATGTGTGCACTGGGGGTTACCATGCGGGCCGCGGTGGCGAAGAGTGTTCGATAACCATGGTGCTCGGCCAGCACCGCATGCTTGAACGCATCGAACCCGTGGAAATGCGCAACGAGCGGGATACCTGCAGCACTGCAGATGGGTGCCATCCGGTCCGCTGTGGTGCCATACTCCGCCAGGACCACTTGTATGCCGTGCTTCACCAACGTACGTGCGATGCGATGGGCAAGCAGATCGTTCAGGCCTCCACCATGCATCAGCGCCTCGAGCCGGTCGCACAAGCGCCCCCATACACCGGGCCGGAGCAAGGAACCTCCACCATGCACGAATAGTGGCAGGGTACTGCCATGCAGCAGTAACTCTACGCGCCGAAGCCCCCGGATGTGGGCGGCCACAAAGGTCTCGCTGTACAGGTCCACGAACGGAGTGACGACCGCTATGCGCAATGATCCACTGTGGACCACATCGGCAGCGACTCCCTGCAGCGCCATGCGCGATCAGGCTGGTCGGAAGCACTCAAGCGCGAGGGCACCGTTGAACCGGCTGGCATCCTCCACTGAGAGGAAAGCCTTGTTGGCGCTATCGTTGAAGCCGCAGCGCCGGACCCCCGTGAAACCGGCTTTAATTAGTGCATCCGTGAGCCCTGCCTCATCCCACATCCACAGATGAAGTGAATTGCCGAAATGGTGCTGGATGGCCCCCATCAACCCCTTGGGCCGCTGTTCCATTCCCACCAGTGTATTACGCCCCATGAACCGAACGCCCGCAGAAGCGTCACCTTGGTCCAGTGCGGCGATATAGTTACGGGCAGCGCGTTCCAGATCCGGTAACACGCAACGGAAGACGCCACCCGGCTTCACTATCCGGAATGTATTGGCAAGTGCCATCCGGCAATCCTCCAAGGCCAGATGCTCGAGCACGTGCGAGCAATACACTGCATCACAACTGGCATCGGGTATGGGTAAGCCCTTAACGATATCGCCGTAGCGCACTGCGGCAGGGAACTCTACTCCCGATCGACCGCGAAGCACTGCACCCAGCAGCGGCATGCGCTGTAGGCGTAGACTGGGTGAGCTATCGAAATTGAGCCAACCTCCAGGTGCGCTCAGTCCGCATCCGTATTGAACATTCATCTCCGCCATGGTGCAAGGATAGTGGCCTGAAAGATAGCTCTGTGGAGCGTGCCCTAGCGCAATGTAGCGCTCGCTAACGATGCAGGATGACCCTGTCTGCGATAGGCATCGATCCCATTGGACAGGAAGTAAGCATCCTCCTCTTGGCCCAGCGTGCGAACAAGCGATCTTTGGAAATCAGTCTCATCGTGGGCGATGATGTTGCGTATGGAACCGTTCATGAAGTACCCTGGGGCCATGCCAGGCTGGACAAAGACGCACTTGTAGCCGGCATACAAACGCTCGAACAGGGCACTGCTGTAAACCGCAACAGCCACATCCATCAGCTCCGGATGTGCGATACCGCCACGGTCCGAGACGATATTGGTAGCAGGTATACCCAATGTGCGGTAGTGTGCCAATGCGCGGGCCAAGAGTATGGGATCTTTCTTTTCCAACGGATGGAGGAACACGCGCAAAGCAACATCCTGTCTACGCTGTAAGTGCATCTGACACCACCGCAACGCCTGTTCTTCAGCCGCCTCCCATGAAGGGTCGAGCTGGTCCTTACCCAGTTCACGACGAAGCCAGTTGCCGCTGCTCATAAAACCGATCACGCCGCGTTGCACGTTCCGCCCGGCAACCTCAAGCATACGCTCATGGCCATAAGGCGGCCACCAGACACACTCCTTGTAAACCCATCCGTCGGACAGCCCTGACTCCACCTCCTGCTGTTGGAAAGGAGCGGTGAGCACCACCTTGTCCGCCACCACGTGGCGGTAAAAATTGCGAAGTGGATTGATCGATGGCACGATGGTGACCTCGATTCCGCGATACCTCCGGAACCAATCGATGAGGAGTGGAGTGCCCTTCTCGAAGGCTCCGAACCAAATGATGCGACGAATGGATGAAGCAGAAACCAAGCTGTCCAAAAAATAAAGTACAATGAAATCATACATTATCAATGCTAGAGAGGCTCTCCTTGATGACAATAAAATAAAGGGAAAAGAGATTACAAAAATTAAAGATAAATTAACCATCAATAATGCCTTAATCAATAAAGAATTTGCTCGAAGCATATCGAATCCAATGAACGAACAATTAGTACCAAGGACTGAAGTAATATATGCGACACGGCCTCTTCCCTTAACAGCAAGGTCATCCACCACAAGCACCTCGCCGGCCGGTGAAAAGGAGTCAGTCCCGTTACGAAGCGCAAAGGCCAAGGAATGACGCAACCAGCTGAACGCCTCGAAAAAACTTGACGAACGACCTCTGGGTATCCTGAAACTGAACGACGATAAAGCGCTCTGCCAGGCCACCACGGAAGACTTCCGCGTACCCAACAGATACTCCCACCAACTACGTATGAAATAGAGGAGTATCATGGAGACACATCCCAACGGCGTATCAACACCTCCAAGGCATCGTTACCAATAAGATGCTCCACGAACTCACGGAAGGCACCCTCACCTCCAGCCTTCACGGTGACATGCTTCACACGCGCCTTTACATAATCAGGAGCGTTCGCAGGCGCCGCACTGGATCCAACAGCCTGCAGCAAGGCCAGGTCCATCAGGTCGTCCCCGATGTAGGCACAGGCATCCAATTCCACACCAAATTCTGCGCAAATGGACCGGGCCAGTGACAACTTGTCCTTGACCCCTTGGTGCAGATGCGCTATACCAAGTTTGGCGCAACGTCGAGCAACAATGGCCGTGTCTTCACCAGTGAGCACCACTACCGGCACTCCCAGTGCACGGAGAAAGAGCACACCGGCGCTGTCGCTGGTGTTGAACTTCTTCCACTCGTTACCGGTCTGGTCGTAGTACATGCCCCCGTCGGTCCAGACACCGTCGATGTCGGTGAAAACGAGCTTGGTCATCATGATGCAGTTAACGATCGCGTTACATCCGCTGCCACGATCAACTCATCCATCGCCAGGTCACGAACCGCGTAGTTGCCGATCAGCAGATCACGCTCGTGCCATTTCAGACCGCTACCAGGACTCAATAAGTGCAGATCATCCTCTCCGATCGCTTCCCCTGCCTTGATGAGACGCTTGGCCGCCACCGACCGCTCCAACTTGCTCTTGGCGGAGGCCACCGACGGCTCCAGGAACAGCTCATCCCTACCGAAGGAACGTTCCAGCAAACGTATGTCCCTGACCATCCGGGCGACCCCGTCCGGACCGAGCGAACCCGCTTGATCAGTGCCTTTCATCCGGCGGTCGATGGTGACATGCTTTTCGATGATGCGTGCACCCATCGCAACAGCGGCCACGGGCGTTGCTATTCCGATGGTATGGTCGGAATAGCCGATCGTGTACTGTGGATACGTGCGCTTCAGGAACTGAATGGTGAGGAGGTTCGCGTGGTCCGGATGCGTGGGATATTCACTTACGCAATGGAGGATGGAGATGTCATCGTGCTGCTTGGTGATCACCGCCAATGCATCGTCAAGGTCGCGCTGGTCCGCCATGCCCGTGCTGAGGATGATCGGGATCCGCGTCTCAGCCAATGCCGCCAACAGGGGCAGGTTGGTGAGGTCCCGGCTTGCCACCTTCAACTTGTCCGGAGAAAAGTACCGAAGCATACCAAGGCAGCCTATGGCACAGAGCGTTTCCACAAAATCGAACCCGTGCGTTTTTGCATGCTTGTAGACTTCGTAATGCGCCTCGTCATCCAATTCCAGGAAGGCGCGATGCTCTCCGTAGGTGGCACCGAAGGAATGGGCGGATGTGTACGGCCGCTCCATTTCAGATCGGCTCAACTCCTGCGCCAGATCACGCTTGGTGAATTTGACCGCGTCCAGCTTGGGAAGCTCGATACCGAAATGCTCTTCGCGCACGGGACGCGCCATCATGTCGATGATGAGCTTGGCGAGGTCGACCGAACCGTTATGGTTCTGGCCCACCTCGCCGATCAGGTAGGTGTGATGTTCATTTGACATGGGCGCTCATGTTCGTTCGCATTTCCGTCATCAGATCCGGATGCCTTTCGAGGTAAACAAGAAGCTTATCAACACCCGGTGGACGCTGGTTGCCTATGCCGTTGATGACACGCTTGCAAAGAGCAAGATCATCCACCGTATCCACCGTTAGCCTCCATTGGCGCACCTTGTCCTCGTGCGGTATTGGCATCATGATGGTCCTGAAAAGATCGGTATGCGTGTAAAGGTAATTGGTTACATGCTCGTGGTAGAACGGGTCGTCCGTGGCTGCAGCCGCCCTATCCAATGCAGCGAGCGAAGCCCATTCAGCGAACAACCCACAATGCGAACGAATGGCGGGCAGTCCATCGCGGAACCCCCACGACGCATAGTCTGCACGTGCGGCTATGGCTGCAGAAATCAGGCCGGGCAGGAGTTCGACCTGGAGCAGCGGATTGTCCGCACAGACCCGTACAAGATGGTCCCAGCCCAATGAGCGTGCAGCATCCCGGAAACGAAGCAGCACATCCTGCTCGCTTCCCCGGAAAACACCGATGCCAAGCCCTTGGGCCGCTCTCATCAACGGATCATCAGCCGATGTCGTGGTGGTGGCGAGCACGACCTTCTCTTTAGGGAACACCGCCAGGAGTCGTTGCAGCACCCATTCCAGCAGGGTCGTACCCGGCAGCATCTCGCGAAGCATCTTGTTCGGAAGGCGCGTGGAACCCATTCGGGCCTGGACGAGGATGCCCCATGTGGGTAATGTATCAAAGCTGCTCATTCCATCGTGTACTGTTGACCGGGCAAAGAAAACCGTTCAGCGTGCATGCTTATCAAATGTTCGGGCAGCTGCGACCAAACACACATCAAGACAGGCCGAAGAATAATTTTCTAACCACCTTAAGCCGATTAAGAAAATAATAGCCAAAGAAAAAAATAGAAATCGAAAACGCCATCATCAAATAGTATTGAAGATTATCAAGATTAGAGAAAAAATATTTTATTACTATTATTGGAAAAACATGCCACAAATAAACACCCAAAGAATTAATGCCTAACCATTCAATCCAGCGAACAGTTGGCAATGTACCTCCATCCATTTTCTTCAAAACCCAGAATGCGAGTGCAACATTAAAGGAATAATAAAATAAGAAATTTATCGATTCATTTCTAATGTAGAAATACATAATGAAAATAATTAATATTAAATTTGTTTTTACATTTTGAACCCGGGAAATTATTTCATTGTATTTTATTCCAATAACAAAAAAAACGAAATAATAGGGTCTTATAGTCTCACTAAGGAATTTCAATAAAAAGCTATCCTGATGAATGAACCAAATTGGAAATATATTTTTCGAAATAATATAGCCTAAAAATGACAATAAAACAGATATAGGAATTATGCTTCGAGACGTAAAATGAAATATACTAATCACACGTGCCATTAAAACCCACGATAGGAACCCAGGAATAAACCATAAGTGATAAAATGGAAATAACATTTCTAATACAAGATCATCTAATAAATTCTTCTCGGATCGCTGCAACTCATGAAATATAAAATAAAATACGAAGGCAATTAACCATGGATAAATCAATCGATTCTTATATTTCACCAATATCTCCAAGAATCCAGCATTACACAACCAAGTATAATTGAATAGGTAACCACTTATGGCAATAAAAATTGGCATGTGAAAACTATAGATAATTTTTTTAAACAAGTTCTCCTCAATGGAGCCTAGAAGAACATGGCCTACTATAACGAGTATTATAAGCAAGCCTTTAACTAGGTCAATAGAATAAACTCTTCGAAAATCTGATTTTTGATCCATTTCTTTATTTATTAATTTGAATTTATTTTGGATCAATTCGCATACAAAGCATCAAAAAATTTCTTGTAATTGAATGCAGCATCGAATTTGCTTCTCCATTCCTTACGGACCTCATTCCGAAACCCAGCACGATGTAAGTGACTATTCCCGAACCCCTCGATGATCCGAGCAACTTCCTTCACCGGAGTATCAGGCGGTATAAGTATCCCAGTCCGTTCGCTCACGATCTCATTGCAGCCACCAACATCGGTTGACAGTATCGGTATTCCGAAGGAGATGGCCTCCATCATGCTTACCGGCACCCCTTCAGTAGAGGACATGCTAATAAAGCAGTG
This sequence comes from uncultured Chryseobacterium sp., assembly GCA_964559165.1. Taxonomy (GTDB): domain Bacteria; phylum Bacteroidota; class Bacteroidia; order Flavobacteriales_F; family PHOS-HE28; genus PHOS-HE28. The sequence continues at coordinate 9,923 of CAZLGY010000014.1, forward strand.
CGCAGGGTGCAGAAGATACCAATCTAAGATGTCATCATTGGTCATTTGTCCCATCAGTTGGACCTCCATATTGGCACGCTGGCGCAACCTCTTCACCGTTTGCAGGAACAGGTTAACGCTCGGGTCACCCTCAGCATTAGTCGTACCGCCAAAATGAACCCAACGGATATGAACCCCTTCAACGTGCTCAAGTGCCTCCCCGATCAGGTGTACGCGCTTAATGTTCCGGACCTTTGCACAACTAACGATCACCAGGGGAGCGATGGAATCAGGAATGGGGGCCATACCTTTATCGGTGGTACCCAAATACCCCGTGTGGATACGTTCACGGTGAGCCGGGTAGCGCCCCTTGAGATACCGGGCGCCGGCCTCAGAAACGCTATACACCGCATCCAAGCCACTTAATTGATAGTTCCTAAAAAGTGTTTCTGCTTTCAAACTGCCTCTTTCCTCATAAAGGTCTCCACCGTGCGTTCGTGTTACAGTTCTTTTCACACCTTCTTTCCTCCGCAACCATGCTAGAAACACACTATCGTACCACCAGAACGAGTAATGTATGGCCTCCAAAGCCTTATGCTCCTTGCAGATCCGGAGGACTTCCTTCGCACGAAAGATGTTGGTGATCAATTTCTTCAACGATGCCCCAAATGGCATCCAACGTCGTACTGCTATCATCTCTCTAATCCAGATAGCCAACAAAATCACACCGTACCTCGACAATAGCGCAATAGGTCGGTATCTCGACCAATCCAATGCGGGACAACAGACGACTAAATTGGGGATCGCCTTAATGGACTCGTCCGGTTCAACTGTCGAAAACAAGAGTATTCGATCAAAGTGAGCAGCAAAATGGAGAATATCGGTGCGTATGAACGATAAGTTCGGGTCATGCACGTGATATGCCGCAGTACCTTTTCTCATTTTCCTTTGATTCTATGACATATCACAGTTTGCATGACAACGCAAGGTAAAGTTAAGCTGACCTGACGCATCGGTGAACTTCGGTCAGAAGCACGTTGGGCTGCAGATATCATGATACAGACAACTGTTCGAATGACCCTTTGTAAATTATTCAAATGTTCCACTCTGCCCACATAACATCGTTTTCGATGTTAGTATCCATTGAAATTTAAAATATCGGAATCCAATCACAAATAAATATAACTTCAAATGTACCTCCGATCGATATTAAGGACCCGAACATATCATGTCCAAGAAGGATGTGAGAACAGGCATGCCTACTCACTTACTTGCAGCCGTCACCGAAAGGCGCGGCACTACTTCAAAACTAGAAGCACTGGGCAAATACGGAATGGCCGATAGGGGACGGAATGGGCTTGACACCTTGACTTGTCCCGCTCGAACGAAATAAACCAAATTCTCAATGGAATCACGTCTTTTAAGATTCAAATTCCACGTATACTTTCCATCATGTAACATAACCTCTTTGAGCTGGAACCGGATCACTTGCTCTCCAGCTTCGAGGTTGAACTCGTGCCCGCCCCTGACTGAATTATAACACAGAACAGCTCTGTGCTGCTGGTCGACCAGCGTCAAGGATATTTCAACATTTTTTATTTCGGAATCGGAATCAACAAAAACATCAATCATCATTCGTTCGCCGTAGCGAATACAATCACTCTCGAATTGAACATGTACTGTACGAATAGGTTGGTAAACAATACGAACACTACCATCAGAAGTCCCTCCGGAGCCAGAAATTTCATTGGCTGCGAAGTAAGCATCTATCCCTTCAACCGTATTAGGATAATACGTCTGTCGTCCATTCCGCAGGAATAGCACCGAGCTACAGATGCCTCCAATATGTTCCATATTATGCGATACCAAAATCACAGCTGTTTGGGACATCATTTTCCCGATCCGCTGATAGCATTTCAAACGGAACGCCTCATCACCCACCGCGAGCACCTCATCCAGGATGAGGATATCCGGCTCCAAGGAAGAAGCTATGGAATAACCCAACCGGACAGACATTCCTGAACTGTAACTCTGGACAGGGCTATCGATGAACTCACCAAGTTCGGCAAAATCCACTATTTCATCGAACCGTGCATCGATATCAGCCTTAGAGAGACCAAGCACCGCGCCGTTTACGTAAACATTCTCCCGACCTGTAAGAATTGGATTGAATCCAGCGCCCAAAGCAATGAGAGCACCCACTCGACCCCGCATGGTAATATGACCCCTGTCGGGCTTGATGAGTCCATTCAGCATACGAAGCAAGGTGGTCTTACCTGCGCCATTTCGACCCACTAGGCCAAGGCACTCACCCCTTCGCACTTCGAATGAAACATCCTGCACGGCCCAAAATTCTTTAGCTCGCAACTGCTCTCCCCGTTGCCGCCCCAGCGCCTCCCCGAAGAGATCCTGTACTCCATAGGCCAGCGAGGTGCGAAGATCCTTGCAGAATTTCTTGGAAGCTCCTTCAGCGGTTATCAGCACTTCTGGATCGCTCATGAGCCCATTCGTTCAATTAATACTGGGATGGTGATTCGATAGATCAACCAACTAACGAATAGCAGTATCAAACTGCCAAAGAAAACAACGAAGAAGTAACCGATCATCGGACTTGAAGAACCCGTGAGCCACGCTCTTGCGGTCAAGATCAACGGCGTCGCTGGGTTCCAATTACATACGGCTGCCAACCATCCATGTGTAGGGAGTGCGAACACGACCGGGGTCAGGTACATCACGAATTGGGCGACAAGCGGTATGCCTCGGGCGATATCCGAATAGAGCATTCCGATCGGTGCCAACAACAGCCCGAACGCCATCCCAAGAACAACCAAAGCAGCTAAAGCGAAGGGCAGCAGTAGTAAGTGAGCATCGGGCCTTACACCCAATAAGAGTACGGCCGGCACCAATAATAGCAACTTGATACCAACATTAGAGGCTACCTTGATCAACCCACTGAGTACGACGGCCTCCCTTGGAAAATTCAATTTAGTGATCATGCCACGCGCCATTCCCACTTGTTGCAGTGGACTTTGGACCGCTTCTACCAGAACCTGCCACAACATCGTACCGGTGAAGACATAGACCGGATAGGGGATCGCGGTATCCTCAACCCGTACAACTCCGGTCACGTTCAGATATACCCAAGTGACCGTGGTGGCGAGCGGTATGATGAAGGCCCAAAGATACCCGAGGTAGCTTTGCCGGTATTGCGCCTTTATGTCACGTTGAGCAAGACGCCATGCCAATTCACGAGAACTGCCGAGGTCCCGCATCATGTTCCTAAGCAGGACACCAGGCCTCCGGATCTCGGCTTCTGGAGTATAAATGGTCTCCGTGTGACTGCGTGTCATTGATCATGTGCCGGCAGAAATGAACTGGACGGCCATTTCTTTACCGCGTGTTCCAAAGATACGAACAGCACGCCTAATGCACACGTTCTTGCGGACCATTGCAACAGCCGACCGCCTCATCACGGATATCCTACGAAGGCGGTACAAGTGGAGAGGTTTAAAAAGAACATCTAAACGATTCATAGATATTTCTTTACATGAGCATATACACTACGAAACAAACCTCGATGAAGACCAACGGAAGATACCTCCTCAATAGTTCCGGGGAACCGTTCAATATCAAGTGCTCTGAGCGTTCCATGTCGATCCTGGAGAGCGAAATCAAGTCCCAACGATTGACTTGGACCAGGCCATCCAAGCGTCTGGCTGCAACGGTTGAGCGTACAACACCGGAGGGGGCCAGCGCATGAGAATCGAATGGACGAGATACCATGCGGCGGGCCTCCACCAAAAAAGTGCGCTAATATGCACGCTCACGAAGGGGTGGGTGGATCCGACGCCTTGTCCTTCTTCCTTGAGCGGCGTCCGTACCCATAGCCGTACCCATAGCCGTACCCATAGCCGTACCCATAGGCGTAGCGATAGCCGTAGCCGTAGTTGGTGTTGTAGTAGTACTTGCTCTTCTTCATCCGCACACCGTTGAGGATGAAGCCCACGTTCCTTCCTGGGTTGGCCTGAAGCACTTCGAGGGCGTTGTTCACGTGGTCCTTGTTGGCGAAGCGGGTATTGAGCACGAACAGGGTCGCATCGGTGTAGCGCACCATGAGCAGCGCATCGGTGATGAGGCCTACCGGTGGGGTATCCACGATGATGTAGTCGAACTCCTGCCGGGCTTCGGAGAAGATGCGCTCCAAGTGCTTGCTTAGGATAAGCTCGGATGCGTTGGGCGGCGTGGGGCCGGCCAGAATGACGGAGAAGTGCTCGAACTGGGTGGGCATCACCACCTGCCGCCAGTCCACCTTGCCGATGAGCACGTTGCTGAGCCCCACATCGCTCTGCATGCCCAACCCTGTACCCACCTTCGGCTTGTGCAGGTCGAACTCGAGCAGCAGCACGCGCTTGCCAGCCTTGGCCAGGATGGCGCTGAGGTTCACGCTACAGAAGGTCTTTCCTTCGTTGGGACGATAACTGGTGACCATCACCACCTTGCCCCCCACCTCGGGACCGGGGATGTACTCCAGGTTGGTTCGCACGGTGCGGAAACTCTCCGTGATCGCCGCCTTGGGGTCGCTGTCCACCACCACATAGTTCTGCTCCGCCTTTTCGCTGGCGATGATCTCCCCATAAACGGTGAGGGGGGCGACCTCCTTAAGTTCATCAGCGTTCTCGATGCGGTCGTAGAACATGATGCGGATGAAGATGAAGATGGCGGCCGCCAAGGCACCACCCAGCAGGAAGGTATAGACCACCTTGGTCTTGTCCGGGCGCACCACGCCAAGGCTGCGGGCACTTTCGATCACCTTGCTCTGGGGCACGATGCCGGCACGGGCGATGACCGTGGTGGCCCGTTTTTCCAGCAGGAAGAGGTACATCTTCTCGTTGACCTGCAGGCGACGCTGGATGTTCAGGATGTCGCGCTCGCTCTTGGGCATCTTGCGGATCCTGCCCTCATAATCAGCGATCTGGGCCCTTACATCGGACATCTTGGAGCGCACCGCCCCCCGGCTGTTATCCAGGTAGGTGAGTACATTGAGGCGGTCCATCTGCAAGGCCGAATCGAGCTGCTGGATGCCACCATGCGCTGGCCTGGCCTCGTATAGCAAGGCGTTCCGCTCCATCTGCCGCTGGTAGATCTGCTCCAAACTCCTCTGCAGGAATTGGTCCTCCGTGATGTACAGTGCAGGAGGCAACAAGGTCTGGTCATTGATATGTAGCAGATAGTCCTCCAGCGCATCAAAGGACTGCATCCGCATCTCGAGCATACGCAACTGGCGCTCGTATTCCACCAGTTCCTGGAAGAACAAGGATTCCTCCCGGGACAGGTCCAGGATGTCCTTCTGCTCCTGGTACTGCTGCATCTCATCCTCATGCTGGCCAAGGATGACGCTGACCTCATCGAGCTGCTTGTCGATGAACTCGAGCGTGTTCTCGTTGATGTCGAACTCGCTCTGGAGGGAATATCCGATGTACACCTTCGAAAGGGTGTCCAGGAACATCTTGGCCCTGGACTCCACCTCGTCCTCCACGGTGATACCCAGGATGGTGGTGTATTCCTGGTTCTCCACCTGGATGCGGTTCTTGTATTGGTCCACCAACCGGCCACGCTGGTGGCGCTTGAACTGGTAATCCGAAGCGGCGATCGTGGTCACTTTGGCGTCAGCCATCCATGGTGACCTCTTCACCGTGAGCAGGTAGAGGGGGTCACGCACCTGCTCATCGAACCGGTGCACCCGCTTCTGAACCGTGCCATTGTATTCAAAGCCAAGCTCGTACCGGTCCGCATCCAGCACACGGAGGTCGAACGTGCGCTCGAACAGCTGCGGTTGCAGCGGTTCCATCTGAACGGTGAACGGTAGCGTACCGTGCACCTGGCTCGTCTTGAAGCGGCCAACGATGAAGTAGCTCACATCGAAGTCGAGCCTGTCAAGCACATCGTCGATGAGGTCATAGGACAACAGCACCCGCTTCTGGTTGACCACATCGCTGTAAAGGCCTGCGTACCCCAGGTTCTTGTACATCTGGGACTGGTAGTCATAGGACTCCCGGTCCTTGAGGAGGATCTGCGTGCTGGCCCCGTAGATGTTGGGCAGTTTGTAGGTGTACAGATAGGAGAGCACCAAGGCCAGCACCATGGTGATCACCACCACGTACCAACTTTTCGATACCAACCTGCCGAAATAGCGCAGGTCCTTTGCATCGATGATGCCGCCGCGTTGGGAACTCTTGTTGGGTGTCATGGATGATCGGGTCGGCCAACGCGGATCCGACGAACGGGCCTTAAAACCCCATGCAGGGTGGGCAAATATAGCCGACCAACGCGACCGGCAGCATTTGATGGGGCGCCGGAGCGGGTGAGCGCCCCCAATGGCTTGCACCGATCATCCGGAATGGCATACCTTTGATGCGGACGCCAATCTCCGAGAGCGAACATGTTGCGCACCATCCTCACGTTAATCGCTGTAATAGTTCCGTTCACAGCGGTGCTCATGGCCCAGCCCTTGGGCGGCGGCCCCCCCTGCTGGCCCCCCCCGTGCATCCCCATCGACGGAGGCCTTTCCGCATTGATCGTGGCCGGTGCGCTGTATGGTGCGAAACGGGTCCACGGTTCCCGGAACGCATCCAAGCGGCCGCTCTGATGTCCGCCCTGCCCTCTGCACAGGGGGCCTTGCGCGACCCTGTCATCCGTTTCCTTGCTGCAGGCGCATTGGGTTATGCGGCCTGGTATGTCCTCTACGAATTCTGGTTGCACCCGTTAGGCTGGTTGGATGCTGCTGTGATCGGCCACCTGATCCGCGCCAGCGGTATTTTGCTGGAAGGGCTCGGCTACACCCTGATACCGGAGCCGGCGAACGCGGAGAACATCCGCACCATCGGTGTCCAGGGAGGACACCTGCTCTGGATCGGCGACCCTTGCAACGGTCTCGGGCTTTTTGCGGTGTTCAGCCTGTTCGTGCTGGCCTACCCCGGTCCATGGCGCCACAAGGCGTGGTTCGTTCCGGCGGGACTCATCACCATCCACTTCATCAATATCCTGCGCATCGTGGTGTTGTGCATCGTGGTCACCATCGACTACGAGCTGCTCAACTTCAATCACGACTATACCTTCTACGTGGTCATCTATGGCTGGGTGTTCCTTCTCTGGTGGGCGTGGGTGAGGTTCTTCGCGAACAGGAGTGCCACTGCATGACCATGCGACGCCGGACGCCGCTTGCCCTGCTGATGCTGGCCGCCGTGCTGCTGGGTGCGATGCGCGAGTTCCTGTTCATCAACCTCAACTACCAGCTGGATGCATTGACCTACCAGCGGCCGGTTTCCTACGCCCATTCGCTGTTCCGCGGATGGACCGACGGCATGGACCTGTCCGCCCTGGTGATGCTCAAGTGGCTGCTTGCCCTGCTCTTCATCGGGATCATGCTCCTGCTCAGCGTGGCCGTTGCACGCATCGTGTTCGGCGACCACCGCTACCGTGGTCCGCTGGTGGCCGGCTTTGCGCTCATCGGCGCAACGGCCCTTGCGCTGCATGCGTTCTCCGGCGGCGTACCAGCGCTCTACGGCGTATCGGTGAAGCTGTTGCACTTGCTGCAATACCCGGTGGTGCTCTTCTTCATCTGGGCGGCATCGCTCCTGCCGGCGGCAAGGCCATAGCCCGAAAGGTGCAGGAAGGCGCGTGACCCAAGGAGCCGCTCCAGACCGCGTCAGCTACCTTTGACGACCGTCCACCAACGGATCCCTCGCAGTCCATGGAACAGCAACGCGACACAGCGGTCTTCGCTATCATCGAACAGGAGAAATGGCGCCAGACCATCGGGCTGGAACTTATCGCCAGCGAGAACTATGTGAGCGACCAGGTGCTGGAAGCGATGGGGTCCGTGCTCACCAACAAATATGCTGAAGGCCTGCCGGGTAAGCGCTACTATGGCGGATGTGAACACGTGGATGCGGCGGAGCAACTGGCCATCGACCGGGTGAAGCAATTGTTCGGCGCCACTTGGGCCAATGTGCAGCCCCACAGTGGTGCACAGGCCAATGCGGCGGTGATGCTGGCCTGCCTGCAGCCCGGCGATACCATCCTGGGCTTCGACCTCAGCCATGGCGGCCACCTCACCCATGGCAGCCCGGTGAACTTCAGCGGCAAGCTCTACCGGCCGACCTTTTACGGGGTGGAACGGGGCAGCGGTCGGGTGGATATGGACCAGGTGCGCGAAAAGGCGTTGGCAGAGCGCCCCAAATTGATCATCTGCGGTGCCAGTGCTTACAGCCGCGACTGGGACTATGCAGCCTTCCGCACCATCGCCGATGAGGTGGGCGCCTTGCTGCTGGCGGACATCAGCCATCCGGCAGGGCTGATCGCCGCCAAGCTGTTGAACGACCCGCTACCGCATTGCCACGTGGTGACCACCACCACGCACAAGACATTGCGCGGCCCCCGTGGAGGCCTGATGATGATGGGCCGCGACATGGAGAACCCCTGGGGCTTGAAGACCCCGAAGGGCGAGGTGCGGTTGTTGAGCGCCCTGCTTGACAGCGCCGTTTTTCCGGGGACACAGGGCGGCCCCCTTGAACATGTGATCGCTGCCAAGGCCGTGGCCTTCGGCGAGGCACTGAGCCCTGCTTTCCAAAGCTATGGACGCCAGGTGGTCGCCAATGCCAAGGCCATGTCCGAAGCACTCCTTTCAAAGGGATACCACGTGGTGAGCGGCGGAACCGACAACCACTGCATCCTCATCGACCTGCGCAACAAGGACATCACCGGCAAGGAGGCCGAGCATGTCCTGGGCGAGGTGCACATCACCGTGAACAAGAACATGGTGCCCTTTGACGACAAGAGCCCGTTCATTACCAGCGGCATCCGCATCGGTACACCGGCCATCACCAGCCGTGGCCTGAAGGAGAGCGACTGCCGGCAGGTGGTGGAGCTCCTGGACACGGCATTGCGCCACCCCGGCGATGCGGAGGAGCTGCGCCGGGTGAAGTTCCAGGTGAACGGCATGATGCGGCTGCGGCCGCTCCAGGCGTGAGCATCCCTCGAAACGCATGGGAACACCCCACCGGCAGCATCGGGTCAGGCACCCTCGCGAAGTCATGGAACATACCTCCCCTTTCCGCACGAAGCTGAACCTGCGTTGGTCGGACATCGATGCCAACTTCCACCTGCGCCATTCGGTGTTCTATGACCTTTGCGCACAGCAGCGGATGGACGTGCTCGCCGGTCTGGGCATCACCATGGCACTGATGAAGGAGCACCACTTCGGACCCGTGCTCTTTCGCGAGGAATGCACCTTCAGGCGCGAGATCGGGCTGCACGATGTGGTATACATCGATCTGGAAGTACGTTCCATCAGCGCCGACCACACCCGGTTCGCCTTCGCCCACACCTTCACCAAGGCGGATGGCACCCACTGTGCACGGCTGGTGGTGGAGGGAGCATGGATGGACACCCGCATGCGCAAGTTGTGCGCACCACCGGACATCGCACGGGCCGCCATGAACACGGTACCACATGCCGGTTCGAACGGGGATATCACCACATGAACCTTTCCGCCCCCACGCTGCTCGCCCTGCTGCTGGCGGCACCCGCACAACTGCCTGCCCAGGCACCCTCGCACGCCGGCGAGCTCTTCCTCTATTGGGGTTACAACCGCTCGCACTTCTCGCGGAGCGACATCCACCTTGAAGGACCGTCGTACAGGTTCACACTGCACGCTGTGGAGGCTACCGACCGGCCGCACCCCTTCGCCTGGGACACCTATTTCAACCCGCGGTACATCTGGTTCCCCCAGTACGTGTACCGCCTCGGCTGGCAGTTCCGCGAGCAATGGTCGGTATCACTTGGCCTCGACCACATGAAATACGTGGTACGCCCCGACCAGGCGGTGGCTTGGAGCGGTGCGTTAAAGCCCGGTTGGGAGCGTAGGCCAGGGGACAGTATGGTGCTGGACAACGCCACGCTCAGCTACGAACACACCGACGGGCTGAACCTGCTAAGCGTGGACCTGGACCGCTACCAGCGGCTTTGGGCGTCCGGTCGGGGCACTGCGGACCTGCGCTTGTTCACCGGCGTGCATGGCGGTCCTGTGATCTGCCGCAGCGATGTACGGCTGTTCGGCGAGGGGCTGAACAACCGCTTCAACGTGGCTGGTTTCGGTGTTGGAGCACAAGTGGGTCTGCACATCAGTTTTGCACGCCACTTCTTCGTTCGCAATGTGTTGCGCGCCGGCTGGATGGACCTTACCCGCGTGCTCACCACCGGTCGTGCGGAGGACCGCGCCTCCCAGCACTTCCGGTTCCTGGAACACGCCATCATGGCCGGGGGTGCGGTACGGATCGGGGGGCGGGGGAAGCAGACCCGCTGATCCGCCTGCCCACTTCAAGCAACCGCAGCGCCCACTCCTCCGGCAGCCACAGGCCATAGGCCGCCACGAATGCGAGCCCCATCTCGGGAAGGTCCATCCACAGGGCGGTGCCCAGGTGGAAGACCGCCCCGAAGGCCAACAGCCACACGCGCAGCATGCGCGACCAGATCAGCACCGGAAAGAGCAACTGGAAGCAGAGCAGGCCCCATGTGAGCGCGTGCGCAAGCTTCGGCCACTGCAGCAGTGCCACCGGACCGAAAGCCTCATCGCCCGCGACCACTTCGAGGGCTGTACCGACAGGCCACAGCGTACCCCCCAGCTTGTGCAGCGCCGTGACCCCATAGGCCAGGAGCAGCTGCACACGCATCATCCACCAGCCCAGTTGTGCGAACACCCCCGTGTTCACGCCACCGGCCCTGGCACCCGCAAGCAGTGGCACGTTCCAAAGCAACAGGTTCGCCATCAGCTGCTGACCACCGCTACCGGCCATCCAGGCACGCTGCATGAGGTTCATGTAGCCCAGCCAAAGCAGCAACGCCCCCCACCACCGAAGGCGCCCCAGCAACCCCAACGTCGCCAGCACCAGCACGCCCCCCGCGATCGGCCAACCCATCACACCGGGCAGCCAGGTGCCCAAAGCATGGGTGAGCAGCGAGAAGGGACCGGGCGGCACCCACTGCGGTGCAAGGGGCATCACCCAAAGGGTGGTGGCCACCGGCAGTGCCGTGAGCACGAAGCCCAACACCCACAAGTGCAGCACGATCTGTGCCACGCGGACGGAGGCGTTCATGGCAGTGGCAATGGGGTTACCTGAAGCACCCGTTCGGCGGGACGGGCAACATCGGAGACACAATGCTCCACCAGACGCAGGCCGGCAGCGGACGGAACATGGTGCGCACCGAGCTGGCGCAGGGCCTGTTGCAAGGGTCGGGAGAGCACCGGAGAACCGCCCGCCTGCTCGCGCTGCACGTTCCATGCGGCGGAGCGCAGCATCCGGCGCTGCAGGTAGTGACCGGTGGCGTGCAGGGGGTCGGTCCATTCACCAGCTGCCGTGCGCCACTCGAGGTGGCAGCTGCAGGTGGGCGGGTCCGGGGCGAAGAGCTGCCATTGCTGGTGGAACAGCCCGCGTGCATACGCGGTGGCCAGGGTGCGGGCGCGCTCCGGCACCATGCCCTCGGGCAGTGTGTAACATGCCAGCAATGCAGCATGCACGACCACCAGCAGGAGCACCGGGCGTGATGGAGGGGGCATGGTGCAAGGATACGGGTGCCGCGCTTGCTTCGCACCTTTGCGGCATGAACGTCACCGCGAACGACCCCGCTCTGCGCTCCTGGATACCCGTACCGGAAGGTTGCGACTTCCCCATCCAGAACCTCCCTCTGGGCGTGGCCGGCTGGAACGGCGGACCACCTGTACCGGTGACCCGCGTGGGCGACACCGTGGTGGACCTGAGCATCCTCGCGGAACGGGGTCTTCTGGACGGCACCGGTATTGCGCGGGAGGCCTTCCGGATACCGGAGCTCAACGGGCTTATGCACGGTGGTCGCAGCGCCGTGCGCCGCCTGCGCGAACGCCTGAGCGAACTGCTCCGACACGACCATGGCGAACTACGCGACGACACCGATCTCCGCGAGGATGCCCTGTTGCCTGTGGACCAGGTGCGCATGGTGGTGCCGGTGCGCATCGGCGATTACACCGACTTCTACAGCAGCCGGCAGCACGCCTACAATGTGGGCTGCATGTTCCGCGATCCGGCCAACGCGTTGCTGCCCAACTGGCTGCACCTTCCTGTGGGCTACCACGGCCGTGCCAGCAGCATCGTGATCAGTGGCACCCCCATACGCAGGCCCATGGGGCAGTACAAGCCCGCACCCGATGCCCCCCCCGTGTTCGGTGCCACACGCCAGCTGGACATGGAACTGGAGGTCGCCTTCGTCACCTACGAGGGAAAACCACTTGGCGAACGCATCACCACCTCAGAGGCCGAGGATCACATCCTGGGACTGGTACTCTTCAATGACTGGAGCGCACGTGACATCCAGGCCTGGGAATACGTTCCGCTGGGACCTTTCCTCGGCAAGAACTTCGGCAGCAGCATCAGCCCCTGGGTGGTGCTGCTCGATGCGCTGGAACCGTTCCGCGTGGCGTCACCCGTGCAGGACCCTCCGGTGCTGCCCTATCTGCAGCAACACGGCGACCATCATTTCGACATTGCCTTGGAGGCTGCCATTGCCACGGGCGATGGGCGCGAGACCGTGATCTGCCGCAGCAACTTCAGGCACCTTTACTGGAGCATGGCCCAGCAATTGGCGCACCACACCGTGAACGGCTGCAATGTGCGCGCAGGGGACCTGATGGCCAGCGGCACCATCAGCGGCGATACCGCGGACAGCTACGGCAGCTTGTTGGAGCTTACCTGGAAAGGGTCCAGGCCCCTGGCCATGCACGACGGCACCGAGCGCAAGTTCCTGCTCGACGGCGATACGCTGGTGATGCGCGGGCATTGCACGAAGGACGGCGTACGCATCGGGTTCGGGGAGGTCCGGGGGGAGGTACTTCCAGCGGTCTGAGCCCCACCGCACCAAGGCAAGGAACACCGGTCGCCCCGGAACAGGATAGCGTACACTGGACCGCCCCTTCCAGCGGCACCCGCAGGAGCGCACCATCGATGCTACCACCGGGCACCTTGCGGACAGGAAAGGGGCGCCGGTGGGAACATTTCCGTCCACGCGGAGCGGACCTGGCACATCGCGCATCCATAGGTCAGCAGCACCTACACCTACCTTTGCAGCAGCACCGTCCATGGACAACGGCACCTCCACCGCAACCACCGCTCCCCCCCCCCCGAAGCACGCCATCGATCCGGTCGCCGAGAAGGCCGAGATCCTCCGGCGCTACCGGGGATTGTTGCGCGCCATCAAGGGCCACCGCACTCCTGAGGAGAACCGCCTTATCCGCAAGGCCTTCAACATCGCTGTGGAGGCCCACAAGGACCAGCGCCGCAAGACCGGAGAGCCGTACATCTACCACCCCATCGCGGTTGCACGCATCTGTGCCGAGGAGATCGGGCTGGGCACCACGAGCGTGGTGGCGGCACTGCTCCACGACACGGTGGAGGACACCGACCTCACCCTTGACGATGTACGTGACCTTTTCGGTCCCACGGTGGCCACCATCATCGATGGTCTCACCAAGATAAGCGGGCTGCAGTTCAGCACCGACAGCATCCAGGCAGAGAACTTCCGCAAGGTGCTGCTGACCCTGGCACAGGATGTACGTGTGATCCTGGTGAAGCTTGCCGATCGCCTGCACAACATGCGCACCCTGGAGGGTATGGCACGGGACAAGCAGCTGAAGATCGCCAGTGAGACCGTGTTCCTTTATGCCCCCATGGCGCACAGGCTGGGTCTCTACAGCATCAAGAGCGAGCTGGAGGACCTGAGCCTGAAGTTCAAGGAACCCGCCGTACATGCGGATATCAGCCAGCGATTGAAGAAGGGTGAGGCCGTGCGCAAGCGGTTCATCAGCCGCTTCACATTACCCATCCGCGAAGCGCTGGACCGGGAGGGCTTCTCCTACGAGATCAAGGGACGGCCGAAGAGCGTGCACAGCATCTATACGAAGATGCTCACCAAGCATGTGGCGTTCGAGGAGGTCTATGACATCTTCGCCATCCGCATCATCATCGACACCCGCCCCGAGCTGGAGAAGGCCGATTGCTGGAAGGTCTACAGCGTGGTTACCGATTTCTACCAGCCCAGTCCGGACCGCTTGCGCGACTGGATCAGCCTGCCCAAGGCCAATGGCTACGAGAGCCTCCATACCACGGTGATGAGCCCCGGCGGCCGGTGGGTGGAGGTGCAGATCCGCAGCCGGCGCATGGACGACATCGCAGAGATGGGTCTGGCGGCCCACTACCGCTACAAGGACGGCGAGGAGACCACTTCGGCCCTCGACAATTGGCTGAACCGCGTGCGTGAACTGCTGGAGGACTCCAACTCCAGTGCGATCGATCTCGTGAACGACTTCAAGTTGGACCTGTTCAGCGACGAGATCGTGATCTTCACACCCACCGGTGAGATGCGCAACCTGCCGGCAGGCGCCACTGCGCTCGATTTCGCCTTCGAGATACACAGCCAGATCGGCCGGCAGTGCATCGGTGCCAAGGTGAACCACAAGCTTGTGCCGCTCAGCCAGCCGCTGCGCAGTGGCGACCAGGTGGAGATCATCACCAGCCGCAAACAGCAACCCAAGGCGGATTGGCTTGGTTACGTGGCCACGGCCAAGGCGCGCCATGGCATCAAGCAGGCACTGCGCGAGCAGAAGCAGAAGCTGGCGGTGGTGGGCCGCGAGACCGTGCAGCGGCACCTGCGCGGATGGGGTGCCAAGGTGGACCAGGGGAACGTGAAGGTGCTGATGGAACACCTCGGCGCCAGCTCACCCACGGACCTGTTCTACCAGGTGGCCCGGGGCAGGCTGGACCTGGACCGGCTTTCCGGACCACCCGTGAAAGGCGGGCGCCTGGTGCTGCCCAAGCACAAACCCAGGGCCGATGAACGACCACTGGAGGAGGTGGTGGCCGAGATCCGGGGGCACGATCACGGTGGCCTTTCGCTCGGCGATGACCTGCAGCAGATCGCGTACACCCTCTCGAGCTGCTGCAACCCGATCGCCGGGGACGATGTCTTCGGTTTCATCACGCTCAACGAGGGTATCAGGATACACCGTGTGAACTGTCCCAACGCGGTGCAGCTGATGAGCAATTTCGCCTACCGCATCGTGAAGGCGCGCTGGAAGGGCAAGGACACCGTGGAGTTCCTCGCGGGCATCCGGTTCAGCGGCATCGACGATGTGGGACTGGTGAACAAGATCACCACCATCATCAGCCACGAACACAACGTGAACATGCGCGCCATCAGCTTCGAGAGCCATGACGGCATCTTCGAGGGCAAGGTGATGGCCTATGTGCACGATACCGACCACCTCAACTCCCTGATGGAGAAGCTGCGACGCGTTCGGGGGGTGCGAATGGTGGAGCGGGTGGACCAGTGACCCCCATCGCGCCACCACCCTTACATTTGCATCATGGTGCAGGTGGACGCACAGGACCATGTCCAACGGATCTTCTCCGAATACCTCGAACGCAACGGGCATCGCAAGACTCCCGAGCGCTTCGCGATACTGGGCGAGATCTATGCGCACGAAGGGCATTTCGACATCGAGCGGCTCTACGTGCGGATGAAGTCCAAGAACTACCGCGTGAGCCGCGCCACACTGTATAACACCATGGATCTGCTGCTGGACTGTGACCTGGTGCGCCGCCACCGCTTCGCCGGCGACAAGGCCCACTTCGAGAAGGCACATGCCAACCGCCAGCATGACCACCTGATCTGTGAAGCATGCGGCCGGGTGCAGGAGTTCTGCGACCCGCGCATCCAGCAGATACGGAACACGGTGAGCGAGGTGCTCCACTTCCAGGTACAGTACCACGCACTCCATATCCACGGCCTCTGCAGCAACTGCCAGTCCCAACGCCAAGCCCCATGAACGTGACAGACCAACCCACTTTTGACCTGGCCGTTACCGACGCCGCCAACAGCAAGGTGTTCCACCTGAAGGGCCGCCTGATGGACCAGCAGCAGGCAGACCGCTTGATGGCCACCCTGGATGGCGAACTCGCCGGTGGTACCCGGTACGTGGTGCTGGACATGAGCGCGCTACAGTACATGAACAGCACGGGCCTCAACATCCTGATCAATGTGCTCACCCGCACCCGCAGCGCGGGCGGTGATACCCTGATCGCAGGACTGAGCAACAGTGTCCGGCAGCTTTTCATTGTCACCAAGCTGGATACCGTGTTCGTCATTGCCGCGACCGTGGAGGAGGCTGTATCGCGCATCCCCGCCTGACCACTGCATGAACGCCCGGATGGATGTGCTCCTCGGCGCCCAATGGGGCGATGAGGGCAAAGGCAAGGTGGTGGACGTGATCGCGCCAGACTACCCGGTGATCGCGCGCTTCCAAGGTGGGCCGAACGCAGGTCACACCCTGCTCTTCGAGGGACGCAAACACGTACTGCACACCATTCCCAGTGGCGTGTTCCGGGAGGGCACCATGAACCTCGTGGGCAACGGCGTGGTGATCGACCCCATCGTGCTGATGAAGGAGATCGACGGGCTGGCGGCCGTTGGCGTGGATGTGCGGGACCGCCTGCTGATCTCCCGCCGCGCACACCTCATCCTCCCTTCACACCGGGCGCTCGACGCAGCCAGTGAGGCAGAGAAGGGCAAGGGCAGGATCGGCAGCACGCTCAAGGGCATCGGCCCCACCTACATGGACAAGACCGGCCGCAAGGAGATCTTCCTGAACGGTTCTCTGGCTGCCAA
>CAZLGY010000014.1:26660-36212 GCA_964559165.1 uncultured Chryseobacterium sp.
ACCGGCCGCAACGGCCTCCGTGTGGGCGACCTGGAGCGCAGCGATATGGCCGAACGCTTCGGCAATCTCGTCCGGAAGCATGAACGGCTGCTCGCCATGCACGAGCCCGTGATGGATCACCGGGCGCTGGAGGCCGAATGGATGGACGCCGTGGGACGCCTGCGTGAAATGCGCCTGGTGGACAGCGAGCATTTCCTTGAGGACACCCTGCGGAGCGGACGCCCGGTGCTTGCCGAAGGCGCCCAGGGAACCCTGCTCGACATCGACTTCGGCACCTATCCCTTCGTCACGAGCAGCAGCACCATCTCCGCCGGTTCATGCACCGGACTCGGCGTACCGCCCAACCGCATCGGCCGGGTGATCGGGATCTTCAAGGCCTACTGCACCCGCGTGGGCAGCGGCCCCTTCCCCACCGAGCTCCATGACGAGATCGGTGAGCGCATCCGTGCGGTGGGGCATGAGTTCGGCAGCACCACCGGCCGCGCACGCCGCTGCGGATGGCTGGACCTGCCGGCGTTGCGCTACGCGGTCACCATCAACGGCATCACCGAACTGGCCATGATGAAGGCTGATGTGCTCGCCGGCATGGACCGTGTGATGCTGTGCACAGCTTATCGGCAGGACGGTCGTACCACCGAACGAATGCCCTACGATATCACCGGTGGCGTGGAACCCGTGCTGGATGCCATGGAAGGATGGCCGGCCACCACGGCCGATGAGGTGCTGCCACCCGCCCTGGAGCGCTACATCGCCCGTATCGAAACTGCCGTTGGCGTGCCTGTGACACTCGTATCGCTGGGACCCGATCGCGCGCAGACCCTCGTGCGCAACACTTCTCTGGCCTGTTGAACCATGGCCGAGCGGCGCACCGTCCCCGTGAAAGGTGCGGCGGTGGGTCTGCCCATCGCCCTGCGGGATCGGCTGTCCCAACGGCATGGGGTGGATGTGGAGGCCCTGGAGGCCGCCCTGTGCGACACACCGCCCACGAGCATCCGGCTGAACCCCACCAAGGGCTTCGACCCCGGTGGCGACCGGGTGCCTTGGTGCACCACCGGCCGCTATCTGCAGCGACGCCCCTCCTTCACCTTCGACCCGCTGTTCCATGCCGGCTGCTACTATGTACAGGAGGCATCCAGCATGCTGTTGGAGCAGGCGCTGCTGCACAGCGGCCTGATTGGAAGACGGGTTGCCGCCCTTGACCTCTGTGCCGCTCCCGGGGGCAAGAGCACCCACCTGCGCAGCCTGCTGCACCCGGCATCCCTGCTGGTGGCCAGCGAACCCGATGGCCTGAGACGCGCCGTGCTTCAGGAGAACTGCTGGAAGTGGGGGTCGCCCAACGTGGTGATCGCAGCCGGCCTCAGGCCCAGGTCCGGCCGGGAAGCGCTCTTCGACCTGGTGCTGGTGGATGCGCCGTGCTCCGGTGAGGGCATGTTCCGCAAGGATCCGCAAGCACGGCAGCAGTGGAGCGAGGGCCTTGTGCGCCAATGCACCATGGTACAACAGGACCTCGTGGCTGCAGCCTGGGGCCTGTTGCGCCCGGGTGGTGTCCTGGTCTACAGCACCTGTACGTGGGAGGAGGCGGAGAACGAAGCACGTGTGTGCGGTTTGCTGGAACTGGGAGCGGAACTGGTGCCGCTGACGCTTCCCTCCGGTGCAGATGCGGTCGCCGGCTACGAAGGGGCACCCGGCGTGCGCTGTTATCCCCATCGTGTGCGCGGTGAAGGGTTCTATATGGCCATGGTGCGCAAGCCCGGTGAGTGGCATGAACAGGGTACCTCGCACCGCGGCCAGGAGCCGAAGGCAGGTTGGAGCGGATGGCTGCAGCCTATATCCAATGGGCACCATGGCACCGAGGCGGAGGGCATCGTGCATGTGTTGGATGCCGGCTGGAGCGACCTGGTGCGCGAGGTGGACACAGCCTTGCGTGTGGTATCGCCGGGTATTCCAGTGGCCGGTTCCAAGGCATCGGAACAACACCCCCTTCCCGCCCTTGCCTTGAGCGATCTCCTGCGGCCGGGTGCGTTCCCCGAGGTGCATGTGGACGAGGAACAGGCGCTGCGCTACCTGCGCGGTGATGCGTTGGAGGCGACAGGAGCGACGGGTTTCGCATTGCTGCGCTTCGATGGGCATGCATTGGGCTGGCTGAAAGGAGCCGGACGTCGCTGGAACAACCACTGGCCGGCACCATGGCGGATACGCGCCAACAGCCCGCAGGCTGAGCGCGTATCTTGGTCCGCACACAAGGGCAACGAGGCACCCTGAGCCATGCTGTACAGGCTGCTGGACTGGTTCGAGGAACACAAGGTGGGGGTGATCGGCACCCTGACCCTGCACAGCCTTGCGTTGTTCGCCTTCACCCTTTGGACGCTGCGCAATACCCCTTCGGAAGAGGAGGTCAGCGAAATGCGCATCGAGGTGGTCAGCGACACGGAGCTGGAACAACTGATGAGCGCGACACCGATGGCGGATGGGGCGGCGCAACAGGTCACCAACCTGACGAGCAACATCACCGCAGCCATGCGCCCCACCTTTTCCCAGGCCCGCCTGCAGGAGCGGGTGGAGGAGGAATTGCGCACCATGGAGCAGGAGGAGTTCGACCGCCTGGCACGCGAACGCACGGAGCGCGGAGAGGATGTGGACATGCCACAGCTGGACCCGAGCAAGTGGAACAAAGAGCTGTACATGGACAAGGCCGCAGAACCGGTGAAGGTGGAGGGCGCCACCACGGTGTGGCACGACCTTAAAGGCCGCGTGCGGTCCAATGATGTACCGGGCTACCTCTGCAAGGAAGAGGGACGGGTGGCGGTGGCCGTGCAGGTGGACCGTGATGGTCGTGTGCTCAAAGCCGAGATCAAGGGATCCGAGACCAGCACGGGCAACTCCTGCATGCTGGAGCACGCCTTGAACTCCGCACGCCGCGCCCGGTTCGACCCGAACGGACAGGCCCCCGACCCGCAAAAAGGCACGATCTACTTCCTCTTCCTGCGCCAGTAAATGTCATTTTGACATTTAATTGCGACCTATTGATGTCATTTTGACATTTTTGCCGATCGGCATTCCATTGGTGCGTGATGGACACGAACAAAAGCAACCATCCCACCATGACACTCGCCAGGATCACACCCCGACCCTCTTTCACAAGCCCCTTGAATGAGCTGGTGAACGAATTCTTCGGCCGCGATATCGCACGCACCATCGGCCACGACGGACCACGCACCAGCGTGCCCTTCGTGAACATCCTGGAGCGCGATGACCGATACGAACTGCAGATATCCACCCCCGGCTTCAACAAGGAGGACCTGAAGTTGCGGTTGGAGAACGACCTCCTGACCATCCGCGCGGTACACGAACAGCAGGAGAACGAGCAGAACGTGCGTTACACCCGTCGCGAGTTCATACTGAACGGCTTCGAACGCACGTTCCGCCTGCCAGGAGAGGTGAACGGTGACGGGCTCCAGGCACACTACACGAACGGGGTGCTCACCGTGCAGATCCCCAAGGCCGAAGGGGCGAAACCGAAAGTGCGCGAGATCGGCATCAACTGAACTTGGTATGCATCAAGGCGAAGAGGCCCCCGCCGGGCCTCTTCGCATTTCCGTCAGCATCACCGCACTGCGTGCGTCAGTTGAAGTAGCGGCTGTTCCAGTTGTCGGTACTGAACTGCCCGAAGAACGCGAACCAACCGAACACGGTGAAACTTGCCAGCACCAGGCTGGTCCAGACGAATACCAGGAAGCGGTTCTCATGCCAGCCACCCAGCCAGGCATCGGGCGCCAGCAGCGACAGGATAGCGGCCACAAGGAGCACGGTGGCAGCAAGGTTGGCCGCATGGCGCACCGGCCAGCCCATCAAGGCGCGCCAGGGCGAAAGGTCATGGCCCCATTTATGCAACAGAACGTAGCGGCCATCCGCCAGGGCGAGGAAGAGCAGGGGGTCCGCTTCGCTATCGCACAGCCTGAAGCGTGCGGCGGGTGCCATGATGCGGAACGCATGCAGGGGCTTCCCAAGGCGGCGTTCCACCTGGCGTACCGCATAAACCGCCTGATCGGGGATGGCCCCCTTGAACAAGGCGCCCTCCAGGAACCGCAACCTGTACTTCACGCACATGGCGCGGATGCTGTCCTCTGAGAACACACGCTGTTCCGGCGGGTTCGTCCACTCCGGACCTCCCCTGCCGCGTGAACTGAGCACCACGGCGCGGATGATATCATCTTGCTTCTGCTCCTGCTCCAGCAACTGGTGGACCTCGTCCACCAATTGATGCTGGCCCAGCAGGATGCGCTCCAATCGCTGATGTTCAAGATGCGTAGCCATGTTCCATCAACGCTATGATCGGCCGATCGGTTCGTCAGGCTTCATGCCCTTCCGCTGCGGAAAGTTCACGCACGTGTGCCGGCGCATCCGATGCGATGGAGGAGGTCACCGTGTTATTGGGCATGCCCAGCCGGCAGGATGCGATCACTGCAAGCGGGTTGCGTTGGGTGCCCTTTTCAACCACCACGTTCCAATGGCCATCGTAGGGTACCACGAAGCGCACCGGTGACTCTTCGAACAGGCCACCGAAATAGGTGTGTGTGCGGCCCTGGGTGTAGGCCTTGTACTCCTTTGCGGTCAAGAACTTCACCTTGGTGGGCTGGTCGATCTCCACTTCGATGATCTCCTTCCGCTTGGCATCGTAGGTCTTGTGCAGGAACTTCATGCTGGTGTCACATATTCGGTAAAGATAAGGTGTGCGGCACGTGATGGTCAAAGCTTCACACTGAGCACGGGCAATGGGGTGTGGTTGACGATGTCCTCCGTGAGGCTTCCGTTGACCACGTGGAAGAACCCCGTACGACCGTGGGTGGCCATGGCGATGAGGTCCGCGTCGATGCCTTGGGCGAAGTTGAGGATGCCCTCCTCGATGGAGAGGTCATTGTAGACGGTAGCGGTGTAGCGGCGCAACTCGTGCCGCTGCAGGAAGCCGGCGATGGCGCGATGGCTGTCCTCACTGCGTTCGAACGTGCCCGGCGTATTCACCTTCACAAGGTGCACCTTGGGGTCAAAGAGGTCCAGGAGCGGTCGGAAGGCCTCGAACTTCTCCACGTCCTGGTGGCTGAAGTTGGAGGCGAAGACGACGTTGTTCAGTTCGAAACGCTCGATGTGGTGCTTGATGACCAGCACGGGCATGGGCGCCTGCCGAACGATCCGCTGGGTGTTGCTGCCCACGATCCCCTTCATCCCGCTGGCGCCGTGGGTACCCATGACGATGAGGTCGGCATGTGCGAGGCGTTCGTTCCTGAAGATATCCGTCACGGTGAGTTGGCGCAACAGGAACTTGCGGAGCTCGACCCCTTTCAGGAACGGCAGTTCGGGTATGGTCGAAAGCCTCGCCTCGATCTCCCCGCGGATGTGGTGGTTCTCCACATGGGAATGGGTGGTCTCCTCATAGGCGTGCACCACGTCGATCACCGCGCCGGTCCGGTGGGCGAGATCGCCCGCCACGCGAAGTGCGTCCGTGGCGCAATCCGAGAAATCGAACGGAACGATGATGGTCCGGATGCTCATTGGAACCGTGGAATACCCGCCAGGAGCGGTCCGCTCCAAGATAAGCGTCACGGGCCCATGATGCAAATGACCTTCGTCGGCCTGCGGTGTCGCTCCAATACCTTTGAGCTTCATGGAACGATTTACGCTGCCAGCCACGGCGCATACCCCCTCCATCCTGCTCGACCCCGGGCTCGGCCTGATGGAGATCCGCGGCCGCTCGGTCCCGGAGGACGCGCATCGGTTCTTCAGCCCCCTTCACGCTGTGGTGGCACAGTACATGGAGGCCCCCCGGCCCACCACGCTGCTGCGCGTCGAACTGGGCTATTTCAACTCATCCACCTCGAAGTACCTCCTGGACCTGTTCCGGCAATGGGAGGACCTGCATGCGAGCGGCCGCAGTGCGGTGCGCATGGAGTGGATGCATGACCGAAACGATGCCGACATGGTGGAGGCGGGCCAGGATTACCGGTCCCTGCTGGAGTTCCCGGTGGTCCTGGTGCCATCGGACTGACCGCCCGGGAAACGCTCCTGCCATCGTCTCTCGGGGATGGCTTCATTGTCCCGGAAGTGCACCACCTCTCCCCAAGGATGCATCACCTTGCGCCAGACGACCGTACGACCGACCTCCTGAACCACACGTTCCTCGACCACTGCGCGCCCCTCACGGAAAATCCGATGTCCTTCCGGTAACGGCACGGTGGCAGGTGTCGTCGTAGCACCCTCTTTCCGGACATGCACGGTAGCCGGGGGCCCGGGCTCGATGACGGCCGATCGTTCAGGTTTCGTTGAGGGCTGGGGGGGACCGGCAGGGGTTGACAGCTCGTGCGCATCCACCTTGCGTGCCGCTGCTGCAGGCGCGACCGCTTCCTGCACGGCATTGGTGGCACCGGGCTGGGGCGCTTGTTCCGGGGGGGGGGCAGGTTGCTCCGCACTCTCCCGGGAGCCATCCACCTGTCGTGCGAGAAGGGCCTGCAGGTCCTGGATCTTCACCTTGGGATGCACATTATGGGGACGCAAATTCCGTGCGCGCTGGAACCGGTCAAGCGCATCGTGGTAACGTGCCGCCCGGAAGTGCTCCTCCCCTGCGCGCATCGCCGCCTGGAACGCGGTGTCCGTTTCTGCGAGCGCACCCTCCTCACGGGCGATGCGGGCACGTTCCTTGGCGCTCATCCGCGCGAACTCGCTGGTAAGGCTGCTATCGCGCTGGGCGGGCAGCAACGACGAACGCAGAAGCATCAACAGGAGGATGACCTTGTAGCGGCGCATGGCCTTCGACAGCGAATATCGGACATGGTTCCAACATCACCATGTCAGGCCCCTCTTACGAAAAGAGGCCTAAAAGGTTGGCCCTCCGCCGAATTCCCCCATGCTTCCGACACGACCAAGCCTTGCGCGCACAGCCGAGCGCTACCTTTCGCCCGTGATCACCGGTCAGGCATACCGGAAGGTCCCACCGACACGTTGTTCAACCGTCAACCGATCGTTCCCATGCTGCGTTCGCTGCCCCTGTTCGGCCTTGTCGCCCTGATGTTCTCCTGCACCTCCGAGCCCACCGCCGACCCCTTGGTGGAGCAGTTGGAGCAGGACAATGCCCGTTCCCTGGCCAAGGTGACCGAGCGTGACTCGATCATCAACGATCTGTTCGGGACGATGAACCGGATCAGTGAGAACCTGCGAACGATCCGCAGCAAGCAGGGCCAGTTGTTGGAGCCAGCCGACGGCGCCGAGCAGGATGCCGACCTGGAGCAGCGGATCATGGGCGACCTGCAGCAGATCGACGGCCTGATGGTGGAGAACCGCCAGCTGGTGGAGCGCCTCCGGAAGCAGGCCAAGGGCAACGCCGCCGCCCTCTCCGAGCTTGAGCGGACCATCGCTGGACTTGAGTCGAACATCCAGGAGAAGGATGCGGAGATCGGCACCCTGAAGGAGCAGCTCGCCAGCACCAACAGTTCCTTGGCCACGCTCATTGAGATGTATCGCGACAAGTCGCAACTGAGCGACATGCAACGCATGGAACTGAACACCGCGTACTACGTAGTGGGCACTGCCAAGGAGTTGAAGGAGACCGGTGTCCTCACGAAGGAAGGTGGCTTCATCGGGATCGGGGGCGTGAACAAGTTGAACACCGCGCGTCTCTCAGCGGATGCGTTCCAACGGATCGATGTGGTCCGCACCACGGAATTCACCCTTGGTGCGAAGAAGGCCAAACTTGTCACCACGCACCCTGATGGCAGCTATCGCCTGGAGGGTGGGAACAAACTGGTGGTGACCGATGCGGATGCCTTCTGGAGCATCTCGAAATACCTGGTGGTGGTGGTGGAGTGATGTGGGTGGAGCGAACCCGGACCTGCCTCCAGTTCGATCGCGGCCAGGTCCACCCTCATGGAACGCACCTCAGTCCATGGTGGCATTGGGCACGGGCACCTTGGGTGCCGCGGGCTTCGGGGGCGCGGAACCATCGTCACCCTGCTCGGGCAGCCGCACCTCGATGACCTGGGGATGCGAGGTCGGCACCCAGCCGAGGCGCTGCAGGTCCTTCAAGCGGCGCTGGTCCTCCTTGGACAGGATCTTGACCGCCTCCGCATCATGTGCGGCCATGGTGCGCTCGATGCGCTGTTCCAGCTCCATGACCTGCTGGCGAAGTTCGAAGACCTCCACCTCGCCGGCCTCGAATTCGGCTGCCAGGCGCCGGAGGGTCTTTGCATCGAGGCCAAGTGAGCGGCCATAGGAAGCGGCGCGCCAGTCGGCGAACTGCGCAGGACCGGGATCCATATCCTGGGCAGTGGCAGCGGACAATGGACCGAGAATGCAGGCGAACAGGAACGACAGGGTGCGATGCAGCATGGCGGAAGGGATGTACCGCAAGATAACAGCTGCAGCCGTGAGTGACATACCTTCGACCGTCACGGACCCGTCGAACGCACGAACGGGACGTGGATCCAACGCGATGCGACTCGAATATCCCGCCAAGGTGCTGCTCGCATGGGGTGAAGCCATCAGTGGCCATACCGGCCTGCGGGACTGGCTCCTGAACAACGGTTATCCCGAACTTGGCGTGTTCTGCCATGCATTGCGACTGCAGCAGGATGCGCGTGACTGGCTGGTGGCACAGGGGCACCCCCATCTGCTGGCCGTGATCCAGGGTGTGGAGGGCAACAAGCAGGCCCTGGCCTGGCTGGACCAGCAGGGGCTCGGCATCCTGAAGCAGCTGGCCCTATGCGGTGACGGTGACGAGGGTGCACAGCGATGGCTTGTGGACCATGGTCACCGGGAACTTGCGGTCATCGGCCACCGCATATCCAAGGTGAAGCGCCAGATCGATGAGGACAATAGCGACTACCATCGCTATTCTGGACTGAATGGCTGAAGCGGACGGTCAGGCCTCCTCATCAGCGTCAAGCACGCCCCCGAGCACGGAACGCATGAGATCACCGAAGCGCACCGAGCCCACCAACCGGCTGCGCCCGATACGACTGTGTTCCGCAAGGCCGTGCAGCACGAATTCAGCCCAAAGGACCTGTTCCTCCGCATCGAGGTAGGGATGCCGTTCGGCCACGAGCTGAAGCAGGCCGGGTATGCTGCGTAACACCGCAGCGTGTTCCTCTTCGCCTTGGTCGAGCAGCAGGTCGCAATGCGCCTCGCTGAAGTGGTCCACGATGGAGGCGTATACATCGGCACCCGCGTCGGCTTTGCGCTTGCGGGGCTTGGCCGCATCGGGGAAGAGCTCCCCGAACACGTTCCGAACGGCCTGTCCAAGCAGGTGTCCCGCCACCTTCTCGGGTCCCTCCTGTTCACCCTCGTAGACCAGTTCGATCTTGCCGGTGATGGCCGGGACGATGGACCATAGATCGCCCATACGTGCAACGCTACCCCCAGCCCCGCTTCGCAGCGCGCGGAGTTCGGCGGATGCACGCAGGGTCTCGTAGGCCGAAATGGTGAGCCGCGCACTCACGCCGCTCTTCCGGTCAACGAGCTCGCTATCGCGCGCCTCCATGGCCAGCCGTTCGATGAGCACGCGGAGCA
>CAZLGY010000015.1:0-18455 GCA_964559165.1 uncultured Chryseobacterium sp.
GGATCTTCGACCCCAACGGCAGCTACAGCTTCCGCCGCTTCCGCAGCCACAACGTGAGCGATGGCTTCGGCCCCGCAAGCGCTACGCGTGCCTGCCACATGAAGATCAACAACTGGGCTGTTGCCAGCCAGATCCCGCAGAACGTTCTGATGAACGTGCGTGTACGCGGCCGTGTGAACGGTGTGAACTTCGCGTTCGGTCCTGCCTGCCAGTTCAAGATCGATCCGGTGGCTGCTGCCTGCCCGCAGACGCAGTTGATCAACATCCCCGGCAATCCGTACTTCAGCTGCGGTGTCACCCGCACGTGGGGCTTGAGCAACAGCATCGTCGCTGCCATCCCTGTGAGCGGAGCGAACCGTTACCAGTTCCGCTTCCGTCGCCCCGGTTTCGAGACGGTGCGCACGAGCACGAGCTACCTGCTGCCGCTGAACTGGACGGGCGATATCCTCCAGGCCGGCTTCACCTACGACGTGGAGGTGCGCGCGAGCAAGAACGGAGGTGTTACCTACTGCACGGATGCCGCCGTATGGGGTCCTGTGTGCCAGGTGACCATCGCTTCTGCCACGAGCCAGACCCCCGGTCTGATGAGCCTGCAGGAGAACAGCGAATTGCGCATGTTCCCCAACCCGACCCGCGGCGACGTGCTGAACTTCAGCCTGAGCGTGGTGGATGCCGGTGTTGAGCGAGTGAGCATGGACATCTTCGACCTGAGCGGTAAGCGTGTGAGCAGCCGTGAGCTTCCTGTGAACGCCGGTGCGGTGAACACCGTGATCGACCTCAAGGGCGAACTGGCCGCTGGCATGTACCTGGTGAACATCACCGCCGGTGACCGCCTCTACAGCGAGCGCCTGATGGTGCAGCCGTAAGTAGGATCGACAAGGTCCACCGGACCTGAAGCGAGGCGCCCACCCCTGCGGTGGGCGCCTCTGCTTTTGGGGGTATACGTTGATCTGACCAACGCTTCACCTTGCAGTCACGATCTCTTCTCCGAATGATAGCATCCCCTTGCCATCCACCTAATACCACAGCGGCAGTTTCGCACCCAAACCCGAACCACGATGAACTTTCTCGAACACATCCGTACCGCGTTGCGGTCTGCGGTCTGTGGCGATGGCACCGCTGTGCCGAGCACCAAGGACCGGTGGCTTGCAGCGGCATATGCCATTGGCTTCACCGCCTTGGCTGGTCCCGCCATGGCCCAGATCAGCATTAGCCACCTGAGCACCTACGCCACCGGCAGCTACAATACAAGTGCCGCGGAGGTGGTGGCCTTCGATCCGGTCAGCGACCGCATCTTCTTCGTGAACGCCCAGCTGAACGAGGTGCGTGCCCTCGATGTGAGCAACCCCGCGTCGCCGGTGCTGGCGTTCTCGATCCCCATGGCATCATACGGTGCCGGGGCGAACAGCGTGTGCGTGGTGCCCGGGGGTATCGCTGTGGCCGTGGAGTCCTCCCCCAAGACCGATCCCGGCAAGGTGGTCTTCTTCGATGCCAATGGCACCTTCCTGAGCCAGGTGACCGTGGGCGCCCTGCCCGACCATGTGACCGTAACGCCGAACGGACAGAAGGTCCTTGTAGCGAACGAGGGTGAGCCCAACACGGCCTACACCATCGATCCGCTTGGCACCATCAGCATCATCGATATCAGCGCTGGCATTGCCAGTGTCACCGCATCCAATGTGACCACGCTGGACTTCACGGCCTACACGCCCGCTTCAATTCCCGGTGTGCGGATCTTCGGTCCCGGTGCGTCCGTGGCCCAGGACATGGAGCCGGAGTACATCACTGTCAGCGATGACTCCCAGAAGGCCTTCGTGACCTGCCAGGAGAACAACGCCGTGGTGCGCATCGACCTCACCACCAATACCATTGAGCAGATCACCGCCCTTGGTCTGAAGGACCACAGCCTGCCCGGGAACGGACTTGATGCCAGCGACAACCCCACAGGCATCAATATCGCCAACTGGCCCGTGAAGGGCCTCTACATGCCGGATGCGGCCGATGCGTTCACCATCGGTGGTCAGACCTATGTGGCCTACGCCAATGAAGGTGACGCGCGTGAGTATACCCCGCTGAACGAACCCCGCCGCATCGGCAATGCTGCATACGTTCTGGATCCCACGGTATTCCCCAACGCCGCCACGCTGAAGCAGAACGCCAACCTCGGTCGTCTCAACGCCAGCACCAGCTCGGGTGACATCGATGGCGATGGTGATTTTGACGAGATCCATGTGTTCGGTTCCCGCTCCTTCACCATCCGTGACGCCAACGGTGCCATCGTATGGGACAGCGGCGACCAGTTCGAGCAGATCACCGCAGCCCAGCTTGCCGCCAACTTCAACTGCAACAATAGTGCGAACGGCACCTTCGACACCCGCAGCGATGACAAGGGTCCCGAGCCCGAGGCGATCGTGGTGGCCAATGTGTACGGCAGTACCTACGCCTTCATCGGCCTCGAGCGCATCGGTGGCATCATGGTATACGATGTGAGCGTGCCCAGCGCCCCGGTCTTCGTGCAATACCTGAACCACCGCAACTTCGCCGGAAGCGCATCCGCCGGTACCGCCCTGGACCTCGGTCCCGAGGACATCAAGTTCGTGAGCGCAGCCGACAGTCCGGATGGCCAGCCCTTCCTGATCGTGGGCAACGAGATCAGCGGTACGGTGAGCCTCTTCCGCATCAACCCTCCGCCATACAGGCTGCAGATCCTGCACGCCAGCGATTTCGAGGCCGGTGTTGAAGCAGCTGATGACGCGCCCCGCTTCGCCGCCATCGTGGACAAGCTGGAAGGCGATCACGCCAATTCGATCACCCTCAGCAGCGGTGACAACTTCCTGCCCGGTCCCTTCATGAGCGCAGGTGAGGACCCGAGCCTGGTGACCCCCTTGAAGAACGCCTACATCAACTACTACGGCGGCACTCCCTTTGCCAATAACGACCTGCGCGCCGGGATCGGGCGTGTGGACATCTCCATCATGAACATCCTGGGGGTCCAGGCGAGTGTGCTGGGCAACCACGAATTCGACCTCGGCACGAGCGAACTGCGCAACATCATCGGCGGTTTGAACAGCAGTGCCAACATCCGCTGGTTCGGTGCACAGTTCCCGTACCTGAGCTGCAACCTCAACTTTAGCGGCGATGCCAACCTGAGCAGCCTGTTCACCAACACGCGTGAGGAATACACGTTCTTCAAGAGCAACCCCTCGCAGGCGGCATCGGTCATCAACAGCACCAAGAAGCTCGCCCCCAGCACCATCATCACAGTGAACGGGGAGAAGATCGGTGTGGTGGGTGTGACCACCCAGATCCTTGCCAGCATCTCATCCCCGGGCGCCACTACCATCATCGGTCCCACCACCAATGACATGCCGGCACTGGCCGCCATCGTTCAGCCGGTGGTCGATGATCTGCGCAACCTGGAGGGCATCAACAAGATCATCCTCCTGAGCCACCTGCAGCAGTTGACCCTGGAGAAGCAACTTGCCCCGCTGCTCAATGGTGTGGACGTGATCATCGGAGGCGGAAGCAACACCCTCATGGCTGACGCGGGTGATCGCCTGCGTAGTGGTGACGTAGCTGCGGAAGGATATCCCTTCCTCACCACCGGTCTTGACGGGAAACCTGTCGCCATCATCAATACGGACGGCAGCTACAAGTACGTGGGCCGCTTGGTGGTGGATTTCAACGCCAGCGGCGACATCATCCCGGCCAGCATCGATCCTGCGGTCAGCGGGGCATACGCCGCCGACAGCATCGGTGTGGTCGAGGCTTGGGGCAGCTTTGCCGCCGGGTTCACGCCGGGCAGCAAGGGCCAGGAGGTGAAGAACCTCTGCGATGCGGTGAAGAGCGTGATCATCACGAAGGATGGCAATCTGTTCGGCAAGACCAGCGTGTTCCTCGAGGGTCGTCGCAACTTCGTGCGCACCGAGGAGACCAACCTGGGCAACATCACAGCCGACGCCAACAAGTGGATGGCGCGTCGCTATGACCCCACGGTAACCATCAGCATCAAGAACGGTGGCGGTGTGCGAAGCGCCATCGGTGTGGTGAACGCCGTGGGCGGCAACGTGAGCCTCGACCCCCCCGCCGCCAACCCGCTGGCCGGCAAGCAGCAGGGCGACATCAGCCAGCTGGATATCGAGAACTCGCTCCGCTTCAACAACTCACTCAGTGCACTGACCCTCACCGCCGCCAACCTGCGCACCATCCTGGAGCACGGTGTTTCTGCCAGTGGACCGGGCCAGACGCAGGGCCGTTTCCCGCAGGTGAGCGGTGTGCGGTTCAGCTACAATGAGACCCTTCCCGCCAACGCGCGCATCCTTAATGCCGTGATCACGGACAGCGCCGGCATCACCGTGGATACGCTCGTGGTGAACGGTACGCTCTTCGGCAACCCTGCGCGCACGTTCCGCGTGGTAACGTTGAACTTCCTCGCAGGTGGCGGTGATACCTATCCCTTCCCTGCGCTCGCTACGAACCGTGTGGACCTGAACACATTGCCTGCAGCTGGCCCCGGCCTGGCGAACTTCGCGGCTGCTGCAAGTGAGCAGGATGCCTTTGCGGAGTACATGAAGAGCTTCCACAGCACCACTGCGTACGCACTTGCTGAAACCCCTGCATCGCTTGATACCCGTATCGAAGAGGTGAACGATCGGGTGGATGACATCCTCTCCACCGGTCTGCCCTGCACCCAGGAACTGGTGCTCGAGTTTGACACGGACGCCAACCCCGACCAGATCACGTGGGAGATCCGCCAGCAGTCGACCAACGCGATCGTTGCTTCCGGAGGTGGTGACTTCCCAGCCAACGCCGGAACCACGGACCTGGCCTGCCTGCCCCAGGGCTGTTACACCCTGCGTGTACTTGACGCCGGTGGTGATGGCATCCTCGGCGGTGGTTATGTCCTCCGCACGGCCGATGCCCGGCGCATCATCGATAACCGTGGTAACTTCAGCAGCGGTTCCGTGAGCGCGATCTCCGGTGGACAGGGCTTCTGCCTGCCGCTGGGACTTGACAGGCTGATCACCACCAGCTGCGACAAGCTGAGCTGGGTGAGCGGCCAGTACCTGGTGGCCAGCCCGAACGCGGCGGTGAGCGCCGAGTGGATCCCCGGTGGCTCCAACAGCGTACAGGACAACAACAGCGGTTACGAGTTCTGGATCTTCGACCCCAACGGCAGCTACAGCTTCCGCCGCTTCCGCAGCCACAACGTGAGCGATGGCTTCGGCCCCGCAAGCGCTACGCGTGCCTGCCACATGAAGATCAACAACTGGGCTGTTGCCAGCCAGATCCCGCAGAACGTTCTGATGAACGTGCGTGTGCGCGGTCGTGTGAACGGTGTGAACGGTGAGTTCGGTCCGGCATGCCGCTTCAAGATCGACCCGGTCCGTGCCGCCTGCCCCCTCACCCAATTGTTGAACATCCCCGGCAACCTGTATTTCAGCTGCGGTGTAACACGTGCATGGGGCCTGAGCAACAGTATCATCGCTGCAAATCCTGTAAGCGGTGCCAACCGCTACCAGTTCCGCTTCCGCCTGCCTGCCGAGGGCTTCGAGGTGGTGATCGAGCGATCCACCTACACCCTGCAGCTCAATTGGAGCGCCGCGACCGGACTGCCCCTGCAGAACGGCAAGACCTACGATGTGGAGGTGCGCGCCAGCAAGAACGGTGGCGCGACATGGTGCACCAGCGATGCCGTATGGGGCCCTGTTTGCCAGGTCTCCATCGGTGCAGCCACTCCTTCCGCCATGGCCTTGACGACAGGCACGGAACAGGGTGCGGTTCATAGTGCGATGCGCATGTTCCCCAACCCGACCCGCGGCGACGTGCTGAACTTCAGCCTGAGCGTGGTGGATGCCGGTGTTGAGCGAGTGAGCATGGACATCTTCGACCTGAGCGGTAAGCGTGTGAGCAGCCGTGAGCTTCCTGTGAACGCCGGTGCGGTGAACACCGTGATCGACCTCAAGGGCGAACTGGCCGCTGGCATGTACCTGGTGAACATCACCGCCGGTGACCGCCTCTACAGCGAGCGCCTGATGGTGCAGCCGTAAGTAGGATCGACAAGGTCCACCCGGGGAAGAAGGACCCCGGAAGCCCGCACAGCGCGGAGCTTCCGGGGTCTTTTCATGGACCCCATCCCCCATGGGCGGTGATCTGTGGGTTACCTTCGTACCCAGATATTTTCCATGGAACGTACCTTGCTTGCTGCACCAGCCCTGCTCCTGGTCCTTCTTTTTTCGAGTGGCACCTCCAACGATGATGGCCGTGCTGGCAGGACCGGTTCGCCCGGTGAACAGACCTGCGTGAACGGCTGTCATTCAACGTTTGCCCTGAACAGCGGTGCAGGCTCCGTGACATTGGGTAGTGCCAACATGGTCGATTGGCAGTATGAGCCTGGTGTGACCTATAACATGACCGTGACCGTTTCATTGGCAACGAGCAACCTGTTCGGCATCGGTCTGGAATGTCTTACCGCATCCGGTTCCAATGCCGGTACCATCGTGGTGACCGCTCCAGAGGATACACGCACGCTCAACGCGGTGGTCGGTGGCAATTCGCGCCGCAACCTCGTTCACCAATTGAACGGTGGCGTCGCCGCAGGGAGCAAGACATTCAACTTCGATTGGGTGGCTCCCAGCACCAACATCGGCAATGTGACGTTCTATTTTGCCGGCAACGCGGCCAACGGGAATGGTAGCAGTTCGGGCGACCGCATCTATACAGGCAGCCAGGTCATCACACCCCTCATAACCACGGGACTTCGTGAGGCTGCGGAAGGAAGTACGTCGGTGCGTGTGGGGCCCTCGCCGTTCGATACGCAGTGCCGGATCCAATATTCCACCCGGGATGGCGGTTCAACCCGCGTCACCTTCCTTGATCTTGGTGGTCGCACCCTGCTGCAACGCGACCTTGGGGAGCGCACCCCCGGCTCCTACAGTGAAATGCTGACCGGTCTTGATGCGCTGCCACAAGGTGCCTGCGTGATGGTGCTGGAGGTGGGTGAGGTTCGCAGCGCGCACAAACTCTTCCGCTCTGCGCTGTAGTGCACCAGGGCGTCCCGGTCGGCCAGCGGGTGTTCCGGGTCCCTTGGCAGCGCTTCAGCCTTGCCACTCAGCCCAACTGGTGGCTGTTTCCTGAAGGCGCACGGCACACAGGCGGATGTTCCCTTGGATGGCCGACTCAAGGCGTGCAACTATATCCAGCAGGATGTTCTCGCACGTCGGTTGCCACGGCGTGTAGATGGTGCGCCCGAACAAGGCCGCACCGTCCATCACATGCTCCCGCTCCCGCTCATGCAGAACCAGCGCGTGATCGTACCGCTCGACCACTGCTTCCTTCACGATGCGCTTGAGGTCTGCGAAATCCATCACCATGCCATCCTTGGGATCGTCCGGAACAGCCATGGGAATTCCCCTCAGGCTGACGTCGAGCACATAGCTGTGTCCATGGATGTTGGCACACAGTCCATCATGGCACCGCAGGGCATGCGCCATCTCGAAGTTGAAGCGTTTGGTAACGCGCAAGGTCCGCTCTTCCATGTTGCGAAGGTGCGCACTGGGTTCGAAATGATGGCTTGCCCCCGTGCCGGCGAGATCACTACCCGCACCTCGTATCCCCGCAGCTCCTGCACTTCAAACACCCTTCCTCATAATACAGGCCACGCGTATCACCGCAAACGGGGCATGTTCTTCCCGCAGCCTCGGTGCCATCCGGGATGTAGCGTGAGAGCGCGCGCACCACGCCGTTCTTCCATGTGTTCAGGGTGGCATCTTGGAGGCGGAGGTTGGCCACCACATCCACCACGTTCGATACCGGTATGCCCTGGCGTAACATGCCGCTGATGAGCATGGCATAGTTCCAGAACTCCTTGTCAAAGGTGCGGCTGAGGCCGGTCAAGGTCACCTCGTTCCCGTCACCGTCCGTGTATTCGAGGTCGTAGCGATCGGTTCCTTCGGTGGCGTCCCGCCGTTTCACGACCCGCCCCGCGGCAACCCAGCGGGGAAGGTCGAAACCAGCGTTGCTACTGCCGGTGAAGATCTCATAGGGCTTGCCGTCCAGCAGGCCCACCACCGCGATCCAGGGTTCCGTCCCATTGTTGAAACGGAGCACTTCGGCGTCGAGCGTTCCAGGGCGGGGCGTATGGTGAGGTCGGCCGAACCGGTGGACCGACGGTACGGCGCCTTTGTCAGCAGCCGTCAGAACTCCGCTGCGGCTGCCGTCACGGTACACGGTGATGCCCTTGAGGCCGCAGTGCCAGGCCTCCAGGTAGATACCGCCCACTTCTTCCACCGTTGCGGTGCGCGGCAGGTTGATGGTGCTGCTGATGCTGTGTGTGGTGTATTTCTGCACCACGGCCTGTATGCGGATGCGCTTGTGCCAGTCGATGTCGTTGGCTGTTGCGCCGTGGTAGGGGCTTTCAGCGGGATCGCTCCTTCCGGTCACCTGCATCCAGTCCAGTAGGCGAGGGTGGTGAACGGTGAACTCCTCCCATTGGTCTCCGAGGTGGTCGGTGAAGGTGACCCTGGCATTGGAGTCCCCGGGCACCACCTTGCGGCGGCGTGTGTAATCCAGCATGTATACCGGTTCGATGCCGCTGCTGGTGCGCGTGAGGAGGCTGAGGGTCCCGGTTGGCGCTACCGTACTGAGACTGATGTTCCGTCGGCCATGACGCATCATGCGGTCCTGCACATCGGGGAATTCAGCTGCCAGCATGGAGGTGAATTCGCTGGTCCGCTCCACCGCAGGTGAGAAGCCCTCGAAGGGACCGCGTTCGATGGCCATGTCGATGCTGCTCTCGAACTCCGAACGGCACTTGGTGCGCATGATGGCCTCGGTGGCGGCGATGGCATCATCGCTGTCGTACTTCAGGTTGAGCCCCGCGAGGGCATCGGCAAGACCGGTGAAGCCAA
Source organism: uncultured Chryseobacterium sp. (assembly GCA_964559165.1). GTDB lineage: Bacteria > Bacteroidota > Bacteroidia > Flavobacteriales_F > PHOS-HE28 > PHOS-HE28. Next base: position 8,910 of record CAZLGY010000015.1, read on the forward strand.
GGCCCGTGCGACGCCCTTTCCTGCCGGTTTCGCGCAGCAGCTGCCACGTTTCCCGCTCGGTGCGCTTCAGGTCCTCAGGCTCCGGGTCGGCGTTCACCTTGGCGAGGATGCGGTCAACGGCCTCCAGCTCCAGGTCCACCAGGTCGTCCATCAGGCGCTGTGCCTCGTAAGTGATGGCTGCAAAGCGATCGTGATCGAACCGTGCACGGACCGTGAACGGCTCGTTGACGAAGCTGCTCAGGTTGATGGCGATCAGGCGGCAGCTGTCCCCTCCCTGCATGGCGATCTCGCTGCAAGGATTGGTGCTTTCGTTCCTGAAACCGGGATATACGCTGCTGGTGCTGTACCGATGCTGTCGGTCCCAGAAGATCACACCCGGTTCCGCTGTGGCGTGTGCACAGGTGATGAGCGTGTTCCAGAGCTCGCGGGCCCTCACCACGTTCGATACGGATGGCTCTTTCGCGTCGATCGGCCAGCGCAGGGTGAAGCTGGCATCAGCCTCCACCGCAGCGAGGAACTCATCGCTCACGCGCACGCTCACGTTGGCTCCCGTGACCTTGGCGAGATCCTGCTTGGCGGCGATGAAATGTTCCACATCAGGATGCGCGATGTCCATTGTCAGCATCAGCGCACCACGCCGGCCTTTCTGGGCCACTTCACGGGTGGTGTTGCTGAAGCGCTCCATGAAGCTGGCGGCCCCGGAACTCGTGCGTGCCGTGTTGCCCACGGGTGCCCCGGAGGGACGCAGCGTGCTGAGGTCGAACCCCACACCGCACCTTCGTTTGAAGAGCTGGGCGAGCTGTTCATCGTTGTGGAAGATGCCTGCATAGCTGTCCACCGGCGGGGGGATCACCACGCAGTTGCTCAAGGAGGCAAGGCGGTACGGGTCTCCAAGCGACGCCATCACACTGCCTTGGGGGACCACGTCACGGAACCCATCCAACAGGTTGAAGATGCGCTCCTCATCCAACCGCTCGCGCGATCGTCCATAGGGGGATAGTTGGGCCCGCCTATCACCATCGACCGGGTCATAGCTGGCTTCGATGCGTGCGAACTCGCGCGCCATGCGCCGGTGCATGGCCACCGGTGAGGCTTCAACGAAGCGCCCTTCCGTATCGCGGAGGGCATACTTGTTCATCCATGTGGTGGCAGCCAGTTCGTCGCCCTTGAAGTAGGCCATTGAATTCGCAAGCACCACTTCCTCGGTGTGGATGTGCTTCCCGGCTTCTTGCATGCGCGGCGTCAGGTTGGTGTGGGGTTCCGTCAGGTGCCCTCGTGCACCGTTCCACGAAGATCGTCAACCAGGACCCGGTACGAGTGAAGCCAGGGTGGTGATGGTGGATCCGAACGTCCCGAGCAACCTGTACCGGTCTCCCTGAACCTGGCCGGGTGGAGGTACATTTGTGCATGCGCCGCCTCCTGTTCCTTACGGCCGTTGGTATCCTGACGGCGGGTTGTTCCCGGGAGGAACTTCCTGCGCCGGACCCGGTACCCATTCCGGAGCAGCTTCCCGTGCACCTGACCCTTGGTAACCCGAGCGGTGCTGTTCCCGATGGAAGCCAGCCGGGCAACCACCTCGTCAGCAGGCGCCAGTATGCATTGGCCTACAACAACGGCCGTGGCACCGCGGCCTGGGTCAGCTGGCACTTGGGCGCCGAATGGTTGGGTTCGGTCGAGCGTTGCGATTGCTTCACCCCGGACAGCACCCTTCCGACCGGCTTTTTCGTGGCACAGACATGGGACTACAGCGGCAGCGGTTTCGACAGGGGCCATCTCTGCCCCAGCAGTGACCGCCTGCTGAACGATGCTGACAACGCCGCCACCTTCCTCCTGACGAACATCATGCCCCAGGCTCCGCAGCTCAACCAGGGGATCTGGGCCGAACTGGAGGACTATGCCAGAGGCCTTGTTGCCAGCGGCCATGAGCTCTATATCGTTACGGGCGGGCGCGGAAGTGGGGGGACGGGTAGTTTCGGCGGCACCACCAACGCTCTTGCCGGCGGTGCCATCACAGTGCCTTCACATTATTGGAAGGTGCTGCTCATCCTTCCCGCGGATGATGGTGACGACCTCGCCCGGATCACCCCGGACACGCGCGTGATCGCCGTTGATATCCCCAACACCCAGTCCGCAAGCGCTCTTCCGTGGAGCAGCTACCGCACCACCGTTGATGCCATCGAGGCCGCCACCGGCCTTGATCTGTTCGACCGTATTCCCGCTGCTGTACAACAGGAGCTCGAGGCTGCCGTGGACACGGGAGAGACGGGGTAGGAGGGATGTGTTGTGGTGCCTGTTCGTTCCCGTAGCGACCTTCGGTGCATATGCGTTCACGTACGGATCGTCCCGCAGGTGCGGCTCAGGTGCCGGTCAGCAGCCTTGGCGCTCATCGGGATCGGATAGGGCGGGGTGCCGCCGGTCCCTTATTTTCGCGCCGCATCAAGTACCGCTCCAATGGGACGCTTTGAGCGCTTCGTCTTCACTTTCTTGACATGGGTTCTCTACCTGTATGTATCCATCGAGGTGGTGGAGCTGCTGATCACGCTTGGCAAGGCGTTGTGGACGGTGGATTGGAACGCTGAACGTACGTTCCTGTCCACCGCTGAGGGGCAGCGCACCTTGCCGCTCTTCTTCAACATCCTCATCGCCATGGAACTTGCCGAGACGATGAAGGAGTTCCACCTTGATCACCGTGTGAAGGTGGTGCGCCTGCTATCCATCGGGGTCATTGCCATCAGCCGGAAGCTCATTGTGGCTGACCTTACCCACGGCGATCCCATGGTGACCTTTTCCATTGCCGCCCTGGTGGCCTCGCTGGTGGTTGGCATCCGGCTCCTGGACCACTACGCACAGGAGGGCAAGGCGGATTGAACCAGTATCCGGGCGGCCTGTCACGGGTGTGGCACCACGCTGTGCGAACGGAGCCTACAATTCCTCCGCCACCACCTCGCGCACTCCGGGCACCTCCATCTTCAACAGGTTCTCGATGCCCTGTTTCAGGGTGACCATGCTGCTCGGACATCCACTGCACGAGCCGCGCAACGATACGGTGACCACACCATCCTGGTAGCTGCGGAACGCGATGTGCCCACCGTCACCTTCCACGGCGGGCCTCACGTATTCCTCCAGCAACCGGATGATCTTCTCATCCTCGGGCCCGCTCGCACCGGCATGGCTGCTGGCCCGCTCATTGGCATCAGCCAGCGCTTGTGCAGGTGCATCCTCGTACACCACACGGCCATCGGAGTTGAGGTACTCCTGGATGTACTCGCGGAGCTCCAACTGCACCAGGTCCCAGGTGATACTGGCGTTGCGCGTTACGGAGATGAAGTTGCTGCTGATCAACAGCCCGGTGACGAAGGGCAGGTTGAAGATGTGCTCCGCAAGGGGCGAGATGCCGGCGGTCTCCTCCGGGCTGCGGAACTCCAACAAGCGCCCGTCCTGCACCAACGGTCGGCTGCTTACAAAGCGCATGGTGAAAGGGTTCGGGGTGCTTTCCGCGTAAACGGAGACCGGTGGGCGCTTGAGGGTCTGCGACATGGACCAAAAGTACGCGCATGGCGTCGGTGGGCTTCCAACCGCTGTGATCCGTTGCTGTTGACAGGGCTGCCGTATGGTGTATTTTTGGACTGTAAATGCGTCCTTACCTGACCCGACACCGCTGGCCCGGCATTCTGGCTGCGCTGCTGCTCCTGCTGGGGTCGGGCGTGTTCAGCCTTTCGCGCATGAGTTGCCTGATGTCAGGGCGTACCATCGTGGCGTACGGCCTGCTCGAGGAGTGCTGCCTGGAGGTGACCGATCCTTCCCAAGCCAGTATCAGCCCCGTCTGTTGCCTCTTCTCCGAAGTGGGCTCCGATGGTCTTGAACAGCGTCAGGAGCGCGACCTCCGATTGGTGCCCGCGTTCATCGTGGTGGGCCACCTGCCCGTGTGGAGCAGCGCTGTGGTGGAGCGTCCAACGCACGTGGGCTTCGCCACGGGCCCTCCGCCCGAGGAAGGCCGTGAACGCCAGGCACGTCTCCGTCGCCTGTTGATCTGATCGGAACAGCGAACCGCCGCTGCCTGCGGCCCTGCGGTACTGTGCCGCGCATCCCTGTTCTTCCATCCCGATCCGATCCCCGTGAAGTTCCTCGCTCTGTTCGCTTCCATCCTCTGTGCTGCCACGCTCGCCGCGCAGGACCCCATACGCGGTGAGGTGCGTACCGTCGACACCGGTGAGCAGCTCCCCGCGGCCAACGTCATGTGGCGCGGCACCACCATCGGTACCACCACCAACATGGACGGCCGCTTCAGCATCGCGCCGCCCCCCGCCTGGCCTGCCGAACTGCAGGTGTCCTTCGTAGGCTATGCCCCCGCCGTGCTGCCCTTCACAGCCCCCCCCACCGCGCCAGTGCAGGTCACCTTGCGCTGGGCCGTGGAAATCCGGGCCGTGGAGGTGGTGGAGCGCGCCAGCGGCACCCTGCTCGATGCCCGTACCATCAACGCCACCGAACGCATCGGCCAGAAGGAGCTGAAGCGTGCGGCCTGTTGCGACCTTAGCGAGAGCTTCGAGACCAACGCGACCGTGGATGTGCAATACAGCGATGCGGTCTCCGGCGCGAAGACCATCCGCATGCTGGGGCTCGATGGTCGCTATGCCCAGATCGGCGTGGAGAACATCCCCTTCCTCCGCGGCCTTTCCGGCACTTCCGGACTCACGCTGTTGCCCGGCACGTGGATCAAGGACATCAACCTCAGCAAGGGTGTGGGCACTGCCGTGAACGGACCCAACGCCATGAGCGGACAGATCGAACTGTGCCTGCTGAACCCGCTGGAGGAACCGCCGCTCTTCGTGAACGCTTACGGCAACAGCCAGGGCCGCGCCGAGCTCAACGTGCACAGCGCCCAGCGCACGGGCAGGCAGAGCGCCAACCTGCTGCTGCTCCACGGCAACCTCTTCGAGCTGGAGATGGACCAGAACGGCGACATGTTCATGGACATGCCCCTCACGCGCCGCATCAACGTGATGGACCGCTGGCTGTATCAGGGCGAACGCCGCAGTGCACAAGTGAACGTGCGCTACGTCAACGATCGTCGTAGTGGCGGACAAAGCGTGATGCATGGGGCCAAGCCGCTGGGGGAGGAGCACACCGGCCACCGCCCGCTGGAGCTGTACCGCATCCAGCTCGACCAGGAGATGGTGGATGTTTTCGCGAAGTCGGGCTTCGTGTTCCGCAATGATCCCACCAAGAGCGTGGGGCTGATCGTGGCGCTGCGCCACCACACCATGGACGCCACCTACGGTCTGCGCAACTACACCGGTCAGCAGCAGAGCGCCTACGTGAACGCCGTGTACCAGCAGCTGTTGCGCGATGGCAACGACGGCTTGAAGGCCGGCCTATCGTACCAGGTGGACGACTACACCGAGGTGCTGCGCGATACGCTCGTGGCGCCGCTTGATCTATCCCGCTTGGAGACCATGCCGGGTCTGTTCGCCGAGCACAGCATGAAGCGCGGGGCATTGAACCTTGTGAGCGGTGTGCGCGTGGATGTGAACGAGCCCTTCGGTACCATCGTGAGCCCCCGCCTGCATGCCCGCTACGAACTGGCGCCGCTCACCACCCTGCGAGCGTCCGTGGGCCGTGGCTTCCGCACCCCCAACCCGCTCGTGGAACAACCCGCCGTGCTGGCAAGCTCCCGCCGCATCACCTTCCAGGGTGAATTGGGCATGGAGCGCGCGTGGAACTTCGGGGTATCGATGCTGCACAAGTTCAAGTGGCTCGGTCGCAAGTGGGCGCTGGGCCTCGATGCCTACCACAGCCGCTTCACCCAGCAGCTCGTGGCCGACCTTGACCGGTCACCGCTCGGGTTGGCGTTCTACATGCTCGACGGCCCGTCCTTCGCCAACAGCCTGTTGACCGATGTGCAGGTGAACTTGAGCCGCGACCTGCTGCTGCGTGTCAGCCACCGCTACTACGATGTGCGCACCACCTTCGACGGCCGCCTGCTGGAGCGGCCCTTCACCCCGCGCCACCGCGGGTTGGTGGACCTGTCCTATGCCGGCCCCAAGGAACGCTGGCGCTACGATGTGAGCCTGAACCTCTTCGGCGATGCACGCATGCCCGCCACCGACCGCAACCCCCCTGAGCTGCGCATGCCCGAACGCTCACCAGCCTACGCCACGCTCCACGCGCAGATCACCCATGTGCGCGGCAACGTGGAGTTCTACGTGGGCGGTGAGAACCTCACCAGCACGCTGCAGCGCGAGCAGATCATCGCTGCGGACGATCCCTTTGGCCCCTACTTTGATGCAACGCTCATCTGGGGACCCACCAACCGCGCCATGGTCTATGGTGGCCTCCGATTCCGACTTGACCGAACCACTCAAGAACCCACACCCCCCACCCCATGAACCGCACCTTTATCACCCTGCTGCTCGCCCTGGCCGGCAGCACCCTCAGCGCCCAGGAAAAGGACTGGAGCAGCATCGTCATCCACACCTCGAGCGTGTGCGACATGTGCGAACGCACCATCGAGGAGGAGCTCATCTATACCAAGGGCGTGAAGTCCGTGGACCTCGACCTCGCCACCGGACTCGTCACCGTGCAATACGATGCGAAGAAGGTGAGCCCCGAGAAGATCCGCACCGACCTCACCCTGCTGGGCTATGCAGCGGACGATCTCCCCGGCGATGCCAAGGCGTTCGCCAAGCTGCCCGCCTGCTGCCAGAAGGAAGGCTGCGGCAAGATGCCCGGGAAGAAGGAGTGATGCCTCGGATGGATCATGCGTTTGAACGGTCCATCCGCCGTTTGTTCCGTTGCTTTGGAGCCTGACACCTTCGCATCCATGGCCCTGATCCGCTCCGTCCGTGGCTTCACGCCGCAGTTCGCTGATGAACCCTTCCTCGCTGAGACCGCTGTGGTGCTGGGCGATGTGGTGATGGGCAGCGGCTGCAGCGTGTGGTACAACGCCGTGGTGCGCGGCGATGTCAACAGCATCCGCATCGGCGATCGCGTGAACATCCAGGATGGTGCCGTGCTGCACAGCACGTACCAGAAGTGCGGCCTCACCATCGGCAACGACGTCAGCATCGGTCACAACGCCATCGTGCACGGCTGCACCGTACACGACAAGGTGCTCATCGGAATGGGGGCCATCGTCATGGACCAGGCGGTGATCGGCGAAGGCAGCGTGGTCGCCGCCGGGGCCGTGGTGTTGCAGAACACGGTGGTTGAACCCGGCAGCCTCATGGCCGGTGTGCCCGCCAAACGGATCGGCCCGGTCAGCGCCGACCTCTCCCGGAACGAGATCGAACGCATCGCCGCGAACTACCGGCTGTACGCGGGCTGGTTCAAGGAAGGGTGAGGATCCCCTCCCCCCACACCCCCCGCCTTACCTCCGCCTCCAGCCCCAGGTGCGCCAACGTGCCAGCGTAGGCTGCCGGGTCTCCGCTGGTCCAGCACTGCAAGCTGCCCTGCTCCGCATCGGTGCTCAGGTGTTGTTCGTTCAGCAGTTGCTGCACGCGGCGCGCAATGGCGGGTGCGGGATCGATGATGCGCACCCCTGGCCCCACGATACGGGCGATGAGCGGGCGCACCAAGGGGTAGTGTGTGCAACCCAGTACCAGCGCATCAATGTTCCGTGCCAGCATCGGTTCCAACCAGCCGCGCAGCATGGCCTCCGTATCGGGGTGCTCCAGCAAGCCCTCCTCGATCTGCGACACCAGCCCCGGACAGGCCTGGTGCAATACGGTGACATCGCCGGCGAAGCGCTCCACGATGCTGGCGTAGAGCTCGCTCTGGAAGGTGGCGGTGGTGGCGATGACGCCCACCGTACCGGTGCTGGTGTGCTCCACGGCGGGCTTCACCGCAGGCTCCATGCCCACGAAGGGGAAGCCCGGATGCCCGGCACGCACGGCCGCCAGCGCTGCAGCGCTCGCCGTGTTGCAGGCGATGACGATGAGCTTGCAGTCCGCCCGCAACAGGGCCTCCACGATGGCATGGCTGAAGGTCCGCACCTCGTCCAGCCTGCGCTGCCCGTAAGGCACGTGTTGGTTGTCCCCGAAATAGAGCAGGCGCTCCCTTGGGAGCGCCTGTCGGATGGCTGCCGTTACGGTGAGGCCGCCGATGCCCGAATCGAAGATGCCGATGGGGCGTACGTCGTGCTTCACCGGGGCAGTTACTGGATGCCGAGCTTGGCCTTCACCAGTGGCAGGATGTCCTCGCCCCTGTCAAAGTACAGCACGAAGCCCGTGCTCGTGTCGAAGATGTAGGTGAAGCTGTTCTCAGCGGCCACATCGTTGATGGCCTTGTTGGTCTTGTCGACCATGGGCTTGAGCAGCTCCTCCTCCTGCTTGGCGAGGTCTTCCTGGGCCTTTTCCTGCGCAGCGGTGATGCGCTGCTCCAACTCCTGGATCTCCCGCACGACCATCTCCTTCTCGGTCTGGGTCATGGTCTCAGCGCGGCCCTGTGCGTCCGCCATCTTGGTCTGGTACTCGGTGCCCATGGCCTTCAGCCGGTCGTCCAAGGTCTTGGCGAAGGCCTGCATTTTGGTCTCGGCGTCCTTGCGCTCGGGGAGCAGGAGCATGAGCTTCTGGCGGTCGATGTGACCGAGTTTCACGGGGTTCTGGGCCGCAGCGGGCAGTACGCTCAGCAGGAGGCCGGCGGCCAGGATCAGGTTCTTCATTGCAGTGTTCATCGGGGTTGTTTCATTTCGGAGCCGCCGGGTTTGCTTTCAGGGGCAGCGTTGCGCTGTTCGGTGTCCTTGCCTCCTCCTTGTTCGGCCGGCGGTTCGCCGAACTCATTATCGTCGTCGCCACCGCTGCCGCCCTCCTTGCCCGGGCGGATGCCGAGCTTGCGCAGCACGCTGTCGCTCTTGTCATACTTCTCGCTGGCGAAAAGCAGGTTGCTGCTCTGGCCACCGATGTCGAACACCGCTACATAGCTGGTCCCGGCCACTTCCTTCACGGCGTTGTACACGCGGTCCTGGACGGGCTGGATGAGCTCCTGGCGCTTCTTGAAGAGGTCCCCGTTGGGTCCGAAGCGCTTCTTCTGAAGGTCGCGAGCCTCTCGCTCGCGCCGATCGATCTCGTCCAGACGGGTGCGCTTCATCTCCTCGGTGAGCAGGATGGCTTCGGCATTATAGCTGTCGCGCAGCCGCTTGATCTGCTGGTGACGCTCATCGATCTCATCCTGCCATTGCTTGGAGAAGCGGTCCAGCTCCTTTTGTGCGGAACTGTATTCGGGCATCTGGTCCAGGATGTACTTGGTGTTCACGAAGGCGATGCGCTGCGCATCGGCCGTGTGCACCATCCCCAGCAGGACCGCCAGGAGGAGGAGGGAGGTACGGAGGTGTGACATGGCTTGCCGGGGAAAATTAGGCGATCCGGTCTACAGCTCGCCAAGATCTATGCCGATCGTGAAATGGAACTGGCTTCGGGCCATGTTCGGTAGTTCCGGGACATCGTCCAGGCGCCATCCATAATCCAATCCCATCGGGCCGAACATGGGCAGGAACAGGCGCAGGCCCACCCCTGCGGAGCGGTAGAGTTTGAAGGGGTCGAAGGTGCGGAA
>CAZLGY010000015.1:18465-34632 GCA_964559165.1 uncultured Chryseobacterium sp.
CGACCGCCGCGGCCATCGGCAACGCCGTCGCCCATGCCCTGGGCACCCGCATCCGGGACATGCCGTTGAGCCGGGAGCGGATCGCGGCGGCGCTGCTGAAGGCCTGAGCTACAGGAACAGCCGCAGGGGGGTGACGGTGCCGGCCTCCACGAAGCCGAGGGTGTAGATGGTGGCAGAGGGGTTGAGCGATACCGGGAACCGGAGCTCTGCGGTGTACTTGGTGATGGCGAAGTTGCCGGTGTTCGGTGACAGGGAGAAGTCATCGTAGCCCCGGAGCCCCACGATCTCCCGACCGTCCAGCTGGAAGCCAGTAAGGGCGGAGCCGCCGAGGTAGAAACGCTCGAAGGGGGAATTCCCCACCGCCGCGTTGTAGCGACCCAGGTAGCCGAAGCCGGCGCGTGTCATCAGCACCAGGTTGTGTCCGCTCTTGCTGTTGGTGAGCTTGTTGTACCACTGGGTCGTGAACTTCCACTTGTGGAACTCCGCCCACCGATAGCGCTCAGCCGCTGTGGCGGTGGAGTAGTCCGCAGGACCGTTGTACAGACCGGGCAGGCGGCTCCAGGGAGGGGTCGCTTTCACGGTCAGGGTAACATCCGATCCCGAACGTGCGAAGAAGGGCTGGTCCACCGAGTTGCGCGAAAGCTGCACCTGGTAGCTCAGGACGTTGCTGGTTCCGTTCGCAAAACTGAAGATGACGGCGCCGCTGCTGTAATTCCGCAGGTCGTAACGCTGGTAGGCCAGCGTCTGGCGAAGGATGAAATAATCGTCGGGCACGGTGAGGCGCTTGCCCAGGCCAACGCTCGCACCGCTGATCAGCAGCGATTGGCGGAGGGGATTGTCCACCCGCCCGGCATCGGTATCAACGAAGCGGCCCTGGCCGTTGGTCTGCACCGAGTGGAATACCGAGAAGCTCAGCGCGTTGGGCTTGCGGCCGCCGAGCCAGGGTTCCACGAAGCTGAGGCTGTAGCTCTGGAAGAACCTGCCGTTGGTCTGTGCGCGCAGGTTCAGCGTTTGTCCATCCCCGCTCGGCAGGGGTTGCCAACTGGGGCCATGGAAGATCTTGCGCATGGAGAAGTTGGTGAACGACAGGCCCAGCGACATCACAAGGCGGCCTGCGCCCCAGCCACCGCTCAGTTCCAGTCGGTCGCTGGGTTTCTCCTCCACGGTGTACTCCAGGTCCACCGTGCCGGTACGCGGGTCCTGAATGGGGTTCACCCCAAGGCTTTCGGGATTGAAGTAGCCGAGGTTGGAAAGCTCACGCTGGGTACGGATGACATCACTGCGGTTGAACAGTTGTCCAGGCTTGGTGCGGATCTCCCGGCGGACCACCCGTTCGTGTGTCTTGGTGTTCCCCTTGATGATGACATTGCGGATGCGGTACTGCTTTCCCTCACGGATGCGTAATTCCAGGTCGATGCTGTCGCCTTCCACAAGGAGCTCCACCGGGTCCACGTAGAAGGACAGATAGCCGTCGTCCATGTAAAGCGAACTGATGTCGCGTCCGCTCTGGTTCATGTACAGACGGCTGTCCAGTACTTTCTTGCTGTACACATCACCGCGCCTGATGTTGAGGATGGTGCGCAGTTCCTCGTCGCTGTGTTTGGTGTTGCCTGCGAAACGCACATTGCGGAAGTGGAACTTGGGGCCCTCCTCCAGGAAAAGCTCCACGTTCACCCGGTCATCGCTCACGTAGTACATGGTGTCCCGAACGATACTGGCATTGCGGAAGCCTTCGTTGTTGTAGGTCTCCAGCACCCGTGCCTTGTCGTTCTTGAACTCCTGGCTGTCGAACTTGCTGCTGCCGAAGATGTTCCACCAGCGTTTGCGCTTGGTCTTCTTCAGCGCGCGGCGCAGGCGTTCGTCGGCAAGCTCCGTGTTGCCATGGAACACGACGTCGCGGATCTTCACCCGGGGTCCCTTGTCCACGGCGATCACAAGCGATACGCTGTTCGTGCGTGCCGTATCCACCCGTTCGACGATGTCGGCCGAGGCCTTCAGGTAGCCCTTGTCCGCGAAATAGCGCCGCACGCGGTAGCGGGTGTTGGCCACCAGGGCCTCGTTCACCTGTTGACCCGCGATCAGTTCCACTTCCTCGCGCAGCTTGTCCGTCTCGCTGCGGCTCACGCCCGTGAAGCGGAAGCGGCTGAGGCGTGGCTTCTCCTCCACCACGATGTGCAGGAAGATGGTCCTGCCGCGCACCTCGGCGGCCTCGATGCGTACATCGCTGAAGAGCTTCTGGTCCCACAGGTTGCGGATGGCCCGCGCGATGCGGTCACCCGGAACGGTGATGCGATCGCCCACCTGAAGGCCGCTGAACAGCTTGATGGCGTTGGGGTCGGTGCTCTGGGTGCCGCTTACCGTGATGCCCCCGATCTCGTATTCCTGTGGGAACCCGTAATCCATCACGGGTTGTTCCTGCGCACGGAGCATGAGGCTCCACAACAGGACGAGTAGGGTGATGGAGCGGTTCATGGGGCGGAGACCTGTTCGCTGGTGAGGCCGAAGCGACGCTCTCGTTGCTGGTATTCAAGCACCGCCTGGAAGAGGTGCTCGCGCTTGAAGTCGGGCCACAGTACGGGGGTGAACCAAAGTTCGGCATAGGCCAGCTGCCACAGCAGGAAGTTGCTGATGCGTTGCTCACCGCTGGTGCGGATCAGCAGCTCGGGTTCGGGCATTCCGGCCGTGCAGAGCGCCCCCTCGATGCGGTGTTCGTCGATGGCGTCTGGGCTCAGCCGGCCTTGTTGTACGTCTTCGGCGATGTGGCGCATGGCCTGGACCAGTTCCCAGCGAGCACTGTAGCTCAATGCCAGCGTGACGGTGATCCTGCTGTTGGTGCTGGTCCGCTGCATGGCATCGCGCAGGGTGGCCCGGCAGCTTTGCGGAAGGCTGTCGAGATCGCCGATGGCGTTCAATCGTACCTCGTTCTCGTGAAGCTCATCCAACTCCTTCACCACGGTGTTCACCAGCAGGTCCATCAGTGCGTCCACTTCCGCCTTCGGACGGTTCCAGTTCTCGGTGCTGAAGGCATACAGGGTGAGGTGGCTCACCCCCAGTTCCGTGCATCCCTGCAGGGCCTCACGCACGCTGCGCACCCCGTTCATGTGCCCCACGATGCGTGCCTCGCCGTGCTGCTTGGCCCAACGCCCGTTGCCATCCATGATGATCGCCACGTGCCGGGGCACCCGGTGCATGTCGATGCGTGAACGGAGCTGTTCGGCGGTATGAGCGGTCTGGTCCAAGGGGCGGCAAAGGTCGAAGATCCCGTCCATCAGCGCTTCCGCTTCATCCAGTTGTACTGCTCGTCGCAGTCCGAGAAGCGCGTGATGATATAAGTGATGGTCAGTCCGGAGTAGACGTACCAATCGCGCGTATTGCTGTCGCCACGGGCCCGGCCGGCCGCATCGTAGCCGGGCACCCCCGTCAATCCGCTCCGATCCGCCAGCTGGGCAGCCAGCGGACCGTTCTCCGCAGCCAGCAGTGCATTGTCCACGTAGGTGCCGCTCACGTCATCGATGTGGTCCGTGTAGGTGCGGCGCATGCCCCATTCCGCCTGGATGTCCATCTTGCCCAGGTTCACCTTCAGGCCTGCGCCGAAGGGGATGGACACGTTGTCCAGCTTGTACGGTTCACTGTTGCCGGTGGCGGTGGTGCCCTGCCCTTCGGTACCCAGGGGCTGCAATTCGTACCAGGTGTCGTCCAGCTGCGCCTTGGGGTTCACCCTGAAATAGGCCAGCCCCCCGAATACGAACGGGGTCCAGAACCTGCCGTCCTTGCCTTTCTTGCGATACTTGAAGAAGTTGATCTCGAACAGGGCCGCCGCCTCGAACACCTTGGTGGTGAAGTGCAGGTTGCGCAGCAACTGGAGGGTGTCCCGCGAATCGCTGTCGTAGGCTTTCAAAGTTCCATAAAGGCCTTGTAAACGAAGGGCATAGCGGTCGTTGAAGTTGTAGCGGTAGACCAGCCCTCCGGCCAGCTTGGTGTCGCGCGGATAGTGGCGGGTGGGGTTCAGGTCGCCGATGTAGTACGAGGCTCCGATGGTACCCCCGATCTCGCTTACCTGCGCAAACAGCACCTGGATGCCGAACAAGGTGCAGATCAACAGGACGATGTGGCGCTTCATGCTGCGGATAACGATGCGTGGGAACCGCTGGTATCCCCATTCATCGAAGGGACGAAGTTATCGGTCCTGCCCATGTGCGGACCACCTGACTGTTAAGGAAGGTGAAGGCCGCGTTCAGGGTAATTGGACGGTGCGCACGTTGGTGGGCACCGTTCCGCCGATGGATACCAGCACCGGATCACGGTCATTGGCCGTGCCCACGTACCGGATCACCCCGTCGAGGTTCACGTCATTCAGGGAATAACCGAACGCAACAGCCGTTGGCACAGACCCTCCAACCCCCAACAGGATCGGGTCGCGATCATTGCCCGATCCCGTGTACCGCACCGTGCCATCGCCATTGCAATCCCCCGCCCATAGCGCGGAGCGCCCCCCGGTCAGGGCCTGGCCGTTGATGCCGTAGGTCTGAGTGCTGCTGAGGGTCAGGTCCAGCAAGGCTTCCTGCAAGCTGAAGGCTACCGGGTCCTTGCTCATGGTGGCAAGGTGGTTGCGGTGCCGCACCGCCACATGATAGGCCGGAGCATCAACCGTCAACTGCACCGGGCTGGAGCCACCGGGGTCGACCACGTCACCATCCCGTTGCAGCAGCGCGGGGAGGCGTTGCACGACGACGGTCGGATCATCGGCCTTCCGCAGTTCCACCAGCACCCAGTCCACCACCGCGTTCGCACCCGTGGTTGAGAACACGGAGGGGAGGACCGCTGCACCCGTGCCTGCGGTGAGGGTGAAGCCAAGGGCGGTGTACGGTTCGATGATGGGCAGGAGCCCTGCACTGCGGAGGGCGTCCCGCATGCGTCCGGTGGACGGAACGTAGGCTCCCTGTAGGAGCATCCGAAGTTGCAGCGACACCGTGCGCTCACAGGCCAATTGCATCGGACCGTTGGTGGCACCGAGATCCGGGTCCGAAGGTTCTGCCAGCAGGGACCCGCCCATCAAGCCTTGTCGCAGGTTCGTGCTCAGGTCCTGCAGCACCTGGTCACCCGGTTCCTGGTCGAAGCGCCAATATGCTTCCAGTGTCGTATCGGAGGGGTCCACGTGCACGTTCCGGCTCGCGCTCAACTGCGCTGCGGTCCGCGCAACGGACCAGATGCGTAGCTCGTCCAGGCCACCCCCATAGGCCCCGGGGAACAGGCTGCGACCGATGCTGCCGATCGTGACCGGGGCTGTATTCGTGGGGGCTGTGGTGGTGGCATCGGCCACTCCGTTCACATAGATGGTCAGTTGGGATCCGCTCCGCACCACGGCATAGTGGTTCCACTGGTTGGCCACCATGGTGCTGACAGAGGTCACGCGGGCGGCCCCGTTGAGATAGTAGCGCAGCCGCCCATCTGCCAGGTCGAGCGAGAAGTCAAGGCTGTTGCCGAGGATGGCGTCCGCATCGCTGAAACCGGCTTCCGGCCGCTGCCAGAACTCGATGGTGTGGTCGCCGTCCAGGGTGAAGGGTTCGACCGCCACCCTGTCATCCGCTCCGTCCAGCGCCAGGAACTGTCCGCAGCTGCCGCAATTGCCCGCTGGTTGGAAGCTGGCGCTGATGGTGCTGTTGCTCACCGGCACGGTATACCCGTGGGTCATCGGGCCACCGGTGCTCCAGGATCCGAAACTGTAACTGCTGTTACCCAGGCATTGCGGGCCGATCGGGACCGAAATCTGCACCTGGTAGCCGATGGCCTGGTCGAACGTATAGGGTGTGAGCACCGGCAGACCCTCCACAAGCACCTGCAGGCCAGGGGGCATGCTGTTCACGGTCACGTCGACCTTCTCCGGGAAGATCTGCACGCTCTGGCTATGCTGCAGCCCATCAGGATCGGTGATGGTGAGGGTGACCGTGTATGACGTGTTCCCGGAATAGCCGTGCCCTGTCGTAGGTATGATGAGGTCGAACGTACTGGTGCCTGTAGCACCAGCTTCAGGGTGGATGTGATCGTCATGGTTGAAGACGGCGGTCCAGCTGTAGTTGGCTTCGGTCAGCGGGTCATCATCGAAGCCTTGACCGGTGAAGGTGACGACCTCACCGCTGCGGAAAAGGCTGCCCGTGACCGGGTCCAGGATCTGGGCGGTGGGGGGCGAGCCGAGGGTTACAGCGACGGAGCCGCAGTTGATCGTGCTGTTGCCATCCGACACCAACAGGGTGGGGAGATAGGTGCCGGGTGCGGTATAGGTGTGGGATACGGTGGGGCCGGTGAGGGCAGGACCTCCATCACCGGGTGTCCAGCTGAAACTGAGCGGATCCCCCTCGGCATCCGATGCACTCCCGCTCAGAGTGGTGGTGAGCGTGGGCCCGGGTCCATCGTTCGGGCTGGCTGTTACCGGCCCGCATTCCGGAGCGGTGTTGGCCGAGTAGAAAATGCGGTGTAATGCTCCCGTGTATGTCACGAACTCGCTCACCAGGTCGATGTAGTAGAGGGATCCATCCGGCCCTTGCAGGAGTTTCACCACGCTCAAGGGGAAGGTACCCCCCACGCCGGCGTTCAGGAACGGCAGGTTGCCCGTTGCCGCGCCGTCCTGGTCCATGGTCAGGTAGCGCAGTTCATCGCGTGCATAATCGCCGTAGATGTATAGCCCCTGCCATTCGGCGGGGAACATGCTTCCGGTGTATACGATGCCAGCCGTGATGGAGGCCCCGGTGCCGGCATGCGGGTAGGTGAAGAGCGGATCGGAGTAGAGCGGGTCCAGGCAGGCACCTGTGGGCGTGCGGCCCCCATCGCCACAAAATGGCCAGCCGAAATTCGCTGCAGGGCTTGCCACATGCAGGTCCTCCCATGCAACGGCATGGTCGTTGCCACCCACCTCGCCGATCAGGAATTGCCCGGTGGTGGGGTTCACCGAGGCCCTGAACGGGTTCCGCAGTCCCGCACAATAGATGCTCTTCAACACCCCGCTTGCATTGAGGTTCCCAGGGGTTCCATCGAAGTAGGGGTTGTCCGAAGGCAGGGTGCCATCCTTGCGCACGCGGTGCACCTTGCCGTAGGGTGATGCCATGTTCTGCGCCAGGGCCGGGGCGAAATCATCCCCTACGCACAGAAGGATGGTGTTGTTGTCAACAAAAGCCATTCCCCCCCCGATGTGACAACAACTGCTGAACGGTGTCACGGTCTCGAAGATGATCTGTTCACTTGCCGGAGAAGCGTTATTGCCGTTATGGGTGAAGCGCGATACCCGGTTCTTGTTCCCCTGTGTGCTGTAGAAGACGTAGAAGTGGTTGTTGCTGCTGAACTGCGGGTCGAGCATGATCTCGATGAGCCCGTGCTCCCCGGTGTTGTTCACGTTGGGGATGTCCATGTAGACGGATGACAGGACAGGCCGCTGGTCGAGCGGGGTGGTGATGAAGATGCGGCCTTGCAGGGTTGTGATGAGCATGCGGCCGTCGGGCAGGAACACACCCGATGACGGAAGGCCGAACCCACTGGCCACCTGTTCATGCTGGAACGGGGCCGGTTGGGCGCACATCAGCACAGGTAGTGCGACCAGCAAGGCCAGCAACAGGGAGCGGCAGGAGCGCGGTCGGCCGATCGGGGCGAACAGGGTCATCACAACGATGAATGCCCGTGAACAGAATGTTCTCCGGAAGGCTAAATTAGGGAGGAAAGCCCCTTCCCGGGGTGATCCTGGTCAGCCTACCGGGAGGCGCTGCGACGATCCAGGCCCCAGTTGAGCTTGTTGCGCAGGGTGTCCAACGGATCCTGGCCTTCCAGCTGCACCAATTTCAGGTCGAACGGTGCCCTCCGTATGGTGATGGTGGCATCGCCATCCACTGATACGCTGCGCGCATCGAGGTTCAGCAGGCACTTGTCGGCCCTGGCCTCCAGGCGCACCCGGATGGTGAAGTGGTCCGGAATGACATAGGGCCTGACATTGAGGTTGTGTGGGGAGATGGGGTTGATGACCAATGCGTTGCTGGTGGGATGCAGGATGGGGCCGCCACAGCTGAGCGAGTAGGCTGTCGATCCGGTGGGTGTGGCCACGATGAGCCCATCCGCCCAATAGGTGTTCAGGAAGTCGTTGTCAAGGTGCACATGCAAGGCCACCATGCTCGCGCTGTCCCGCTTGCTGATGCTGACCTCGTTGAGGGCGAAGTTCACCGTACCCAACACTTCGTGGTGGTCGGTGACCTCCAGCAGGCTGCGTTCCTGCACGGCATAGCGCCCTGCCTTCAAGGCCGCCAGCGCTCCATCGAGGTCCTCGATGCGGACGGACGAAAGGAAGCCGAGACGGCCCAGATTGATGCCCAGTACCGGCACTCCGCCACGGCCGACCTGTGCCACCATGTCCAGCAGGGTTCCATCCCCTCCCAGTCCCACCCACAGGTCCACGTCCTCATGGTCGCCGGCATCCAATGCCGCAGGCATGCCCAGTTGGACGGCCAGGCCGGCGGCGGGCAGCGTCTCCAGGCCTGCTGCGTGCATCCGGGCGAGCACGGCTCGTGCCAGTTCCAGGTTCTCCGGGCTCATGTCCCGGGCCATCAATCCGAGGCGCATACGATCAGAAGGGTTGAGTGAAATGTAGGAAGGATCCGTGCTCGCCCAAAGCGTTGATGCTGTATTCGAACCTGACCACCTGGTCGTAGCTCGTCACAAGGTCCACGCCAAGGCCATGCCCACGCTGCCATTGGTCGTTGAGGGAATTCTCAGCGGAATAGCGGCTATCCCATACGCGGCCCATGTCCGTATACGCGTTCAGGTACAATGCCAGGTGCAGGGTGCGGAACGATTCCATGGGTACGGCCTCCAGCCGGTAGGAGCGAGGCCGGAAGAGCGTGAACAGCACATTGGCCCTTCCCATGGTGAAGTGCTCCCCGTCGGCCACGTAATATTCGTATCCGCGCACCTGGGCGCTGTAGCCGAGGCCTTCCTGCACGTAGTACGGCGGTGTGCCC
Organism: uncultured Chryseobacterium sp.; assembly: GCA_964559165.1. Lineage (GTDB taxonomy): Bacteria > Bacteroidota > Bacteroidia > Flavobacteriales_F > PHOS-HE28 > PHOS-HE28. The sequence continues at coordinate 27,459 of CAZLGY010000015.1, forward strand.
TGTGTCACCCGGCCGCGCAGGGACAGGGCTGCGGTCCAGCGCTCGCCAAGGACCCACCAGCGCTTGGCAGTGGCATACAAGGTGGTGATATCAGGTTCGGCCTCGCCACCCACACCCAGGCCCCACCGGTCGATGCGCACTTCCGCATAGTGTCCCTTGCGCGGGAAGGCACGGTTGTCCCTCCGGTCCCATACAAGGCCATAGCCCAGGCTGAAATAGCGCGTGCGCAGCGCATCACCATCGAAGTAGTCCGCGGATCGCTGCACCACGGTGTCTGTCACCTCTGCGTCCGTGTAGCCGGCACGCCAGTAGTGTCGGATGTCGTGCGCCCTGCGCAGTGTAAGCTCCAGTGAGCCCCACCGCTCGGTGCGGTTGGGACCGTCCGGATCACGCAGCAGGATCCGCTTGTTGTCCACCGTTCCACTGGTCACTTCGGCCTGCTGTTCGAACCCTCCTCCCACGGTGATGCCCCAACGTTGCCGACGGTCCACATACGGCACTTTGTATTGCAATGCGAATTGCCGGGTGTATCCGAACTGTGCCACGGCACGGAGCGTCTCGTTGCGTCCCCGGAAGTTGTATCGGTATGATCGAACCCCGTAATTCACACGGTCGAGGTCGCGTGTGAGCCACCAGGTGTTGAAGTTGGGGTCCGCGAGCTGGAAGATGAGCCCGGGCCACCAATACCAGCGTTCGTTCACCACCACCTCCACGATCACGGATGTGGCGTTCAGGAAGAGCGGCAGGACCGTGACCGTGTTGAAAAGGCCCGTGTTCATCAGGTTCTGCCTGCTGCGCTCCGTGCGCTCGTAGAAGTCCGCCAGCCCCAGGGTCTCACCCTCCCTCACCAGCAGCTCCCGCAGGATGATGGGCTCTCGCGTGACCTTGTTGCCGGTGATGGTGACACCATGGATGCGCAGTGCGGAGGTCATGCTGTCGGGCTGGGCGCTCAACGGCAGCAAGTGGAGCAGCAGGAGGAAGGTGGGAAGGGAACGGCGCAGGATCCGCCTGCCGGTGTGCCGCATCACAGGTTCATCAAGCGCATCAGCTCGTCGTAGCGGTTGCGCAGGTCGTCGTGGAAGCGCGAGCCCTGGTAGGTGGACTTCACGAAGTACTCGTAACGGTCGAAGGACTGCAGGATGTCACTGATGTCCTCCCGGTTGATCTTCAAGGTCACCTCCACCCGCACACTGTCCGGTACACCGCGTGTGTATACGCTGAGGATACGCGCTCCATTTCCTTCCACGATCCGGGCGATCGCATGCAGGCTGTAGTCCACCTGGTTCATCTCCAGCACTACGATGCTTCCCACCTCTGCGATGTTCACCACCTGGGAGAGCTTCATCAACGCTTCATGCTCGGTGATGCTGCCCAGATACAGCCCCATGTCATCGAGCACCGGCACCACGGACAGCCCACGTTCACCGAACAGCTTCATCACTTCGTAGATGTGCTGTCCGCCACGCACATAGGGAACCTCCACCCGTTCCATGTATTCCGCAACGGTGCCGTGTGGATCGCCGTGCTCCTCCAGTTCGCGTTCCTTCACCAATCCCACCAGCCTCCCTTGGTCCACCACGGGCAGGTGCGACACCTTGAACTCTTCCATCCAGTCCAGGGCGCGGCCTGGCGCATCTTGTGGACGCAGCAGGGGGATGTCGTTGGTGATGAGGTCGATGGCGTGCATGGTCAAAGGCTCCTGGGGAAGGAACGCGGGGGACCTACTTTTGTGCGCCCCCGATGGTGGCAAAGTAACGCATCCGCAAGGTGACCCGACTGAGCGTGAACATCAACAAGCTGGCCACACTGCGCAATGCGCGTGGCGGCAACAACCCCGATGTGCTGGCTTCGGCCTTGCAGCTTGAGCGGTGGGGCGCGCAGGGGATCACCGTACATCCACGTCCGGATGAACGCCACATCCGCCGCAGCGACGTGCGAGCCCTCGCACCCCGCCTCACCACGGAGTTCAACATCGAGGGCTATCCCAGCGCCGACTTCCTCGCCCTGGTGGAAGAGGTGCGGCCTGCGCAGGTGACGCTGGTCCCCGATCCCCCCGGCGTGCTCACCAGCAATGCCGGCTGGGACACCATCGCCCATCAGCAGCAGTTGCGCGAAGTGGTGGCCCGCTTGAAGGGGCAGGGTTTCCGCACATCGATCTTCCTGGGTACGGAAACCGACCATGTTGAAGCGGCCGCCACCACCGGCGTGGACCGCATCGAGCTTTACACCGAACCCTATGCCGCGCACTATGCGGTGGACCGTGAAGCGGCCGTGGCCCCCTTCGTACGCGCTGCCCATGTGGCCGCTGGGGTGGGTCTTGGCATCAACGCCGGCCACGACCTGGACCTTCGGAACCTGCGTTTCTTCGCCCGGCAGGTACCCGGTCTGTTGGAGGTATCCATCGGCCATGCCCTCATCTGCGACGCGCTGCTTTATGGGTTGGAGAACACCGTGCAGCTTTATCTGCGCGAACTGCGATGATCGTTGACCTGCACCATAAGCGGCTTGGGCCGGAGGGCGCTCCCCCCGTGGTGGTGCTCCACGGCCTGTTCGGCACGTCCGATAACTGGGGCACCATCGGCAAGGAGCTGGCCGAACCCACCGACCCCGGTTCCACCCCCTGCGAAGTGCTGCTGGTGGACCTGCGTGATCACGGTCGTTCGCCACACACCCGCAACACCTCCTATCCGCTCATGGCCGCTGATGTGCATGCCTTGGTCGAACGGCTGGGCTTGCGCGATGTGGTGCTCGTGGGGCACAGCATGGGGGGCAAGGTGGCCATGGTCTTCGCACAGCATTGGCCCCAGTTGTTGCGCCAGTTGGTCGTGGTGGACATCAGTCCGAAGGAGCATGCCAACAACCACGCGCACATCATCGATGCGATGCTCACCGCCGACCTCGCACCGGGCCGCACACGCAAGGAGGTGGAGGCCCATATCGCCGCCCGGGTGAAGGAGCCCGGCGTGGTGCAGTTCCTGTTGAAGAACCTCTTCTGGGCCACCGCGGATCAACTCGCCTGGCGGGTCAATGTTCCGCTGCTGGCCCGCGAGCTGCCCGCCATTCTGGCGGCCATCGGTCCGGAGACGGTGCACACCCCCACGCTCTTCATCCGGGGAGGACAGAGCGATTACATCCTGCGCGAGGACCTGCCAGCGATAAAGGAGCAGTTCCCCAACAGCCGCGTGGAGACCATCCCGTACGCCGGACATTGGGTGCATGCACAGGCCCCAGATGAAGTCGTCGCGCTCATCCGTTCCACGTTGCGATGATGCGGCTGCCGGCGGTGTTCTTGTTGTTGCTGGCCGCGCTTTCCGGGCGCGCGCAGATGGATACCGTATGGGTGCCATACAGCGCTGGCATGGACCTGCGTGACGGGTTGTACCGGTCGTTCCGTGATCTCAGGTTGAATGCGCCGGCCATACCGATGGAACGGTTGCGCGATGATCAGGGCCTGCCCGTTCAGGACCTGCGCAGGGTGGTTAGCCGTCTCTATTGGCAACCCGATAGCGGTGCGCGCGAGGCCGTCCGTCCGGACCGCATGTGGGGCTTTTGCCAGAACGATGTGATCTACGTCTCAGCCGGCAACGGGTTCTACCGGATCGGGCTCATGGGTTCCATCGCACACCTGGTGGTGGAGGTGAGCTACCGGGACTGGGATCCCTATTTGCAGCCCTTCCCGATCACGCGCACGGCACTGGTTCACCAACTGCTGGACATGCGCACCGGCGCCTTCCTGCCCTTCACCTCGGCAGGCATGGCCCAGGCCCTGCAAGGCGATCCGGTGCTCTTGGAGGAGTTCCTGGCCCTGAGCCCGCGTGAACGCAACAAGGATGCGGCGCTCTTCCGCTTCCTCCACCTTCACAACGAACGCTATCCACTGTTGCTGCCCGAGTGATCGGCACGGACTTGGCGGAGGGTTCATGGAAGGATCGACCCACGTCCCGTCCGCGGGGCTACATTCGCCCTCCATCCCCGTTGCCATGCGCCGTTCCCGCCTCCTCCTCGTGCTTCCTTTCACCCTCTTCGTTGGAGCTGCCATGGCACAGACCGACAAGCAGTTCGTACCCAGCCTGGTGGGTTTCTGGAACATCGAGAACCTCTATGACACGCTCGACTCGCCCAACACCGACGATCGTGAGTTCCTGCCCGATGCCCCGAAGCAGTGGAACAGCCAGCGCTACCAGCGGAAGGTGGGCAAGATGGGAGAAGTGATCGCCGCGTTGGGCAGGGACATCGACCCGCGGGGCGTGGCGCTGTTGGGCCTGGCCGAGGTGGAGAACCGCTCCGTGGTGGAGGACCTCTGCCGCTCAGAAGCACTGAGGGACCGTGGCTACCGCGTGGTACATGAGGATTCCCCCGATCGCCGTGGTGTGGACGTGGCACTGATCCATGACCCCAGGCGCTATGCCGTGTATGCGCACAAGAGCTACCGCCTCAGCATGGCTGACACTGCCTTCCGCACGCGTGATCAATTGCTTGTGAGCGGTGTGATGGACGGCGACACCGTACATGTGATCGTGGCGCACTGGCCTTCGCGCCGCGGTGGCGAGAAGCGCTCCATGCCCAACCGAATGGCCGCCGGAGAGCTTGGCCGCCACATCGTTGATTCACTGCTTGCCATCAGCCCCGATGCACGCATCCTGTACATGGGTGACCTCAACGACGATCCGGTGAACAAGAGCATCACCATGGGGCTGCGTGCCACCGGAGATCAGGCCCTGGCGCGTGGGGGCACCTTCTTCAACCCCATGCACGCGCCCTTCAAGAAGGGCATCGGATCACTGGCATGGCGCGATTCCTGGAACCTCTTTGACCAGATCATCGTGTCCCCCGCCCTGGTGAGCGGCGCGGGTGGTCGCTACACTTACTATGGCGTGCGGGTGTACAACGAGCCATACCTGCGCCAGGATGAGGGCAACTTCGCCGGATATCCCAAGCGGACCTTCGTTGGTGACACTTACCAGGATGGCTATAGTGACCACTTCCCGGTCTACCTCGTGCTGGTGCGTGAGGCGGATGCGAAGCGCTGATAGCGCTGGTCGGTAGCCGGTCGCCCATGCCCGGTGCAGGCCGCAGGTGGATCGTACGATCCGGTTGAAGGTCCGGGCGGCACTTGATCGCCGACAACGGCGCTCGCAGACGCTCGTGCTTCGTGGCGTGCCCAACTTGGAACAGCCGGACCGGTCGTTCGATACGCGATGCCCCTTAACGGAATGAGGCCCGCCACCACAGGGGTGACGGGCCTCGCCGTTGGGTCCCTATAACGCTTAGTGCTGCACGCACACGCGGCGGCTGATCAGTTGGCCACCGTTGCGCACGTTCAGGGAGTACATGCCGCTGGCCAGGCTGTTCACATCCAGTTGCATCAATGCGGTGCTGCTGGTGCGCAGGGCTGGCCTGCCTGTGGCGTCCACCAGCTCCACCTCACTGCGGCCTTCCATGGCTGAAAGGTCCACGAACAGGGTCGTGGTGGCCGGGTTCGGATAGGTACGCAGGTTGTTACCGACCACCTCGTCCACCCCAATGCTGCTGCTGGTCTCCAGGTCGCTTGCCATGCGTGGCTCCAGCTTCCATTCGCTGAACGTGTAGGTGACGATACCGGTCACATTGTAGTAGTTTCCCACCGTGGGCGTGGTATCGTAGATAAGGTCGTCGATCAGGATGGACCCCTGCCAGTTGCTGCCCAGCCACTGGAAGTTGTTCGTGTTGTCCGGCAGGTTGTTGCAACGCAGGTCCACCACGCGTACCAGCACACCTTCCCAGGGCTCGGTGGCGGCCGTGGCGACAGAGAGGTTCTCAGCGGCTGGCAGCGTGTTGCCGCTGGAGTTCACCGTGAGGCTCGTAACACCCACGATCTCGGTGAGGTTGTTGAATTCGTCCACGCGACCGATCAGTGTCACATCATCGCCCATGGCCACGGCGGTGGGGGGCGTACCGAACACAAAGATGCCGCTGTTGGCACCCGTGCCGTCCTGGATGAAGTAGCTGTTGATGGTGCCGCTGGTATTGGTGACCACACCTGTCACGATACCGCTGGTCTGCACCAGCACCCCATCGAAGGTGGAGGAGCCATCGGCGGTGGTGGTGCCCTGGATCGCTGCGATGGTGGCGGCGGTCGGCACTTCCGGCGCGGTGGTGCTGATGGTCACATCGTCCACCACCAGGTGCTCGGGGTCCACCGTGTTGCGCAGGCTCAGGATGAACTGGCCGGCGGTGGTGTCGTTGGTGCAGGCCACGGTGAGGACCACCTCGATCCAAGCGCTGCCGCTGACGGGCGCATAGTTCGTGTAGCTGCTGTAGCCGTTGCCCGGGCGACCATCGTACAGCCCCAGGCGTACTTCTCCGTTACCACGCGCCCAGAAGCGCACTTCGTAGGTCTGCCCGGCCACCACGGCCACGTCCTGTGTGCTGAAGCGCAGGTGCCCCGTGGCAGCGTTGGTCAGGCGCACAGCGAAGCTGCCGCCATGCACGTTGTCGCTCACCTGGGCCATGCCGGTGGTGGGCAGGTTGGTGCGTGCGCCGTTCCAATCGCTGGGTACGTTGTCCGTCCAGGTCTCAAAGCCGCTTTGGAAGACCACCTGCGCTTGGGCAGAGAGTCCGAGGGCCACGAGGAGACCGAATGCGTAAAGGTGTTTCATGGGTCTGGGTCGTAGGGTTCGTTAGGGTGTGATCACTGAATGACCACGTCGTCGATATTGATGCGCATGGTCTGGCCGTTGGGTCCACTGCCGGTGTATCTGAAGCCGACCACAAAACCACCGTTGTAACCGGGTGGCAGGAGCGATGCGATACCTATCGCACCTGAAGCGATCCATGCACCGTCTGCGGTGAGCTCCGAAGCGATCGGTGCTGGTACAGGTATCCAGGTCGCGTTGGAAAGGTTGCTGATCGTGTAGTTCGTGCTGATGAAAACGGCCAGTGGCGCCGTGTGCCCGGGGGCGTCGAATTGACGCTGTGAGCGGAAGGATAGCGTAGTTGAGGGTGTTACGGTCACAGGCGGTGTGATCAACCACTGAACATCACTCGCTGCAGAAGAGCCGACCGCCGAGGCGGAAGCACACAAATTGCCGCTTACATCCCGGCCGCGCCAGCGCCGTGTTCCCACCTGCGGGGCGTTGTTCCAGCAGGCCAGGTTGCTGATGTCCACGTTGGACGTGGTGGTGGCGAAGTCCTG
>CAZLGY010000016.1:0-31001 GCA_964559165.1 uncultured Chryseobacterium sp.
TGACCTCGTAGGTGAAGTCCACGTGCCCCGGGGTGTCGATCAGGTTCAGCAGGTACTTCTTCCCGTTCAGGGAGTAGTCCATCTGGATGGCCTTGCTCTTGATGGTGATACCACGCTCGCGCTCCAGGTCCATGTCGTCCAGGGCCTGGTTCTGCATGTCGCGGTCGGCGATGGTGCCGGTCATCTGCAGCAGGCGGTCGGCCAGGGTGCTCTTGCCGTGGTCGATGTGGGCGATGATGCAGAAGTTGCGGATGTGTTCCATGGGGGCAGGGGCGCGCCCACGTGCCGGGCGCCGAAAGCGTGCAAAGGTAGCCGATCGGGGGAGGGGGGCCATGGCTGCCGTAACTTGGCCTTCCCATCCCAGGCAACCTTTTCGGGGCGGATCGCATCATAGCAATAGAACACCATGACCGATGAGCAACTGGTACACGGCTGTGTGAAGGGTGATCCCGCCGCACAGAAGTTGCTGTACCAGCAGTTCAGCCGCCGAATGATGAGCGTTTGCATGCGTTACGCCAACGACAGGGAGCAGGCCCAGGACATGCTGCAGGATGGCTTCGTGAAGGTCTTCCAGAAGATCGGGCATTTCCGGGGAGACGGACCCCTGGCCGGCTGGATCGCCCGTACCATGGTGAACACGGCCCTGGACCACATCCGCCGCAACAAGCCCTACGACCACAGCCTGGACCTCACCGAGGCGGAACACCTGCACCAGGAGGAGGGGCAGGTGCTCTCGGGCATGACCACCGATGAGCTGCTGGCCCTGATCCAGGCCCTGCCCGCAGGCTATCGCACGGTGTTCAACCTGTTCGTCATCGAGGGCTATGCCCACAAGGAGATCGCCGACATGCTGGGGATCTCGGAGAACACCTCGAAATCACAATTCATGAAGGCGCGCGCCTACCTGCGCAGGCTCCTGCCCAAGGAGGCCGCCTCTTCCTACGGTATTGCACATGGATAACGTGGACAAGCTCTTCCAGGACCGGTTCAATGGGCACGAAATGCCTGTTGACCCTGCCCTGTGGGCTGCCATTGAGGGACAATTGCTGGTCTCGGAGGCTACCATCGATCCGGTGAACGAGCTCTTCCGGGACCGTTTCCAAGGGCACGAAGTACACGTGGACCCCAGTGCCTGGTCGGCCATCGGACAGCAACTGGGCCATGTTCCTGCGCCACCGGCCACCAGCCCGTGGAACTGGGCGGCCGGTGCTGCTGCTGTGCTGGCCGTGGGCGGAGGTCTTTGGTGGAGCAGCAGCGACAAGACTGCAGCGGTCCCCGAGCCCGTTCCAGCGGTCATTGCGGCGCCCGCTGCGGTGCGCCAGGGCTTCGAGCACGTGGACGGTGCCGCAGTACAGGAGCCCGCCGCGCCTGACGGTGCTGCGCTCATGGCTGCGCGCGCTCCAATGGCGGCCGTTACCGGGCCCTCCTCTGCGGTGACCGTGCCGTTGGACGGCGGTGTCGCGAACGCCGATCCCCAAGCTCCCGCTGCCATCCCGCAAGAGCCCAATGACGCGAAGGCTGCGGTCAGCGAAGCCATCCCTGCGGATCAGGTGCCGGAGCGGACCATGGAGGTGGTGGTTGAAGCGGGTGGGGCGCTTCAACGTGATCCCCAGCGCGTGGAGGCCATCATCCGGGAGATCTCCGAGCGCACCGTCAACGAGGCCCGGGCGGAGGCCCCCCCGCTACAGGTCCAACAAGCCGTCGGTGAAAGTGCTCCGGAGACCCCTGAACTCTTCATGCCCAACACCTTCACCCCCAACGGGGATGGGGTGAACGACACGTACGAGCTGCCCATGGTGGGTTTTGAACGCATGACCGTGAAGGTGCTCTCGCTCACCACCGACAAGCTGGTCTTCAGCAGCGTGAACGGCGAGCCCTGGACCGGAGCCGGGTGTGAGGATGGCATGTACGTGGTGGTGGTGGAGGCCGTGAGCGAGGATGGCCGCAGCCTCTCCAAGGCCAAGGTGGTCTGGCTTACACGGGAGCGCATGAACTGATCGCACCCGTTCGCGGGATAGAACGTATGTTTGGCCTCCTTGGGTCCGCGGTGCATCGGTTCGCCCCGCCCAAGGAACAATAAAGTGCAAGATCGTACCATGAGGACAGGAGCATTCTTCGCAGCGATCGGTCTTTTCGCCTGTGGTCAGGCGGCGGGGCAGGAGTTCCGCATCACCGAGCCGTTCATTTCTGCATGTCAGGGAGCCTTCCTGGACAGTGGTGGCAACCCGAGCAACTACGGCAACAACGAGAGTTTCACCTCCACCATCTGTCCGGATGGTACGGGCCCTGCGATTTCGCTGCAGTGGATCGTGTTCAACCTGAGCGGCAACGGCAATGCCCCGCTGGACCAGATCAGCATCTATGACGGTCCCAGCACATCGGACCCCCTGATCGGCACCTGGAACGGCACGAACTCGCCGGGCATCATCTCTGCCAGTTTTGCCAACGTCAATGGCACGGGCGGGGGGTGCCTTACGGTGGTGTTCACCAGCAACAACACCGGTACTGGCAACTTCGCAGCCAGCATCAGCTGCTTTGCACCGTGCGAACCCCCCACGGCCGTGGCCACCTTCGGCTCCGCCGTGCCGCTGCTTGCCTGCCAGAACGAAACGATCACCTTCGATGCCAGCACATCCTTTGCGGCCGCTGGGTTCACGGTGGCTGAGTACAATTGGGACTTCGCCGATGGAGCCACCGCCACGGGTGCAGTGGTTCAGCATGCCTTCGCTGAACCCGGCGAGTATGTTGTGCAGGTGGAGGTGGTGGATGACAACGGCTGTGTGAGCACCAACCTGGTCGACCTGCAGGTGCTGGTGAGTACCACGCCGCTCTTTACCGGAACCACTCCCTCCACCACGGTCTGCCAGGGAGAGAGCGTGGTATTGGGCGCCAGCCCGACACCGGTCACCTGGTCGGCGTTGCCCGAGACCAACCTGGGCGGTGGCATCTTCCTGCCCGACCTGCAAGGGGTGCCGTTCAGCACGGGTGTGCAATTCACCTCCTTCGCCCCGGGCCAGACACTCACCACCCCCCTTGACCTCCAGTCCATCTGCGTCAGCATGGAACACTCCTACATGGGTGACCTGGTCATCGCTCTGGCCTGTCCGAACGGCCAATCGGTGACCCTGCACCAGCAGGGTGGTGGCAGCACCTACCTGGGTGTTCCGGTGGATGATGAGGGAGATCCTGATGCGCAGGGAACCTGCTGGAACTATTGCTGGTCGCCCACCGCCACGAACGGTACGTGGGCGGAGAACGCTGGAGGCACCCTTCCGGCGGGCACGTACGAAAGCGTGCAACCCTTCAGCAACCTGGTGGGGTGCCCATTGAACGGAACCTGGACCCTGACGGTCACCGACCTCTTCGCCATCGACAATGGCTTCCTCTGCGATTGGTCGCTGACCTTCCCCCCCTCGCTGTTCCCCAGCCTCACCACGTTCACCCCCGACCTGGGCACCAGCACCCTCGATTCAACCCAATGGACCGGCCCCAACGTGCTCACGGACCCCAATTCCCCGCTTGTGGCCGTTGTGAACACCCCTGATGCCGGCGTCTTCAACTACGTTTATTCGGTCACCGACAACTTCGGCTGCACCTACGACACCACCATCGCCATCACCGTGAACCCCTCTCCGCAGGGCCCCATCGAGATCACCGGAGACAGCCTCATCTGTGAGGATGGCGTGGCCTATCTGAGCGTGCCTGAGGGCTTCGACAGCTACAGTTGGTCTCCGGTGAGCGGAACCGCCTCCAACGTGAACGTGGACGACCCCGGCAACTACACGGTCACGGTCGCCTTCGGGAACTGCCCGTACACAACCGACCCCTTCACCGTGGCGGTGGCCCCGAATCCGGTGCCCGTGATCGTGGGACCGCCGGTGCAGTGCGGTGATGACCCCTCAGTACTATCCACACAGGACCCGTACGCCTCCTACCTCTGGTCCAATAACACTCAGGGAAGCACCGCCAGTGTGGGGGCCGGATCGTGGTTCGTGATCGTCACGGATACCAACGGTTGCAATGGTACCTCGGCACCGTTCGTATTGGAACCTGTGCCTGTGCCGGTGATCACGGGTCTTGATCTGTACTGCCCCGGGGACAGCGTGCAGTTGAGCACGGACGGCACCCCGTACACCAGCGTGCAGTGGAGCGACGGCACCGCGGGAAGCACCGCCTTCGTTACGGAAGGCAGCTACACCGTATCGGGCACCGTTGCCACCTGCACGGTGACCTCCGACCCCTTCGTGGTGGTGGAGATCGATCTGCCGGAACTCGCCATCACAGGCCCTGCCCTCTATTGCGAGAACGGTTCCACCACACTGAACGCATCCGCCGGGTATGACGCGTACATCTGGAGCAACGGGGTCCCGGGAACTAGCGCGACCGTCGAAGAAGGGGTCTACACGGTGACCGCTGTCCTCGGCGCCTGTTCAGCGACCTCCGACCCCTTCGCGGTGACGGAAGCACCCAACCCGCAACCGGTGATCGTGGGACCGCCGGTGCAGTGCGGTGATGCCCTTGCCGAACTGTCCACACAGTTGCCGTACGTGACCTACCTGTGGTCGGACAACACCCAGGGCAGCACGACCACGGTCGGGGCTGGACCATGGACGGTGACCGTCACGGACGCGAACGGGTGCAGCGGTACGTCGTCCCCCTTCGTGGTCATCAACGCACCCTTCCCGGTGGCAGGGTTCACGGTGGACCCCCCTTCACCCGCACCGGTGGAGACCACCGTCGATTTCACCAATACATCGACCGTGTCCGGTGGTGTCATCTCTTCCTGGCAGTGGAACTTCGGCATCCTCGGGCAGACCAGTTCCGAGCCATCCCCCTCCTTCACCTACACCGGTCCCGGTGATTACCTGGTGACCCTGGTGGTGACCACTGCGGCTGGCTGCAGCGATACGACCTCCCAGCTCTACGTGGTGTTCCCCCCGGACCTGCGCATTCCCAACGTGTTCACCCCGAACGGTGATAATGTGAACGACACCTACTCCATCGAGAACCTCCGCTACTATGGGCATGAACTGAGGATCTACAGCCGCTGGGGTACCTTGGTGCACGAGAGTTCCGATGCCTCGCGCGAGTGGCGCGCCAGTGAACAGCCGGACGGCACGTACTACTACGTGCTCACCCTCCAGGATGGGCGTGAGCTCGCCGGACATATCACCGTGTTGCGCTGATGTCCTCATTGTTCCAACGAGCGCCCCGGTCATCACCGGGGCGTTCTACTTTTACCGCCACATGAAGGTCATCGAACATCTCCGCCAAGCGGATCGTACGCTGTTCTCATTCGAGATCCTGCCACCCCTCAAGGGCAAGGATATCCGCTCGATCTATGAAGGTATCGACCCCCTGCTGGAACATCGCCCCAGTTTCATCAACGTGACCTATCACCGCGAGGAGGTCATCTACAAGGACCGCGGTCATGGCCTGTTGCAGAAGGTGCGCCTGCGCAAGCGTCCCGGCACCATCGGCATCTGCGCCGCCATCAAGGCCAAGTACAACATCGATACGGTGCCGCACCTGATCTGTGGTGGTTTCAGCCGCGAAGAGACCGAGGACGCCCTCATCGAGATCAACTTCCTGGGCCTGGACAACGTCCTTGCACTGCGCGGTGATGCCGTGAAGAACGAGCCCCATTTCATCCCCGAGCGCGATGGCCACGCCCATGCCGTGGAGCTCGTACACCAGATCGCCGCGCTGAACAAGGGCAAGTACCTGCACGATGAGGAGCAGGAGGCCGCGGCCACCGACCTGTGCATCGGTGCTGCCTGCTATCCCGAGAAACATCCCGAGGCCCTCAACCTCAACGTGGACATCGCCTACCTGAAGCAGAAGGTGGATGCGGGTGCCGAGTACCTCGTTACCCAGATGTTCTTCGATAATGCGAAGTACTTCACTTTCGTGGACCAGTGCCGTGCCGCTGGCATCACCGTTCCCATCATCCCGGGCCTCAAGCCCATCACCACCCGCAACCATATCGCCTTCCTGCCCAAGACCTTCCGGGTTGACCTGCCCGATGAACTGGCCAATGCGCTCGTGACCTGTCGCACCGATGCCGAGGTGAAGCAGGTGGGTGTGGAATGGTGCATTGCCCAAAGCCGCGAACTTGTCGCCGCCCGGGTGCCCTGCCTGCACTACTACACCATGGGCCGAAGCGATGCCGTGCGGAACATCGTAGGGAAGCTCTTCTGAACGTTCGCTCCGTCGGCGTCCGCACAGGGGCGCGCTCCGGTGCCATCCCGGAACGGATCGGGCGGTCCGGGTGTTATCTTTCCATCATGCGTACGCTGCTGTTCCCGGCCTTGTTCGTGGCCGTCACGTTGCAGGCCCAGGTCCACTACGATGGGAAGACGTTCTTCCAGATCGTGGAAAGTGAGTCCCGCGCCCATGCACATCGCTCCGGGCATACCAGGTCCGGGGGCGCTCCCACCCGTGGCTACGACCTTACCTACCATCGGTTGGAGCTCGTTGTGGACCCTGCCGTACGGGCCATCAGCGGGACCGTCACCCATCACTTCACCGCGCTGCAGGAGCTCACCAGCGTGGCGTTCGACCTCACCGATACGCTGTCCGTGTCAGCTGTGGCCCATTCGGCGGGTGCGCTCAGCTTCTCCCATGCGGACAACGTGCTCACCATCACACTGCCCGCTCCCATGCAACCGGGTGCGCGCGACTCTCTTTCGATCACGTATTCAGGAGTGCCGGGCAATTCCGGCTTCGGCAGTTTCGTGCAGTCCGAACATGCGGGGGCGCCCATCCTCTGGACGCTAAGTGAACCCTACGGTGCACGGGATTGGTGGCCCTGCAAGCAGGACCTCAACGACAAGGCCGATTCGCTCGATGTGATCATTGCGGTGCCGGAAGGTCAGCGTGCCGCCGGGAACGGGATGCTGGTGAGCGAGGTCCCGCTGGGGAACGGCCAGGTGCGCACACATTGGCGGCACCGCTATCCGATCAATTACTACCTGATCGCCTTCGCTGTCACCAACTATGCGGTCTACACCGACGTGGTGCCCACGGACCAGGGACCCATCGCTGTGCTGAACTACGTGTTCCCCGAGCAGTTGGAGGCCTCGCAACAGGGGTCGCAGGAGATCGTCGGTCAGATGCAGCTCTTCAATGCGCTCTTCGGGCACTATCCCTTCGCGGAGGAGCGCTATGGCCATGCGCAGTTCGGTTGGGGAGGCGGCATGGAGCACCAGACCATGAGCTTCATGGGCAATTTCAGTTACGAGCTGATGGCCCATGAACTTGCCCACCAATGGTTCGGCAACACGGTCACCTGTGGCAGTTGGGAGGATATCTGGCTCAACGAGGGCTTCGCCACCTACATGGCGGGGCTGTGCTATGAATCCCTTGCGCCTCAGTACTGGATGCCCTACAAGCGCAACGTCCGCAACGTGGTGGTGGCGCAGCCGGGCGGCAGTGTGAAATGCACGGACACCACCTCCGTGAGCCGCATTTTCAATGGCCGCCTCTCCTATGGCAAGGGCATGTTCGTGCTCCATATGCTGCGCTGGGTGATGGGCGACAGTGCCTTCTTCGCAGGCTGCCGCAACTACCTCAACGACCCTGAACTGCGCTTTGCAAGCGCCAGGACACCGCAGCTGGTGGCGCATTTCGAGGCCTCCAGTGGCATGGACCTCGATGGGTTCATGGCCGATTGGTACGTGGGCGAAGGCCATCCCAGCTACACCCTCACCTGGGGCCAGAGTGAGCTGGGGCAACTGGATATCCTCCTTGAACAGACACAGTCGCACCCCAGCGTTGATTTCTTCGAGATGCCCGTGCCGGTGCGCCTATGGAACGCCACCGAGGATACCATCATCGTACTCGACCACACCTTCAGTGGTCAGACCTTCGACATGGTGCCGGGGTTCCTGGTGGACAGTGTGTCCATTGACCCGGACATCTGGCTGTTGAGCGCGCAGAACGTGGTCACCGCCGTGCCTGAGCTGGCGGCTGGAGGAAGCGTTGTGCGGCTCTATCCCAACCCTGCGAACGAGCTTTTGCAGGTGTCCCTTGCCAACGGAACAGGCGCGGTGCGCTGGCGTGTGCTGGATACCGTGGGCCGCATGGTCGACCAGGGCACGTGGTCCGAGGGTCCGCTGCACCGGTTGGGGACGGCGGCCTACCCGTCAGGGCGCTACACCTTGGAGGTGCTGCTGAACGATGCGCGGGTGCGAAGTGCGTTCGCCGTGGTGCGCTAAGGCGTGAACGGAAGGCCGGCTCCGGACGTTAAGGATCGTGAAGGTGGCGTGGTCGCCGTTGGATCCCCCGATGTGCACCGTTACCTTTCGGATACTTAAACCAACAACGCTCACATGCTGTTCCATTCCATCCTGTTCGGCGCCCTTGGCCTGCTTTCCGCACCTCATGATCCCCTTCCGGACCTCACCATCGGTGCTTCCCTGCCGGCCGCCGATGTGAAGATGAAGGACGTCACCGGCAAGGAGTACAGCCTGAAGGAGCTGGCAGGCGCCAAGGGGCTGTTGGTCATCTTCACATGCAATACCTGTCCATTTGTGGTGGGGACCGACGATAGTGAGGGCTGGGAGGGGCGCTACCCCGAGTTGGCCGCTTATGCCGCGCGCCATGGCGTGGGGGTGGCCTTCGTGAACAGCAACGAGGCCAAACGTGAAGCAGGTGACTCGTTCGCCGACATGCAGCAACGCTACAAATTGAAGCAGTACAGTGGCCACTATCTGCTCGACGCCGGCCATGTGGTGGCCGATGCCTTCGGTGCCCGCACCACGCCCCATGTTTTCCTCTTCGATGGCAAGTTGAAGCTGGCTTACAAGGGTGCCGTGGATGACAATGTGGGCAGCGCCTCCGCCGTGAAGGAGAAGTGGTTGCACAACGCATTGGACAACCTGTCCTCCGGCAAGGCCATTGATCCGGCCACCACGCGCAATGTGGGGTGCAGCATCAAGCGCATCGCCAGGGAGCACAAGCACTGAGCGTTCGCTGTACAGCAAGGCCGCGCTCCCACGAAGGGCGCGGCCTTGTTCATTTGTTGAAAACAATACTTCGCTTCGCCTGAACGACATTGTTCCTTTGTGGAAAGGCAGTTGGCATGAACGTTCTGTTGATCGGCGGAGGAGGTAGGGAGCACGCCATGGCATGGAAGCTTGCACAGAGCTCCCTGCTTGACGAGTTGTATGTATGTCCCGGCAACCCCGGCAGTGCCCGTCACGGTCGCCCGGTGGACCTGGACATCAATGACCACAAGAAACTGCGCAGCTTCCTGCTGGAGAAGGCCATCGCCGTAGTGGTGGTGGGTCCCGAAGGACCCTTGGTGGATGGCCTTCACGACCGCATCGCCGAGGACGCTCAATTGGCGGGCAAGGTCACCGTGATCGGTCCCAGGAAGGAGGCCGCGCGATTGGAGGGGAGCAAGGACTTCGCCAAGGAGTTCATGTTCCGGCACAACATCCCCACGGCCGCGCACCGCACATTCGTGAAGGGCCAGTTGAAGGAGGTGGAGGACCACCTTCTCCGCATGCAACCGCCCTATGTGATCAAGGCCGATGGGCTCGCCAGCGGCAAGGGTGTGGTGATCACCAGTGACCGGAAGGAGGCGCTGGCCACCGTCAAGGGCATGCTCGATGGCAGCAGCTTCGGTGCTGCGGGTGAGCGCGTGGTGATCGAGCAGTTCCTGCAAGGGGTTGAGCTGAGCGCCTTCCTCATCACCGACGGCGATGCCTTCAAGATGCTGCCGGCCGCCAAGGACTACAAGCGTATCGGTGATGGCGATACCGGACCCAACACCGGCGGAATGGGTGCCGTGAGCCCCGCACCTTTCGCCGACAAGGACTTCATGCAGAAAGTGCATGACCGCATCGCCGCGCCCACCATCAGAGGCCTGAAGAAGGAAGGGATCCCCTACAGCGGCTTCCTTTTCATGGGGCTGATGAACGTGAACGGGGAGCCGTATGTGATCGAGTACAATGTGCGGCTGGGCGACCCCGAGACACAGGTGATCCTGCCACGCCTGCGCAGCGACCTGCTCGACCTTTTCGAGGGCATTGCGAGCGGCACCCTCAGTGAGCGCCATGTGGATGTGGATGACCGCACGGCCGTCACCATCGTGCTTGCCTCCGAAGGGTACCCTGGCCGCGTGAACGATGGAAAGCACATCGTTGGCCTTGAACTGGTGCGAGAGGCCTACGTCTTCCAGGCAGGCACCGTGGAACGGAACGGGCTTGTGAGCAAGGGCGGCCGCGTGCTTGCTGTCACCGCGTTCGGGAAGGACCTGGAGCAGGCCATCGCAGCGGCCTATCGCAGTGCCTCACTCATTGATTTTGAGGGGCGTACCATGCGGAGCGACATCGGCCATGACCTCGTGCGCATGCGGGGCGCCCGGAACACCGCACAGCAACCCGTTTAGCGGTGGTCCTTCAGGCGATGGTACCGTCGCGCTTCGCACGACGATTGTACACACCTTGCAGGCGCAGCCAGTACACGATCGCGAAGAACAACAGGAACGAGATGCCAATGACCGGGATCCATCCGAGTGAACTGAGGATGGTGAAGGTCCACTCCAGGAAGTGCCCGATGGCGAAGGAGATCTGTTGCATCGTTCGTAAGCTTGAGGCGGGGCAAAGATAGGTCACCACCCGATCCACGCACCAGTCATGCTCGCAGGACCCTTCCGCAGTAATCGGCCGGCCATCCTGTTGGCCGTGATACCCCTGCTGCTCCTGTTGTTCGGTCCCCAGCTGCTGCGGGCCATGCAGCCCGGCCAGGTGATGCCGCTCTACGGCCTTCTGCGCGCCCTGCTCGCCGGTGCCCCCTGGGCGGTGGGTGTGGTGTATTTGCTCCTGGTCGGAGCGTTGGCCGTGCAGGTTACGAACCTGGCCAACGATACCGAATTGGTGGAACGTCGCAACCATCTGCCGGCATTGCTGCTGCTCCTGTTGATGGCCTCCTTCGACCGTACCGGAATGCTCGAACCCGCCCTGGCCGGCATGCCTTTCGTGCTGTGGGCGTTACGCCGCACATGGTCCTTGAGCAACCGCGGCCAGGCACTTGGGACGCTTTTCGATGCCGGTGTGCTGCTCGGTATCGCCGGCCTGTTCTACCTGCCTTACCTGTTCCTGGTGGTGGTGGTCTGGGCCTCGGTCTCCGTCATCCGTCCCTTCAACGGCCGTGAATACCTGCTACCGGTGTTCGGTGCGGCGGTCATGGTCTACCTCTGCTGGGGGGTGCTCCACCTGATGGAAGGCTCCCCTTGGCGGCCCTTCCTCACGGTGGCCGATGGCGGCCGACAGCTCCCGCTTGTGATCGCTCCCCGTGGACAGCGTGAAGCGGTCCATCTGTTGCTCGCTCCGATCACACTGGTGGCTCTGTACCGGTTCCTGGGTGGCTACCAACGGGGTATCATGCGGGTGAAGAACGTTCGGTCCGCCTACCTGGGCTTTGGCGCCGCCACGGCCGTGGTGATCGCCGGTGCGTGGTTCCTGAACGGCGGCTTCCCACCCGTGCTCGTCGCCGTTCCCCTGAGCGTGCTCCTGGCGTATGCCTTCCTTGGAAGCGTCTGGACCAGGCTTGCAGATGCCACCATGATCGCCTTGCTCCTGGTGGCCCTTTGGGTGCAATGGGGCTGACCGACCTTGCATTGCCCGCTCGCAGCACCCTGTGCAACGTACCTTCGCCGACCAAGCCCACACCCCATGAAGTTCGGTGTCGTCACCTTCCCCGGTTCCAATTGCGATGAGGACATGATCCATGCCCTGGGCAACCTGCTCGGCCAGCCCGTGCAGCGTCTTTGGCACAAGGACCGCGACCTGAAGGGTGTGGACATGGTGGTGCTCCCCGGCGGGTTCTCCTATGGTGACTATCTCCGCTGCGGGGCCATCGCCCGCTTCTCGCCCATCATGCAGGAGGTGGCGGCCCACGCCGCCCGTGGAGGTCTTGTGCTCGGGGTATGCAACGGCTTCCAGGTGCTGTGCGAGGCGGGTCTGCTGCCCGGTGCGCTGCTTCATAACGAAGGACAGAAATTCATCGCCAGGAACGTCTTCATCAGGCCGGCCACCCGCAGGACGCTGCTCACCGGTGCGGTGCCCGACAAGGCCCTGCGCATCCCCATTGCGCATGGGGAGGGTCGCTATCATGCTGATGCGGCCACGTTGAAGACCCTGCAGGAGAAGGACCAGGTATTGTTCCGCTACTGCGATGCGGACGGCAAGGTCCACGATGGTGCCAACCCCAATGGCAGCAAGGAGAACATCGCAGGCATATGCAATGCCCAGCGCAATGTGTTCGGCATGATGCCGCACCCGGAGCGTGCATGCGACCCCTTGCTTGGCAATACGGATGGACGGGCGCTGTTCGAGTCGCTCGTGCGTGTTGTCCCGGCTTGATCAGGGCGTGGCGCTCCGAAAACGCAACCGGAGCCGGGCTGCCTGTGCAAGGTCGGCCAATACCTGGCGTTCCGTGCGATCGGCCCCACGCTCAGGCTCCACCGTGTAACCTTCGTTCGGGATCAGTTCAAGCACTGCCGGAACACCGCTCAACCAGGCGATGCGCTGGTTGCCCGGTGGCAATTGCCTGCCATTGAGCAGCACGCGGCCCTCGTGTTCGGAGGGCACATCCAGCGATACCTGTTCCAGCTTGCGGCCGCTCGCCGTGGCCAGTTGCTGCATGAGGGCTGCGGGGCGGTGTACAAGGTGGTTCCGCAGGTGCTCATGGCTGTCGGCTGGTGCAGGACGGTTCAATTCGTTACGCCAACGCATGTGGTCCTGCTCCAGCACTTTCCGGTGGCGCTGGTACAGGCTGTCCAATGACCGGCCCGTGCTGGCCGGGTGGAAGGTGGTGGCCAACAGCGTGCTGATGCGGCCCAGCAACAGGGGCTGTATCTCCTGATGTTGCATGAGCAGGGGCAGGAACGGTGTGGCAAGCGGGTCGCCGCCCATCATCCGTGCCACACCGGGTTCGCCATGGGGTGTCCACAGGTCCAGGTCGAAAAGCACCCACCGCCAACGGCCACCTGGCTGCCGCGGCCTGTAACAACGCACGTTCAGTTCGTGATCGGCACGGCCGGTGAAGAGGTCCACACAGGCCAGGTCGATCAGGCTTTCCACATCGAGGCTGGCGCGCAGGCTGTCCAGCGGTGCCTGGCGCCCCAGCTGGGCCAGGGCGTGTCGGAAGTGCGTGTCGTCACCGCTGAGCGCGGTGAACGATGGTCCCTCGAGCACATCCACGGCCTCGGCGCCAGCCTGCTGCCGCAACCATTGCGCATCCTTCGGAGGCATCGAGCGGTATAATCCCCACGGCTCTCCGTTCAGGAGCACCATGCAGGCCTGTGAGGGCTGTTGTGCAAGGGCGAGGTCCGATCGGTCCACGAGAACCTCCATGAGCAGGTTCGAAAGGAAGGCATGGGGGCTTGCATCGGCGCGCAGCATCAGTTCATCGCACCGGCTTCCGTCCGCGTGGGTCCAGGCGCTGTCCGCACTGCCATGGCGGTCGCGTGCATGAAGTTTGAGCGAGCGTTTCGCCAGGCTTCGGGATCCACTCCCGCTCACACGTATCCCAGCCGGCATGGCGGGGCCGTTCCCGCGTTGCACCAACGCACGACGCTCCCACTCATCTCCTCCCCGCGAATGGTTGTCGTGCAGGCCCTCCACCAGGATGCCGCGTTCGGCGCTCCACAGGTCGTCCGGGGCGGCGATGATGCTGATCAGGGCTGCATCGACAGGTCCTGTGGTGTAGGTGCCGGCCAGTTCCTCACTCGCCAGCATGCCCGGGCACCGAGTGATGCCGCGCAGAACGGTGCCGTTGCCGGCCGTCAATGATGCGCCGCTCATCGCTGCCGCACGGTGGGGGTCCGTGCCATCCATGCTCAGGTGCAGGCTGCAGCCGTCGGGCACGGTGATGTTCACGCGCGGTGCTGTGGTGTAATGGCCCGGGGGAGGCGTGCAATGGGGGGGAGGCGCGACGGCATGCAGCACACCTTCGTCCGGAGGGACGTTCCTGCCGCCGGGCGTGGGTGCAGGGAACAGGCTCCACGCGGTGCCTCCGTCGGGCAGTCTTCCCATGGACCTGTCGGTGGGCAGGTTCCCGTAGGTGAAGACATCGAGGATGCTGCTGCCATCATCGTCCAGCAGCAGGAGGCTGCCACCGGACCGGTCCAGGCGGAACCCGAGGTGTTCCGGACCTTCGGACAGGTGCCCATCCGCGAACAGCAACAGGTGCCCGTTACCGGGTATCCGAAGGTCCTGTTCGAAGTGATGTACACGTGCTCCCAAGCGCAAGCGCATACCCTTGAGCGAACGTGCCTGGCGGTCGGGGTTGTGCAGTTCGATCCAGTCCGGTGTGCCTCCATTCGCCATCACCAGCGTGGTGCGGTTGGCGGCCTGCACCTCGTTGATCACCAGGCCCTGCTGTGCATGCAACGCGGCGGTGCAGCACACACCGATGATGGAAAGGGGGATCCGCACCGGCCGAAGGTAGGAGAGTCCGCGCAGCCCTGTCAGCGCTCCAACGCATTGCAGGTCACCCAGTAGCGCCAAGCGACCATGCCCTTCTGGACTACGGATAACCGGTTGAGGTCCTTGTCCCACAGCTTGGGGAGCAACAGTTTGTTGAGCCGGGCAAGGAGTTGGAAGAAGTAGGTGCGCATGGTGGTGGTCTTAATGGCAGGAGGTGCCGCATTCCTCCTGTTCCCATTCCAATTCGATGGTGGCGTGGTGGATGCCGGACATGCGTAGTACCTCCCGGGCACGGCACTTGATGTCCAGGGCCTGTTGCAGGTCCACATCGCCCACCACCACATGTACGGTATGCACGATGAAGCTTCCATCGAGCGTCCACGTGTGCTGGTCGTGCAGGTCCACCACATGCGGGATGGCGAGGAGCCGTTGGCGTACCTGATGCAGGTCGATGCCGTCGGGTACCTGCTGCATGAGTATGCGGGTGCCCTTGCGGAGCGTACCGATGGCATTGTACAGGATGAAGAGGCTGATGCCGATGCTGAGCAGAGGATCGATGACGGACCATCCCGTGAAGTGGATCAGGATGGCACCGAGCAATACCGCCGACCAGCCGAGCACATCCTCCAGCAGGTGCAGGTAGGCGCCACGTTCGTTCAATGTGTCCCCGGCATGCAGCGTCCAGGCCGCCAGTCCGTTCATGAGCAGCCCGAACAGCGCGATGCCGATCATCCCTGTGGTGTGGGGCAAGGCAGGGTCGCCGAGTCCGGGTATGGTGATCATGAGCATGCCCAGGGCACCTGCCACGAGCACCACACTGGTGAGCCACCCTCCGAGCATGCTGTAGCGGCCGTAGCCGTAGCTGTATCGCCCATCGCGGCCTTTCAGCGCCACACGTTGCAGGTACCATGCCGTTCCCAGCACCAGGCAGTCGCCCGCATCGTGCAGGGCATCGGTGAGCACCGCGATGCTGCCGGTCCACAAGCCGCCCACCACTTCCACCAATGTGAAGGCGAGGTTGATGAAAAAGGCCACCCGCAGTGACCGGGCGCCGGTGGCGTTCACGTGTCCGTGCGCATGCCCCGGAGCATGGTGATGACCATGGTGGTCGTGCGCGTGGTGATGTGCCATGACAGGTGGGCGCGGCGAAGGTATCGGCGGTTTCACGCCACCACCACACGGCCGGTCTTCTTGGCCAGCTTCTTCTTGGTCTCGCTCAAGCGCATGATGTCCTTGAGCGCGACGAGCATATCCTCCTCGGAGCCATGCTTGAGCTGTTCCTGCCGCTCCTTGATCATGCGGTCCACGCGCCGCTCCTTGAGGATGTCCACGGCCTCCTCCAGTGCATCGAAGAGCATCTCGCTCTCGCGTTTCACGTGGATCTTGTGCCGCTCCTTCCAGTTGGGGCTCAATACGTGCCGTTCGGTGAGGAGGTCGATGGCGGCCGTGCGCCAGGCATCGTTCTCGTGGGCCACGTAGCGGTTGGTGTCCACCTGCCGGCCCAGGTTGCTGCTGTGCCGGTAATCCAGGTAGATCTCGCGGAACAGGGGCTCGTCGAACAGAAGGTCATCCAGGGCCAGTAGTTCGAACATGAGTTCGGCCACGCTCATTTCCTCTTCTGCGGGGGTGCCATCCTCTTCCAGGAAGGGTACGTTGATGCGCTCATGCCCATAGTTGAGCAGCATGCGCAACAGGTCGCGTTCCTGGGGCGCCGTGCCGAGGTCTTCCAGTGCAGGCTGCACCGGTGCCACATCCGGCGCCAACAGTTCCTCGGGCACGGGCTGGTCCCCCCCAAGGTGTTTGCGGTACTGCCGGCGCAGCACCTTGTTCATCTCGCTGATCAGCGCCTGCTCGTTCACCTGCAGAAGGCGGCTGCACTGTTGCACGTACAGCGAGCGCAGCACCAGGTCGGCGGGGTTGGGCCACGCTTTCCACGATGTCGTGGATGGCTGCGGCCTTCTTCACAGGATCGTCACCCACGTCCTGCATCAGCAGACCGGCCTTGAAGACAAGGAAGTCCTGCGCGTTACGGGTGAGGTGGTCGAGCACCTCGCCGCTGCTGTGTGTCTTCGCGAAACTGTCAGGGTCCTCGCCTTCCGGGAAGGTGACGACCTTTACGTTCAGTCCTTCCTTCAGGATCAGGTCGATGCCGCGCAGGCTGGCCTTCATACCCGCTGCATCGCCATCGTACAGGATGCTGACAGTGGGTGCGTAGCGCTTGATGAGCCGCACCTGGTCCTCGGTAAGGCTGGTACCACTGCTGGCCACCACGTTGTGGATGCCGGCCTGGTGCAGCGAGATCACATCGGTGTACCCCTCCACCAGGTAGCACAGTTGCTGCTCCACAATGGCCTTCTTCGCCAGGTAGATGCCGTAGAGCGAGCGGCTCTTGATGTACAGCAGGCTCTCCGGACTGTTGAAATACTTGGGGAGCTTCTTGTCGCTTTTGAGGGTGCGTGCCCCGAAGGCGATGGGTTGTCCACTGAGCCCGAACACGGGGAAGGTGACCCGGCCGGCGAAGAAGTCCCATGGGGTGCGCGATGCATCCTCACGTCGCTTGATCCATCCGGCCTTCTCGAGCAGGTCCGCCTCGAAGCCGTGTGCAAGCGCAGCGGTGGCGAAGGCATTGCCGAACTCCGGCACGAAGCCGAGCTGGAAGGTCCTGATGGTGGCGTCGCTGAAGCCGCGCTCACGGAAGTAGCTGAGACCGATGCGCCGTCCTTCATCCGTGTTCCAGAGCTGGTCCACGCTCCAGGCGAGCGCCCATTGCTGGATGACGGAGAGCGCCTCGCGCTCGCTTTGTTCCACCTCCTGCTCCGGTGTGCGGTCCTCCTCGGGAAGGTCGATGTGGTAGCGCTTGGCCAGCCAGCGGATGGCCTCCACATAGCTCAGGTGTTCGTGCTTCTGCAGGAAGGAGATGCTGTCCCCGCTCTCACCGCAGCCAAAGCACTTGAAGATACCCAGCCCCGGACTCACATTGAAGCTTGGCGTTTTCTCATTGTGGAACGGGCACAGGCCAAGGTAGCGGGGCCCCTTGCGCTTGAGCGCCACGAATTCACCCACCACCTCCTCCACACGGGAGGCGTCCTTCACCTGTTGTATGGCGTGCGGCTGTATCACGTGGTTGCGTTGATGCGAAGGTACCCCCGGCGGGGGTCGTCGAAGACCATTGTTGACAGCGCCCCTGGAAGCTGCAGTGCGGGGGCTTGATCCTCAGGGTGGTGTCAGGGTTATCAACGCCGATCCCACGATCCGTTCACAGGATATTCACCGGTTGACGGGGATGCCTGTGCTGTCATACAGGACGCGTTTGAGCTCTCCTCCCTGCTCGTCGTAGAACACCCATTCGCCAGCGTTCCTGCCATCGGAATAGGCACCCACGTAGTACGGCATTCCGTTGGGGTGGTTGACGAGGGTGGCCCCGTTCTCCCTGCCGTTGCTGTAGGTGATGCGGCTGCGCAGGGTGCTGTCGGGGAAGTACGAGCTCCAGGTGCCCACCCGTTGCCCGTTCTGGAGTTCGCCGGCCATCCATCCGCCATCCTGGAGATGGATGATCCGCGGACCATTGCTGCTGAGGGTAGTTGTTGCGCTGTCAGCTGTGGCCGCCACGAGGGGGGGGGCTCCGGAGGGAGCGGTGCAGGCACCAAGTACGATGAACGACAATGCGGGAAGGTAGAGGCGGGGTTCCATCGGGTTCACTTCGTGCGTTCCACGGTCAGTTGTACAAGGCCTTCAAGCCCATCGCGCGCCTCGTTGCGTGGAAAGCTGTGCAATACGTTGATGGCCTGGTCCCGGTGTTCCAGCATGCGCTGCCGGGCGTGTGCGATACCGCCCGCCTCGCGCACCATCCGCACCACCTTCGCCACGGTCCTGTCATCCTCACTGCGTTCCTTCACCGCATTCACCATCCATCGGCGGTCGGCGTTGCTTACCTGCTGCAGCGCGTGGATGAGCGGTAACGTCAGCTTCTTTTCCTTGATGTCGAGCCCGCTGGGCTTGCCGGCCTCCTTGCCATTACCATAATCGAAGAGGTCGTCCTTGATCTGGAAGGCGATGCCCACCAGCTCCCCGAAGACCCGCATGCGCTCCACCTCATCGGCGGGCCGCCCGGCTGCACTGGCGCCACTGGCGCAACAGGCCGCGATGAGGCTGGCCGTTTTTTGGCGGATGATGGTGAAATAGACTTCTTCACTGAAGTTGAGGTTGCGGCTTTTTTCCAATTGGAGCAGCTCGCCCTCGCTCATTTCGCGCACGGCATGGCTCACAATGCGCAGCAGCTCGAATTCGCCCTTGTCCACCGCGAGAAGCAGTCCGCGGCTCAACAGGTAATCGCCCACCAGTACGGCGATCTTGTTCTTCCACAGGGCATTGATGCTGAAGAAGCCCCGCCTCATGGCACTCCCGTCCACCACATCGTCATGGACCAGGGTCGCGGTGTGCAATAGTTCGATGAGGCTCGCAGCCGTGAACGCACTTTCGTTCACCGGGCCGAAAAGCCGGGCGCTGAGCAGGGTGAACATGGGCCGCATCTGCTTGCCCTTGCGCTTGACGATGTAGTGCATGATCCTGTCAAGCAGCGCGGCGCGACTGCGCATGGCCTCACGGAAATGCGGTTCGAACGCCTGCATCTCTGCTGCGATCGGCCGTTGGATCTGCTCCATGTTCACCATCGGGTGCGAAGTTCGTCATATCGAAGGCTGCCTGCGCGTGCCGCCCACGGTTCCTTTCAGGCGGCCTGCTCTGCCAAGGGTGTGCTACCTTCGCTATGCATGCGCCCCCGAGTAACACGCCTGACACTCCTCTTCTGTTCGATGCTGGGAGGTGCGGCCATGCTCCATGCACAGGCGGGGAAGGTCCAGCCCGGCAAAGCCCGTGTCCTGCTCTACAAGGACCGCATGGCCGCACAGTTCGACACGGTGGACGTGGTGAAGAACGTGATCAAGGCCAACCCGCTGCTGTTCTTCAGGGGCGAGATCCCCTTGTATTATGAGCGGGCCATCTCCCCCAATGTCAGCCTCGAGGTGGGCCTAGGTGTCACCCTGCGCAATTACATCGCGCTCTCGTTCGTCGGTGATGATGCGGACGATTTCGGGGCCGGCACTGAGATCATCGCCAACCCCAGCTATCACCTCGCTGCGCGGTTCTATTTCGTTCACGACCTGGAGCCGCAGGGCTTCTACCTGCAGCCCGGCTATTCGCATCTGGTCTATACCAAGGATATCGGTGTGAAGGACACCACCGGCCTCTTCACCGGTAGCAAGTTGCGCGACGAACGTACGTTCAATGACCTGCGACTGATGCTGGGCTATCAATCCCTGAGCACCCGCAGCAACTGGCTGTTCGATGTCTATGGCGGGGTGGCCCTCCGCGACCGCAGCATGACAGTGGTCGTGGTGAGCGACAAATACACCTATAACGTCGAAGAGCGTAAGGACCGTGTGCCCGCATTCTTCCTGGGCATTCGGGTGGGTGTCGGTTGGTGAGCGTCACTTCGGTCGCCGCTCACCGTCCTTCAAGGCAGCCCAGCCTGCCGGGTGGCAGGTCGGTTCTTGTTGGCCAGCTGTCCGCAGGCGGCATCGATGTCGCGTCCGCGGCTGCGCCGGATGCGTGCGATGATCCCTTTCCTGTCCAGGTATTGCTGGAACGCCACGGCATCCGTGGCCTCCGTTCGACCGTATTCGCCACCGTCGATGGGGTTGTATTCTATCAGGTTCACCTTGGCGTGAACATCACTGGCATACTTCACCAGTTCCTGGGCGTCTGCAAGCGTATCGTTGAAACCGCGCAGCAGGATGTATTCGAAGGTGACCGGACGTCCAGCCGAACGGGTGTAGTAGCGCAGCGCGTCCTTCAGCTCGGTCAGGCTGTTCTGCTCGTTGATGGGCATGATGCGGTCGCGCTTCGCATCGTTCGCTGCGTGCAGGCTCAATGCCAGGTTGAACTTGGTGCCGTCATCGGCCAGCTTGCGGATCATCTTGGCGATGCCAGCGGTGCTCACGGTGATGCGCTTGGCGCTCATGCCCAATCCGTCCTCCGCAGTAATGCGTTCGGCGCTGCGCAAGGTGTTCGTGTAGTTGAGCAGCGGCTCGCCCATGCCCATGTAGACGATGTTCGTGAGTCCCTGTTGGTAGTACTGCTGTGCGAGCCGGTCGATGAGCACCACCTGGTCCACGATCTCGCCGGCGTCGAGGTTCCGGATGCGCTTGAGCTTGCCGGTGGCACAGAAGCTGCACGTGAGGCTGCATCCGATCTGGCTGCTGATGCAGGCGGTGAGCCGGGTGGGGGTGGGGATTAGCACCCCTTCCACCACGTGCCCGTCCCAGGTCCTGAAGGCGCACTTCACCGTGCCATCCGTGCTGCGCTGCTCCTCGGCCAGCACCAGTGGACGCAGCACGCAAAGCTCGGCCAACACCGCCCGGAAGGTCTTGGGCAGGTCGCTCATGTCATCCCAGGTGTGGGCCTTCTTCTTCCACAGCCACTCCCATAACTGTCTGCCACGGTACGCCTTCTCGCCCAGCTCCGCCACCAGGGCCTGCACCTCCTCCAGGGAGAGTGAGCGGATGTCGGTGGGTTGGGCGGTGGGCATGCTTCGTTCGCCGGTTCGCATTGGGCGGGGGCGGTATGCAAAGGTCGCATGAACGCATGCTTACTTCAGCGGCGATGTCCACACGCAATGAGATCCTGCGGAAGCACACCGCTCCACGGCCAGGTCCGGTCCGGTGAGCCGGGGTGAGGATGGGCCCGACAGTGATGTGGATGTATCGTCATGGGATGGATCCTGATCGGCGGGGATGCTCACGCAACGATCATCGGCCACTCCGTAGTCCGCACGGCGCATCCGCGAATGCAGCCAACGAGCCCGTTCAACCCAGCAACAGCTCCACCAAGCGCAGGTCCATCGGTGTCGTCACCTTGATGTTGTGGTCCTCGCCCTCCACCAGGTGCACGTCCACCCCGAGGCGCTCTACAAGGGTGGCCTCGTCGGTGAATGCGGGGTCGTAGGGTAGTTCGAAGGCACGGCGCAACAGCGACACATGGAAGCACTGGGGGGTCTGCACCGCCAGCAGCTTCGACCGGTCCACGGCGCGCGACCCTCCCTCCCCAAGCTCGCGAACGCTGGGCACGACAGGCACCACAGGGATGGCGGCCGCATGTTCCGCAGCCGCCTCGAAGCACCGCGCGATAAGCGCTGGGCTCACCATTGGACGCACACCATCGTGCACCGCCACCACACCGTCGCCCTTCACGTGCGAAAGGCCTGCTTTCACGCTGTGCCAGCGCTGTTCTCCACCGGCCACGGAGGTGTGTGGAACGGTGAAGCCATGCTCAAGGCACAGCGCCTGCCACGTGTCCAGCTGCTCCTGTGGCAACACCACCACGATGGGCATGGCTGGATCGAAGCCGTGGAATGCCTCAATGGTCCACATCAGCAGCGGCTTGCTCCGTAAGGGCAGGAACTGCTTGGGCACAGCGGCGCCCATGCGCTTGCCGGAACCGCCGGCCACGATGATGGTGCTGCGTTGCATGGGCCGAAAATTAGGGATCGACGCAGACCCGGTTCCTGGACAGCAACCGTAGGGTCGAACCAGTGGGTCGACCTATGGTGCTGCTCCAATGGATCCTGCCTAAAAGGCCTGTAGTGATCAGATGATCAGCATCGCATCCCCGTAGGAGAAGAAGCGGTACTTCTCCTTGATGGCGACCTTGTAGGCCTCCCAGACGTGATCGTAGCCGCCGAAGGCGCATACCTGCATCAGCAGGGTGCTCTCGGGCATGTGGAAGTTGGTGATCATGCTGTCCGCAATACTGAAATCGTGCGGAGGGAACATGAACTTGTTCGTCCACCCGTTGAAGGGTTTCATGTGGTTCTCCGTGCTTACACTGCTCTCGATGGCGCGCATGGTGGTGGTGCCCACACAGCACACGCGCTTCCGGTTGTCCTTCGAGCGGTTCACGATGTCACAGGCCTCCTTCGTGATGATGGCCTGTTCGCTGTCCATTTTGTGCTTGGTGAGGTCCTCCACCTCCACGGGGCGGAAGCTCCCGAGCCCTACGTGGAGGGTCACCTCGGAGAAATGGATGCCCTTCAGTTCCATGCGCTTCAGCAACTCCCTGCTGAAGTGCAGGCC
Source organism: uncultured Chryseobacterium sp. (assembly GCA_964559165.1). Taxonomy (GTDB): domain Bacteria; phylum Bacteroidota; class Bacteroidia; order Flavobacteriales_F; family PHOS-HE28; genus PHOS-HE28. Next base: position 22,571 of record CAZLGY010000016.1, read on the forward strand.
GGCCGTGGGAGCGGCCACGGCGCCCTCCTCCTTGGCGTAGATGGTCTGGTAGCGCTCTGCATCGCTGGGCTCCGTTTCCCGCTTGATGTAGCGCGGCAGCGGGGTTTCGCCCATCTCCGTGATGGTGCGCTTGAATTCTTCGTAGGTGCCGTCAAACAGGAACCGCAGGGTGCGGCCACGGCTGGTGGTGTTGTCGATCACCTCGGCCACCAGCTCGTCATCCTTGCCGAAATAGAGCTTGTTCCCGATGCGGATCTTGCGCGCCGGGTCCACGATCACGTCCCAAAGCAGGCTGTCGCGGTTCAGTTCGCGCAGCATGAACACTTCGATCTTGGCCCCCGTCTTCTCCTTGTTGCCCCACATCCGCGCGGGGAACACCTTCGTGTTGTTGAGGATGAAGGTGTCACCATCATCGAAGTAGTCGATGACGTTCTTGAACTTCTTGTGCTCGATCTTGCCGGTCTTCCGGTGCAGCACCATCAGGCGGCTGCCGTCGCGGTCCTTGGTGGGATACAGGGCGATGAGCTCTTTGGGCAGGTCGAACTTGAAGGCGGTCAGTTTCATGGCTGTGGGCAGGGCTTACGGGCCCGTTCAGGGGTTGAAAAGGGCGCCGAAGATACGATCACCACGAAGCGAAGGTCAATGGTGTGTTAAGCGTCCTTGCCAACCTGCTGTTGGTCAGTCGCTTGGATGTCCTGGTCAGGGTCCTGTCGGTCGGGCAGGGGGGCGATCCGTTGGGCCCACCTTACGGGATGATCGGCATGCTCCACCTGAAAGGTGCCAATGGCTGTGCGGCGCAGGGCGCTCAGGTGGGCGCCGCAACCCAGTACCTGGCCGATATCATGCGCCAGCGATCGGATGTAGGTTCCCTTGCTCACGCGCACCTCGAAATCCACTTCCGCACCGCGCCTGGCCACCAGCTCGAGGTGGTTCACATCCACCATGATGGGCTTCATGTCCACCTCGTGCGCCTTGCCGAGGTTACGCACCAGGATATAGGCGCGTTCGCCCTCGAAGCGCTTGGCACTGTAGCTTGGTGGGCGTTGCTCGATGCGGCCCAGGAAACCCGCGAAGGCTCCCCTGATCGCGGCATCATCCAGGTGTTGCCAAGGTCCTCCAGGCTCCACCGGGGTCTCACGGTCATAGCTCGGCGTGGTGCCCCCCAGGGTGATGGTACCCGTATATGTTTTCTCCAGGCCCGTCAACTCCGGCAGGCGCTTGGTGAGCGGGCCATAGGCCATGATCAGCAATCCGCTTGCCAGGGGGTCCAGCGTACCCGCATGCCCCACCTTGAAATTGCGCCGGCCCACCACACTGCGCATGGCCCCGCGGATCTTGTTCACACAATCAAAACTGGTCCATCCCAGTGGCTTGTCCACCAGGATGATACCACCCTCCACCGGGCGGAACGTATGCGCGCTGCTGGGTACCGGGGCCTCCACGTGCGGTCACATCATCTGCATGGGTACGTCCAGCAGGTAAAGCAGGATGATGGCTCCGCCCACGACGATGCGGTACCAGCCGAACCCTCTGAAGCCGTTCAAGGCCAGGAAGGCGATGAACCCGCGGATGGCGATGATGGCCACGACGAACGCCACCAAATTGCCAAAGGCGAAAAGCTGCAGGTGCCCGCTTGTGAACGCGCCCCCGTCCTTCAGGTAGTCATACAGGCTTTTTACCGTGGCCCCGAACATGGTGGGTACGGCCAGGAAGAAACTGAATTCCGCGGCGCGCGTGCGGTCCAGCCCCTGGGTCATGCCCCCGATGATGGTGGCCGCGCTGCGCGACACGCCCGGCACCATGGCCAGGCATTGCCACACGCCGATGATGGCCGCGCGCTTGAAGCCCAGCGGTTCTTCACTTCCCAGCTTGCCGCCTGGTGCCCACTGGTCGATGCGCAGGAACACGAGCCCCCCCAGGAAGAGCATCACACCCACCACCAGCACGTTCTCCAGCAGCAGGTCCACGATATCCTTGAACAGCAAGCCCGCCGCAACGGCGGGCAGGAAGGCCACGAAGAGGGTGGTGTAGAAGTCGATGGAACGCAGGAACCGACGCCAGTAGAGTGCCAGCACGGCAAGGATCGCCCCCAGTTGGATGGCCACCGTGAAGAGCTTCACGAACGTGTCCTGCTGGATCCCCATGATGGTGGATCCGATGATCATATGTCCCGTACTGGAGACCGGCAGGTACTCGGTGAGGCCCTCGATGATGGCGAGGACGATGGCCTGAACGATGGTCATTGCCCTGCCTCGCTGCCCTTGTCCTTCTTCAGGATGGCGTAGACCACGAAGAGGTATCCGACCAGTGTGACGATGGGTGCCAGTGTGATGCGTTGCGGGCTGAAGATGGCGTCGGCGTCGAAGGCGTTCGGGTCACCATTGCCGCCCCCGGCCATCAGCAGGAATCCGACCACCACCACCGCCAACCCGATGAGCAGCAGTTTGTAGTTGGTGGCGGTGAAGGGCAGGTCGTTGAAGTGGTTCTGTTTGGCCATCAGCTCCAATGTAGGTCCTCGGAATTCATGCGAAGGTAGCGGCCCACAGCGAACCAGGTGGACACCAGCGAGATCAGCAGGCCCAGTCCGAGCACCCCGGCGAACAGTATGGCCAGGCTGAGCGCATCGGTGAATGCGAGCAGGTCCGGCAGGTAATGTTGCACCAATTGAAGCAGCCCCACCAGCAGCCCCACTGCCAGCAAGGCACCGAGCGACCCCTGCCACAGGCTTTGACCCAGGAAGGGGCGCTTGATGAACCACTGCGTGGCCCCCACCAAATGCATGGTGCGGATCAGGAACCGCCTGCTGTAAATGGAAAGCCGGATGGTATTGTTGATCAACGCGATCGCGACGATCAGCAGCAGCCCGGTAAAGCCCAGTACGATGAGGGTGAGCTTGCGCATGTTGACGTCGATGTTCTCCACCACTGCAGCGTTGTAGGCGACCTCCTCCACGCGCCGGTCCTGCCGCAGGTGCGCGGCGATCCACTTCACGCTGTCTCCGGCCGCATAGCGCGCGTCCAGGTTCAGTTCCACCGAGGGCAGCAGTGGATTATCGCCCAGCACACCCAGGAAATCCTCGCCCAACTCCTGCTTCAGTTGTTCCGCGGCCTCTTCGGCGGTGACGTAGCGCGTCTGCTTGGTGTAGGGCTCATTGTCCAGTTCCTTTCGGAACTGCATCAGGTCCACTTCCTTCACGTCCCGCTTCAGGAACACTTCCAACCGGACATTCTCGCGGAAGTAGCGTTCCAGCGCCCGGGCGTTCAACACCAGGAAGCCCAGGACACCAAGCATGAACAGCACCAGTGCGATGCCGATGATCGTGCTCACATTGGAGCTGCGCGTACGGGCCTTGAAGTGACGGTCTACTCCCATGCGCGACAAATGTAGGGGAGGCCATGGCACGCCCTCTACATTTGCGCGACCTATCGGACCCATGCAGTACGATCCTACGATCATCGAACGGAAGTGGCAGGATGAATGGCGCAGGCGCGGCACCTATCGTGTCAGCAACGATGCCGGGCGTCCCACCTACTATGTGCTCGACATGTTCCCCTATCCCAGTGGCGCCGGGCTTCATGTGGGTCACCCCCTGGGCTATATCGCCAGCGACATCGTTGCGCGGTACAAGCGCCACTGCGGCTTCAGTGTGCTGCACCCCATGGGCTTTGACAGTTTCGGACTCCCGGCCGAGCAGTACGCCATCCAGACCGGACAGCACCCCGCAAAGACCACCGAGGCCAACATCGCTCGTTACAGGGAACAGTTGGATAACATCGGGTTCAGCTTCGATTGGAGCCGCGAGGTGCGAACCAGTGATCCCTCCTATTACAAATGGACACAGTGGATCTTCCTCCAGCTCTTCGACAGTTGGTACGATCATGAAGCGCAGCAGGCCAGGCCGATCGACCTGCTGCTGAAGCGTTTCGAGGCCCAAGGCTGGCACAGCGCCGATGCCTGTGCCCTGACCGGCGATGTGGAGGAGGAGCTCTGCGCCTTCACAGCGGCGGAGTGGAATGCCTTCGATGAGCGCACCCGGCAGCGCATCCTGCAGCATTTCCGCCTGGCCTACCTGAGCGAGGCGTGGGTGAACTGGTGCCCCGCACTGGGCACGGTGCTCGCCAATGACGAGGTGAAGGATGGAGTCAGTGAACGCGGCGGCCACCCGGTTGAACGCAAGCGCATGCCGCAATGGAGCATGCGCATCACCGCCTACGCACAACGGTTGCTCGATGGGCTTGACCCGCTCGATTGGAGCGATAGCATCAAGGAGGCGCAGCGCAACTGGATCGGCCGCAGCGAAGGCGCGCTCGTGCGTTTCAAGCTGAAGGATGCCCCGGGCAGCATCGAAGTATTCACCACACGCCCCGATACGCTCTTCGGGGTGACCTTCCTGACGCTGGCCCCTGAGCATGAACTGGTGCAGGTGATCACCGCCGCCGATCGACGTGCGGAGGTGATGGACTACGTTGCCGCCGCCAAGAACCGCAGTGAGCGCGACCGCATGGCCGAGGTGAAGAAGGTGAGCGGCGTGTACACGGGTGCTTATTGCATCCACCCCTTCACCGGCGAGGATGTGCCGGTGTGGGTGGGCGATTACGTGCTGGGCGGCTATGGCACCGGCGCGGTGATGGCCGTACCCGGGGGCGACCAGCGCGACCGGAACTTCGCCATGCATTTCGGGCTGCCGATCATCGCGGTGACCGAGGGTGCCGACACCAGCAGGGAGGCCGATGAGCGCAGGGACGCGATCATTTGCAGCGAGGGGTTCCTGAAGGGCCTCCCCGTGGAAGATGCCATCGTCCGGGCCATTGATGAGCTGGTGAGGATCGGTGCCGGAGAGCGCCGGATCAACTACCGCCTGCGCGATGCCGCCTTCGGCCGCCAACGCTACTGGGGCGAACCCATCCCGATCCACTACAGGGACGGTGTGCCTTACGCGCTACCCGAGAGCGAGCTGCCGCTGAGGCTGCCCGAGGTGGACAAGTTCCTGCCCACGGCGGAAGGCGAACCACCGCTCGCGCGCGCCAGGAACTGGGCCTACCAAGGCCACCCCCTGGAAACGACCACGATGCCCGGTTGGGCCGGCAGCAGCTGGTACTTCCTGCGCTACATGGACCCGCACAACGCGGAGCGATTTGCGTCGCCGGAAGCCATCAAGCACTGGAAACAGGTGGACCTTTATGTGGGCGGCAGTGAACATGCGACCGGCCACCTGCTGTACGTCCGCTTCTGGACCAAGTTCCTCTTCGATCGCGGATGGATCGACTTCGATGAGCCGGCGAAGAAGCTGGTGAACCAGGGCATGATACAGGGTGTGAGTTTGATGGTGAACGTGCGCGTGGACCGTGAGGCCGGAACCGAGCGCTACATCATGCTTCCCAAGCAGGCAGACACACCGGATGCGTTCACACGCAATTACCTCATCGACCATGCGGTGTTCCGAGATGGGAACTATTTCATCGAGGAGGATGGTGCTGCCCGCACACGTTCCAAGGAGGCGACCTTCCGGGAGTTCCACCTGGGTGCTCCCGTTGTGGAACTGACCCCGGTCGTTGAGAAGATGTCCAAGTCGAAGTTCAACGTGGTGAACCCCGACGACATCATCTCCAGGTACGGTGCCGACACTTTGCGGCTGTACGAGATGTTCCTGGGCCCCATCGAGCAGAGCAAGCCTTGGGACACCAACGGTATCGAGGGCACGTCCCGGTTCCTTCGTAAATTCTGGAACCTGTTCCACCAAGGAGGGGAGAATGGTAAGGGTGGCGAAAATGGAGAGAAGGCGGGTGCAGCCATCGCACAAGGCGGATCGGATGCACCCGTAGCGTCGACCCACGGGGTCGACCTACCAACCGTTTCCGATGCGGCCCCCACCAAGGCCGAACTGAAGATCCTGCACGCCACCCTGAAGAAGGTGACCGAGGACATCGAGCGCATGAGCTTCAACACCAGTGTTGCCCAGTTCATGATCGCGGTGAACGAGCTGGGCGCTCTGAAGTGCAGCAAGCGCGCGGTGCTTGAACCAATGGTCGTTGCGCTGGCACCGTTCGCCCCGCACATCGCCGAGGAGTTGTGGGAGAGGTTGGGGCATGCCGGAAGCATCACCCAGGCGCCCTGGCCACAGTGGGATTCCGGACATCTGGTGGAGGACAGCTTCAGCTATCCCATCAGCTTCAACGGCAAGACCCGCCTGCAGTTGGAGTTCCCCATCGCCCTGGGCAAGGAGGAGGTGGAGGCCGCCGTATTGGCCAACCCCGAGGTTCAGGCCAAACTCGGAGGGCTTGCCCCCAAGAAAGTGATCGTGGTACCCAGGCGTATCGTGAACATCGTGGTGTAGCAGGCTGCATCATCGGCACCGTTCGGCACGCGCCTTGCAGGACGGTGCACATGGCACGCACAACGAACCTCCTCCTGGGCGCCCTGGGCCTGCTTACGATGGCCTTCGCCCAGAGCGATCGACCGGCCGGACCTGCGGGTAGTGGCAATGGCTCCTCGACCGCGCTGCGCACACTTCCCCAGAATGCCTTCCGCCCCGGGGAGAAGTTGACATACATCGTCCATTACGGCTGGATCAACGCCGGCGAAGCGGTGGTGGAGCTCAAGGAGAGCCCCAAGGACATCAACGGGCGCAAGGCGTGGTATGCCGTGGGTACGGGACGAAGCCTTGGTGCCTTCAACACCTTTTACAAGGTGGACGATCGGTACGAGAGCTTCTTCGATGCCCAGGGTGTTTTCCCATGGGTGTTCAAGCGCCGTGTGAGCGAAGGTGGATATGAGTTCCAACAGGATTACGTCTACCACCAGACCAGGCAGGTGGTGACCACCCAGGATGAACGGACGCACAAGGTGCCCGCCCATGTGCAGGACATGCTATGCGCCTTCTATTACGCACGCACCCTTGATTTCGCCAATGCCAGGGTGGGCGACGTGTTCGTGATCGACACCTTCCTGGACAACGAGCTCTGGCCGCTGCGCATGCGTTACATGGGCAAGGAAACGGTGAAGCTCCGGAACGGCAGGTACCGGTGCATGAAATTCCAGCCGGTGGTGCAGGAGGGACGCATCTTCAAGGGTGATGACGACCTGAACGTGTGGGTGACCGATGATGGCAACCGTGTGCCGGTGCTCGCGCAGGCCAAGGTGCTCGTGGGTTCCATCAAGATGGAACTGAGCGGCTACAAGGGCCTCGTCCATCCCATTGCCAAGCTCTGAGCAGGGTTATCCACCGCTCAACGTGGTGATCCTTCACCAGGGCACTTGCGTGCATGTGGGCCGCTGTGCTTACTTGCCCCCATGAAGCCGTGGTTGAAATGGACAGCGCTTGCCCTTCCTGTTCTTGCGATGGGTTACGTGCTGGTGGGGGTGGATGTTCGCCCGCGTGAGGAGTACGTGGAGGACGATGGTGGGCAGGTGGTGGACAGCACCCTGCTTCCGCCCGATGCGTACGGCATTCCCATGTCGGGTTTCGTGCTGGAGAAAGGTACCGTTCGTGCCGGTGACACGTTCGGCGCCCTGCTTTCCGGACATGGCGTGGATCCCGGCACGGTCCAGCAACTTGTGGCGGCGGCCCGGCCCCACTTCAACGTGACCCGTATCCGCGCCAACCATCCGTACGCCTTCATCTTCGCGGATGATGGCGCCCGGACACCGGCCTATTTCATCTACGAGGAGGATGCCGTGCGATACCTCGTGTTCGATGTGGGACAGCAGCCATCGGTCCGCGTGGGTACCCGGCCCGTGCAAACGATCCGGAGGGAGGTGGCCTGTGTGGTCACCGGAGCGCTCTATAATGACCTGCAACGGGCCGGCGCCGATCCCGCCCTGGCCATGCGGCTCGCCGATGTGTTCGCCTGGACGGTGGACATGTACCGCATCCAGAAGAACGACACCTTCGCCGTGGTCTTCGAGGAACGGACGGTGGATGGCGGACCGTACGGTGCACCCACGGTCCTTGCCGCGCGTTATGTCTCCGGATCCTCGAGGCGTGATGCCTTCCGGTTCGAGGATGGTGGAGGGTCCCAGTACTTCGATAGCGATGGACGTAGCCTGCGCAAAGCCTTCCTGAAGGCGCCCCTCAAATTCAGCCGCATCAGTTCACGCTTCAGCGGAAGGCGCCTCCATCCGGTGCAGAAGGTGATGAAGGCCCACCTGGGTACGGACTATGCCGCCCCCTATGGCACACCGATCCTCGCCGTCGGCGACGGGGTGGTGGAGAAGGCCGGCCGAACCGGTGGTAATGGCAACTTCGTGAAGATCCGCCACAATGGCACCTACAGCACACAATACCTGCACATGCGGAAGATCCTTGTGAAGCAGGGCCGGCGTGTGGCGCAAGGGGAGGTGATCGGCGAGGTGGGCAGCACCGGGCTTGCCACCGGACCGCATGTGTGCTTCCGATTCTGGAAGAACGGTGTACAGGTGGACCACCTGAAGG
>CAZLGY010000016.1:31011-33443 GCA_964559165.1 uncultured Chryseobacterium sp.
GTTCCCGAGCGCTGAGCCCCTGGGTCAGGACCGTCTGCCCTCCTTCCGCCGCCTGCGCGATCCGCTCGCACTGGACCTGGACGCCGCAATGACCGCGTTGCGCGTGCGCAAGGAGGTGCTCTTCTGAACGCAAGGTCAGAGGCGCTTGATGGCCGCATAGTGATAGGTGCCGCCGGTCCTGCGCTCAACGCTGCGCAACAGCGCGGCTGCGAGCACATCATGGGGCATGGGGCGATAACGCATGGGGATCAACGGGGCGAGCAGCCTGGCCATGGCGATACCGATGCGCTCAACCATCCGGAACTCCTTGCGGGGACCTGTTAGCACGGACGGCTGGAACAGGTGCAGCGTGGGTAGCCCCAATGCCTTCATGTCACGCTCCATGCAGCCCTTCACCCGGTTGTAGAACACACGTGAACCGGCATCCGCCCCGATGGCGCTCACCACGCTCATCACGGGAACCTCGTTGGCCTTGGCCCAGCGACCCAGGCCCACCACCAATTCGTGGTCCACATGCATGAACCGGTCCCGGTCGCCTCCCTCCTTGCCAATGGTGGTGCCCAGGCAGCACAGCACCGCATCCACCCTCTGTGGCCGCAATGCCTGCAGCAGGTCCGCATGCACCCATTGCTCCAGTTTGGGATGGTGGGGCAGGGGCCTGCGTGCCACCGCGATCACCCGTTCGTAACCGGTGTCGGAAAGTGCCTGTTGGAGCACGGTGCTACCGATGAGACCCGTGGCACCGGCGATAAGAATGGTTCTGGCCATGCTGCAAGGTAGTGTCCATGGGGGCGTGCAGTTCCGGCACCTTGTTCTCGGTGGAAGAACGTCCGCCCTCATCGTCCATGGCCCCGTTCTGTCGCATGATCGTAACATCCTTTCCATCCGCACGTAAGCATCATCCGAACACGCATATCACCCGGACCATGGAAACGAAGTACCGCACCCTGCTCCAACTCGTTGCCCTCGTTGCCCTCTTCGCTGCTGTCTGGCACATCCAATGAACCGCCCCACCCAGGTGACCGACCCGGTCGTGCATGCAGGGTGATGGCGGTATCGCCGAGGTGGCGGTAACTTGCGGCCGCCTATCCGTGTATCATGCATCGGTCGCTACAGGTGTTCGGGGCTTTCATACTGGTGCTGCTTTCCGCCTGCAGGAAGGAGGAGCCCGCTGTGCCCGCACCTGTTCCCGCACCCTCACAGTTCGACCTAAGCATTGCTGGTGGCGCGGGTGTACGCATGCTCCTGGGTGGTCAGGAGGTGTCCATCCGGGGGTCAGTTGAAGAGGGTGTCTTCACCCTGTACGGGACCGATGGAACGATGGTGGATCCCCCGGCCCTGTCCACCAAGCGTTTCTGGGCGTCCCTCTATGATGGTGGGCTGGGCATGGAGCGTTTCCGAATGACCGTGGGCAACCTCGTCTACGAAGGCCCACAGGTGATACCGGACCTCCTGGACAGTGTTCTTGCGACCGGCCCCCGCAGCTTTGGTGATGCGTCCATGGGTGACCAGGTGGTGCAATTGGAGTATACCGATGCTGCCGGTGTGGTCTGGAGCAGTGTTTGCGATCCCCAAGCTGGTGGCGCCTTTACCATTGTGGAGGTCAATAGCGGTTACGATGGGATGGGGAACTTCGGCTATTACGTGGACGTGAAAGCGACCTTCAGCGCCATCTTCCGCAACTGCCTTACCGAAGCCACCCGATCTGCCACCGGCGGTGTCCTGGTATTGCGCTTCAGGGATCTTTAGCGTTGCCGCTTGAGGAAGATATAGCCGCCCTTGGTGGCACCCCAGACCTGGGTGCCTTTGGTGTCCCAGCCACGGTCCCAACTGATCATGCGGTCTGCATGAAGCGTTACCTCACTGGTCGTGAACGTGGCGCCTTCGCGGGTGCTTGGGCAGCGACCCTCCACCGTGCTGCCCACGTAGACGATACCACGGCGCTCCAGGGTGATGTCGCAGCCTTCCAGCGCCTGCAACGAGTCTGGTGAAAGTGGGGCAAGCTTCATCGCATCCTTGTATCCGCCGTGGAAGGCGGCTCCGCCCTTGATCGTGAAGATGCGGCTAACGAACGTGCTGTCGTTCACTTCGCGCAGCTGGTACACGCGCTGGCGATAGGGCTTCTCCTTGTTGGATGCCGTGGCCTGTTCCACATAGAACCAGGCTCCGTCCCTGCGCTTGGGCCAGATGCGCACCATCTCCAGTTCGATCTCGAAGTAGCTGCTGTCCGCCTTTGCCTGTTCGGCGCTGGTGTAGGAGCCGGCCATGGTATACGCCAACTGCTCCAAGGCTCGCGTGCGCTGGGCCTGAAGCAGTACAGGTAGTCCGAACGTGGCGATCAGGATGGTGGCGCGGATCATGGCCGGAATTTAACCTTCCGCTTCCACCCACATCCCGTGCTCCTTGATCAATCCGATGAGTTCGTCCACGGC
>CAZLGY010000017.1:0-31975 GCA_964559165.1 uncultured Chryseobacterium sp.
ATCCAGGACGTGATCATCGACAGCCATTTCGTTGAGCGCGGGCGCTTCAGCCGGCTCACCCAGGCGGTGGCGGCCAACCCCTCGGCGATCGGTATCGGGCTGGGCGAGGACACCGGTGTGGTGATCACTGGAGCGGACATGCTCGAGACCATCGGCAGCGGACAGGTGATGATCTTCGACGGGCATGACACCACTTACAGCGACTACGCCGACGTGGAGGAGGGCGAGCCCTTCAGCATCGAGGGCATGAAGGTGCACATCATCAGCAAGGGTCATAGCTACAGTGTCAGGCAGCGCGCCTTCTCGGCCGTGCGGGTACCGGCGCGGTGAGCCTCGCATCGAGCTATGTTCCGGAGCACCGCTCGTGGTGATCTTTGTGCCATGAACACCTCCCCCACCATCGTACGTTTCCGTCGCATCGCCATGGCCGAAGGCTGGAGTTTCATTATCCTGCTGTTCGTCGCCATGCCCCTGAAATACATGGCCGGCCTGCCGCTCGCCGTGAAGTACGTGGGCTGGGCACACGGGGTGTTGTTCATCGCCTACTGGGTGACGGCAGTGCCATTGTTCACCACCTTGAAGTGGGACCTGGAGCGCATCATCGGACTGGGTGCTGCGAGCGTGCTGCCCTTCGGCACCTTCGTGATGGAACGAAAGTGGTTGCGTTGAGGACCCTGACGATCGTCACGCCCCCCCGCTTGAGGTGGTCGTATCTTTCGGGAAAACCAATGCGATGAGCAACGAACGCAATTACGGCGTCCTCGGTTTCCTGGCGGGTGCAGCCGTCGGTGCCGCCATCGGCGTGCTGTTCGCGCCACGGTCCGGCAAGGAGACCCGCGAGCGAATGGCCGGCAAGGCACGTGATACCAAGGATGAAATGGAGGCGGCCATTGACGAGGCACGGGCCGAATGGGCAAAGGCCAAGGGCAAGGTGGTGGATACCGCCACGATGACGAAGGAGGAGGTGAGCGACTTCATCCGGTTCCTGATGGAGGAAGGCCGCGACCTGAAGGACCGCCTTGGCAAGGACCTTCACGATAGCGCCGACGAATTCGCTGAACACGGCCGCAAGGCGGCGGACCACGTGCGGCATGGCGCCTGACCCACCTGGCATGAGCGAACACAACGGGCACAGTGCGCGTGGCCATGAGGCGCCGGCGCTGGATGAACTGATCCAGGCTTTGGCGTCCCATGCCCAAGGCTATCTCTCCGCACAGCAGGCCTTGGTCAAGTTGGACCTCAGCGAGCGTGGCGGGCGCTTGGCCGCGAAGGCGGTGTGGTACATCGCAGCCATGCTGCTGGTGGCCATCGGCATCGGTCTTCTCGCCGTGGCGCTCGGGCTATACCTGGGCAGGGTGTTGCAGGATGCGGTGCTGGGCTTCCTCGCTGCGGGCGGGGCGTTCTTCGTTTCCACCGCGCTCTTCTACCTGCTCTGGCGCTGGGTATTGAAGGACCGGATCGTCCTCGCCGTGATCAACGCAGCACATGCCAAGCCTGAACACCTTCCATGACCTTGCTGCCGTGCAGCGCGAGCGCGGTCGCTTAAGGGCTGACCGCGATCGCCACAGCATTGCCCTGGGAGAACAATGGCGCCGGATACGTCAACCAGCGTTCCGTCGCCGGGTGATGGGTGATGCACTTGCGGACCTGTTGCACTCCATCCGACCGCTGGACCACATCGTCTCCGCGTTCGGTCCGGGACGCGGTCTTGGGGGAACGCTGGCCAGCGCGATCTTGGGCGCGCGGACCGGCTCACCCATGACGAAGGCCGTCATTGCGGGTTTGAGCGTGATGCTCCCCGCGCTTTGGAACGGGTTGCGCCGCGGCAAGCGGGGACAGCACGTACTTTCGGAGCTGGATCGTTCTTGGCAGCGCATCAAGGACCGGTTGCAACAGCACCGGGAAGCGCGCCGGGATTGACCCGCTCCTGACCGCCTGCCATGCCCCACCACGCGCTGCAACGTTACGTGTACCTGCTTGCCGCCTTGGTGCTATCCATCGTGGTGCTGTATTTCGGTCGCGACCTGATCCTGCTCTTTGTGGCCTCCGGGCTGCTGGCATTCCTGTTGCTCCCCCTGGCGCGCCATGTGGAAGCGTGGGGTGCTCCACGCTGGGCGGGAGCCCTGATGGCCACGGTGGTGCTGCTCCTGCTCGTATTGGGCATCTTTTTCCTTGCGGGCTGGCAGTTGGCCCGTTTCGGTGAGGACCTCCCCGCCCTTCAGCAGGCATTCGCCAGCAAGGGCCAGGCGCTGCAGGTGTGGATCGAGGAACAGGCGCACATCAGCCAGCGCGAACAGCTCCAGTGGTTCAACGAGCGCCTCGCCGACCTCGCCGGCATGGGAGGCAGCCTGCTGGTGAAGGTGTTCTCCGGAACAGGTGCCGTGCTTGCAGCCGTTGTACCCATCCCCATCATCGTGTTCCTGCTGCTGGTGCTCAAGGACAAGTTCCGCATTTTCTTCGAGCGATCGGGATCCACGCAGGAGGTGCACGTGCTCGACATCCTTCGCAACATCTCCTCGCTCAGCCGCAAGTACCTGCGCGGTGTGCTGCTCGTCATCCTCATACTTGGCACGCTCAGCAGCATCGGGTTCCTCCTCCTTGACCTGAAGTACGCGGTGCTATTGGGGTTCACCATCGGCTTCCTCAATGTCGTTCCGTACGTGGGTGTGCTCATCGGCAGCCTGTTGCCCATCCTTGTCGCGCTGGTGACGAAGGACTCGATGATGCATGCCGTGGGTGCGCTGGCCGTGTGCCTCATCACGCAATTCCTGGAGAACAACCTGATCACTCCAAGGATCGTGGGGAGCAGTGTGAGCGTGAACCCGCTGGCGAGCGTTGCCGCCCTGATCGGCTTCGGACTGTTGTGGGGTGTGGTCGGCATGGTGCTCGCCATACCCATCACCGGCATGATGAAGATCGTGTGTGACTCCGTACCCTCTTTGAGACCCTATGGTTTCATCCTTGGCGAGGAGGTCGCCTATCCGGAGGAACAGCGCATCCGGATGCCGCTTAGCAGGCCGAAAAAGGGCAAGGGGACCACGTAGGTCCTGCTCAGTGGCCCCTACCGGAAGATCGCCGTGTGGAACACCCCATCGGTGCCGGCATGTCCGCGGTACATGCCGCTGCAGTTGAAATCGAGCACCACGTTGCCTGCGCGATCCACCGCGATGAGGCCTCCGTCGCCATCGAGCGGCGGCAGTTTCTCGTGCACCACCACACGCACCGCCTCAGCGAGCGACATGCCCTTATATGCCATCAAGGCATGCACGTCGTGCGCTGCAACAGCCCGGATGAAGCTCTCTCCGTGACCCGTGCAGCTGACGGCACAACTCTCGTTGTTGGCGTAGGTGCCTGCCCCGATGATGGGGCTGTCGCCGATCCGCTGCCAGCGCTTGTTGGTCATGCCGCCGGTACTGGTGGCAGCTGCGAGATCGCCATGCCGGTCGAGGGCCACCGCCCCCACCGTACCGAACTTGCGATCCCCCTCACTATGATCGAGCCGCATCCCTCCGCTGCCGACCGCTTCCTTCCATTGCTGGTATCGGAACTCGTCGAAGAAGTACTGGTCATCCTCCAGGACCACTTTCTGCTTGTGTGCGAACTCAAAGGCGCCATTGCCACTGATCAGCACATGGTCGCTATGTTCCATCACGCGCCGGGCGAGCACCACGGGGTTCTTCACGTTCTGCACGCCCGCCACCGCACCGGCGCGTAGGTCGCGGCCGTTCATCAGGCTGGCATCCATCTCGTGCTGGCCATCGGCATTGAACACCGCACCCCGTCCGGCATTGAACAGGGGAGTATCCTCGAGCACCTGCACAGCGGCCTGCACGGCATCAAGCGCGCTCCCGCCGTCCTGCAGGATGGCATGGCCACTGCGGAGCGACCGTTCCAGCGCTTCGCGATAGGCCTTCTCCCGCGAGGCGGTCATCCGTTCGGCTGCGATGGTGCCTGCTCCACCGTGAATGGCAAGTGCATAGATGCTCATGGGACTGTGTTCTGCGACGAAAGTAGATGCAGCAAGGGCCACCATCGGGCTGCCCACCGACTTCTCTTCACAGCGGCTTGGTGGAAGCGTGATACAACAGGAAGCCCGAAGCATGGCTCCGGGCTTCCTGTTGAAGAGGCGGATCATCAGAAGGTGATCTGCACACCCTCGGCAAGGAACATCAGGTTGGTCTCTGCTTCGGTGATCTTGGCGATCTCCTCCTTGCTCTTCCCGGCGTCCTCGGCATAGTGGCGCAGGGTGGCGACATCCACGGTCTCCTTGGTGGCCCAGCCCTTCATCACGCACTGCTTGCCTTCGAGGCCCTGGGTGGGCACGAAGAAGCCATAGTCCAGGAACCGGACCATCATGTCCCCGCCATCGGGCAGTTCCACGGTCATCCAGCAACCCTTCTTGGTGCAGCTGGTGATGATCTCACACTTCACCGTAGCGGCCACGCTGTCGGCCATGGAGAGCGATCTCATCAGTTCGGCGGTACCAATGGCATCGACCGTGGTGATGGCCGCTCCGTAGGACCTGACGGTCTGGGCCTGGCTATCGGGCGCGTTGAAAGTGCAACCGACGGCGAGCATCGTTGCAAAAAGGAGAGACAGGGTGCGGTCCATGGCGGTGGAATGAGGCGTAAAGGTCGGGAATATGGTTGAGAGCGGGAGGGATCGAGGGAGTGTAGGAAGGAGAGGGTGAGAGGGAGAACGCACCGACGTGGCACCGGCAATGGGCCCCAGGCCGCCGGATCGCCATATGGGAGTGGAAGTTGGAACATTGGCACCGACCGGCATCCTACCTTGCGGCCATGGTCGCCCGCACCACCATCGGACGCTTGGAGCACATCGCGCTGCCGGGCCTGGGGGTTGTGCGCGTGGAGGCCAAATTGGATACCGGTGCATACCGCAGTGCCCTGCATTATCAGAAACTGCGCATCCGCCGCTTGGGGGAAGAGAGGCGACTGGTGGTGGACTTCCAGATGGGGGGGCAACGCAAGACCAAGGTCTTCAAATCCTTCAAGCGGGTAACGGTGAAGAGCAGCAATGGGGAAAAGAGCCTGCGCTACCTGATCAGCACCAGTGTGCGACTGGGCGCGCATCGGGTGCGGACCCAATTCACCTTGTTCGATCGCAGCGACATGCGGTACCAGGTACTGCTGGGGCGTAAGTTCCTGCGGGGACGCTTCGTGGTGGACGTGAGCGGAAAACACCTGCTTGGATGAAACGCACTACTACGTGTATTGAACCTTCCGCCGGTATCGCGGTTGAATGAGCATGCCCGAACCCGATCTGCTCCATCACGAGGTGCATCACCTCCACCCCGGCGGTGCTTGGCTGGTGCTCATCCACGGTGCCGGCGGCAGTACCGTTACGTGGAAGCGGCAGATCGCTCCGCTGGGCCAGCACTTCAACCTGCTGCTGGTGGACCTCCCGGGCCACGGCAAAATGGCTGAACGGCCGAACTGCGAACCCGCCTACACCTTCGAGCATATCGCACATCGCATCTGGCAGGTGATCGATCACCTGAAGCTTGCCTCCGTTCACCTCGTGGGGGTCTCCCTGGGTACGGTGATCGCGCTGACCATGCGTGAGCAACGTCCCGCACAGGTGGACGCGGTGGTGAACGGTGGTGCCATCCTCCGCCTCAGCCGGAGGCTGAAGCTCCTGGCGCGGGCGAGCCTGCTCCTGGCGAAGGTGATCGGCTATCCAGCCTTTTACCGGTTGAGCGCGATGATCATGATGCCCCGCCGCAACCACGTAGCCTCACGACGTGTGTTCATTCGCGAAAGCCGCGCGTTGAGCACCGAAGAGTTCCGCAAATGGACAGCGATGTACAGGGGCCTGAACAGCACCCTTCAGCACCTCTTCGAACGAACGTCACACGTTCCGCATCTCGTGGTGATGGGCGCGCAGGACCACCTGTTCCTTGGCCAGGCCGAACGCTACGCACGCCTGCACGCACCAGCCGTTCAACTCCACGTCCTGCCGCGCTGCGGCCATGTGGTCTCCATCGAACAGGCGGACCGCTTCAATACCCTCTGCCTGGATTTCCTGCGTGGGTTGAAGGGGTAAGGAACGCACCCGATGGTGGTGATGCATCGGGCCTGCCCGACTACACGTTCCGTTCTATGAACTTGATGATCTCCCCTGCTATATCCTTGCCGGTGGCTCCTTCGATCCCTTCGAGACCGGGACTGGAATTCACCTCGATGACCAACGGTCCACGATCGCTCTGGAGCATGTCCACACCGGCCACATGGAGCCCCAAAGCCTTGGCCGCCTTGATGGCTGTGACCTCCTCTTCGTGGCTGAGCTCGATCAGCTGCGCAGTCCCACCACGGTGCAGGTTGCTGCGGAACTCCCCTTCCCTGCCGGTGCGCTTCATGGCCCCCACCACACGGCCATCCACCACAAAGGCGCGTATATCGATACCCCGGCTCTCCTTGATGAATTCCTGCACGATGACGCGCGCCTTGAGGCTGTTAAAGGCTTCGCATACGGCCACGGCGGCCTTCTTCGTATCGGCCAGCACCACACCAAGGCCCTGAGTCCCCTCCAGCAACTTGATGATACAGGGGGCACCGCCCACGCTGTCCACAATGGACCCCACATCCTTGCTGTAGTTGGTGAACACGGTCTTGGGAATGCCCACGCCGCTCCGTGTGAGGATCTGCATGCTGCGGAGCTTGTCCCGGCTGCGCACCAACGCCTGGCTTTCCGTGGTGGTGAACACCTTCATCATCTCGAACTGGCGGACCACCGCTGTTCCATAGAACGTAACGCTCGCGCCGATGCGGGGGATGATGGCATCGACATCGACCAAGGGTTGTCCGCCATAGATGACCTGCGGGTTCTTGCGCTCAATGAGGATATCACACTTCACGTGGTTGACAACGCGGGCCGTGTGTCCACGCGCTTCGATCGCTTCCACCAGGCGTCGGGTGGAGTACAACTTGGTGTCCCTGGAAAGGACGACGATGTTCATGGGGGCTGGAGTGTGCGTCAAAGTAAATGCAGCGGGAGCGCCCGTGGTTGAAGCCACTGATAATTCGGTGATACGTCCGATAGCGCATCCGTACCCGACCGGACCGCGTGGCGGCGATGATGGGCTGGTGGTACTGTCCTTGCCGCATTCGTTGAGGAGGTGCAGACCCCGGCATCCGTGAACGGGTACGAACAGGGAATTAGCTTCGCCGCCATGTGGCAGCGCTGGACACAGCTCATCACGGCCAGACCGCTCTGGGCACTCACGCTCATTGCCCTCCTGCCCCGACTATTGGCGGCCCTGTTCAGCGGGGGCTACTTCGCCCACGACGATCACTTCCTCATCATCGAGGCCGCCGGCAGCTGGGTGGACGGCCAGGATTACAACAACTGGCTCCCTTGGAACCAAGGCGAAGCCCCTCACCCCAGCGGACACAGCTTCGTCTACGTTGGCCTGCACTACCTGCTGTTCTACCTGTTGCAGATGGCCGGTCTGTTGGACCCCGGGCTGCAGATGGTGGTGGCACGCCTCCTTCACGCCTGCTGGAGCCTTGTGGTGGTGCGTGCAGGCTACCGCATAGCGCTTCGTTTGAGCGACCCGACCATCGCCTGGCACACCGGGCTCTTCCTGGCGCTGCTGTTCTTCATGCCCTTCCTGGCCGTGCGCAACCTGGTGGAGGTGGCCTGCATCCCCTTCCTGATGCTCGGTGCACTGCGCCTGCTCGGGACCGTGGGTCACCCCACGCCACGCGACCTGCTGATAGCGGGTGTGTGGATCGGCCTGGCCATGAATATCCGGTTCCAGACCATCTTCTTCGCCGTGGGACCGGGCCTGGCGTTGCTCCTGCGCAGGGAACTGCGTGGCACGATGCTCTACGGCACCGGCGTGCTGGCACCGCTCCTGGTGCTTCAGGGCGGCATCGACCTGTTCCTCTGGGGCCGCCCATTCGCCGAGCTGGGTGAGTACGTACGCTACAACCTGAACAACACCACCACCTACGGAGTGCTCCCCTGGTACAACTACCTGCTGCTATTGGCGGGAATGTTCATCCCCCCCTTCAGCCTGGGTATCGGCTTCGGTTTCCTGCGGCGCAGCACTCCCTTCCTGCTCTGGCTCCCGACCCTGCTTTTCATCGCCATCCACTCTTACTTCCCCAACAAGCAGGAGCGTTTCCTGCTTCCCATCGTGCCGTTGTACTTCATCCTCGGTTACGTGGCATGGGAGCAATGGCGGAGGATGGCTCCGTGGTGGGGCCAACGCATGGGCCTCTGGCGCTGGGTGCTTCGCTGGACATGGGGTCTGAACATCGTGCTGCTGGTGCTGCTCTGCTTCAGCTTCAGCAAGCGCAGCCGCGTGGCGGCCCAGGTGATGCTGCAGGGCCTGGAGGTGGGCGGCATGGTGATCGAGGATAGTGCCGAAGGGGAAGCCCCCATGCCGCCCTTGTTCTATTCAGGACATTGGACGGCAACGGTACTCCCCTGGACGGACCCTTCCGCCGACCTGGAGGCGGAACTGGCGCGATACCCGGAGCATCTGCGCCCGAACTACATCCTGTTCCACAGTGACAAGGACCTCCCCGCACGCATGCACCGGATGATCAAGGCCGCGGGGCCGCTGGAGGTCATCGGCGTGGCGCGACCCGGACTGCTGGACCGCACCATCCATTGGCTGAATCCGGTGAACCGCAACGAGGCCATCATCGTGACACGCGTCCGCTGAAGGGTGTATCCGTTCCGGTAGCTTTGCGGTGTTGTACAGGAGCCTGATCGAGCATGAGCGAACGCAAGCTGCACCCCGAAAGCCTGATGATGAGCCACGGCTACAAGCCGGAACTATCCGAAGGCGCGGTGAAGTGCCCCATCTTCCAGACAAGCACCTTCGTCTTCAAGAGTGCGGAAGAGGGGAAGGCCTTCTTCGAGGTGGCTTATGGATTGCGCGAGAAGCGCGAAAAGGAAGAGCTCGGGCTCATCTACAGCCGCCTGAACAATCCAGACCTGCAGATCCTGGAGGAGCGGCTGTGCCTGTGGGACGAGGCGGAGGAATGCGCCGTGTTCGAGAGCGGTATGAGCGCCATCAGCACCGCGCTTCTGGAGTTCCTGTCACCGGGGGATGTGCTGCTGTTCAGCAACCCGCTTTACGGTGGCACGGACCACTTCATCAAGCAGACCCTGACCCGCTTCGGCATCGAGGTGGTGGGTTTCTATCCGTGGGAGCAGGACAAGCTGCCAGAGCTGGTGGCCGCCACTGGCAAGGCCGACCGTATCCGCATGATCTACGTGGAGACGCCCGGCAACCCCACCAACACCCTGATCAGCATCAAGCGCTGTGTGGAACTGGCGCGAAGCCTGGACACCGAAGGGAGGCGCGTATTGGTGGCCGTGGACAACACCTACATGGGTCCGCTGTGGCAACATCCGCTGAAACTGGGTGCCGACCTGGTCCTGTACAGTGCCACGAAGTACATCGGTGGCCATAGCGACGTGATCGCAGGAGCATGCCTTGGTCCACATGAGCTGATCGCACGCGTCAAGGGCATGCGTACGTTCCTGGGATGCATGGCAGGCCCGTGGACCGGCTGGCTGCTGCTCCGCAGCCTGGAGACACTGAAGGCGCGCATGGACATCCAGGCCCGCAACGCCGAGCAGGTGGCGGCCTACCTCGACAACCATCCCAAGGTGGACCGGGTGTTCTACCTGGGCCGGTTGGACGATCCGCGCGAGCAGGCGATCCATGACGAGCAATGCCTTGCCGCAGGTGCCATGCTGTCCTTCACCGTCCAGGGGGGGGAGGCTGAGGCGTTCCGGTTCCTGAACCACTTGAGGCTCGTTAAACTCGCGGTGAGCCTTGGCAGCACTGAATCGCTCGCAGAGCATCCCGCAAGCATGACGCACGCCGGGGTGGATCCCGAAGAGCGACGAAAGCTGGGCATCAGTGACAGCCTTGTGCGCCTGAGCGTTGGCGTGGAACACCCATCCGACCTGATCGCCGATCTTGGACAAGCCTTGCTTACCATCTGAAACGTCGAACGACCATGCTGGAACTTGCCTCCCTCGACCCCTCGGTACTCCTCACTTCGCACGGTATCATCGCCCTGCTCACCCTAACCGCATTGGAGATCGTGCTGGGGATCGACAACATCGTCTTCATCTCCATCATCAGTAACAGCCTTCCTTCAGCGTTGGACCGACGCAAGGCACGCCAACTGGGATTGGCGCTGGCCATGATCACACGGGTACTGCTCCTGCTCTCGCTGAGCTGGGTGATGAGCCTGGACAGGCCTTTCATCACACTCCTTGACCATCCCTTCAGCGGCCGTGACATGGTGCTGTTGATCGGCGGGCTCTTCCTGCTCTACAAGGCCACTGTGGAGATCCGCGCCAAGGTGATGGGCCATGACCATGGCGACAACGGAGGCAAGGAAAAGGTGCGTACCCTGGCGGGCGTCATTGCGCAGATCATCCTCATCGATCTTGTGTTCAGTCTTGACAGCGTGATCACGGCGGTGGGCATGAGCAACGAGATCATCATCATGGTGGCGGCGGTCATGATCGCAGTGGCCGTGATGATGCTGGCCGCCGGAGCGATCAGCGCCTTCGTGGAGAAGCACGCCACCGTGAAGATGCTCGCTCTTGCCTTCCTTGTGATGATCGGGATGGCCCTTATCACCGAAGGGATGGGGGAGCACATCAACAAGAACTACATCTACTTCGCCATGGGCTTCTCCGTGGCCGTGGAGATGCTCAACCTGCGCATGATGCGGAACCGGTTGTTGAAGGGCTCCGGGGGCGGTATCCAGCCATGAAGGCCCCGTTCCGCAGGCTGCCACCCGCGATGCCGTGGTCGCCGCCCTTCTTCGGGTGACATCGCAATCTATTTCAACGCGCGTTACGGAAGGTGGTCTGAACGCGTGGCGGTGGGAACGGTGCCACCGATGTTCAGGAGGATGATATCGCGGTCGTTGGATGTACCCATGTAGCGTACCACCCCGTCCATGTTGATGTCCTCTGCATGGTATCCGGAACTGGTCGCGGTGGGCACCAGTCCACCGATCCGCGTCAACAGGCGATCGCGGTCGTTACCGGCGCCCGTATATCGCAGCACACCATCCGCAAGCGCATCACCTGCGAACAGGACGCGACGTGTCCCCACCAGCCGGGTGGCTTCGGTCCCGCCTGCAAGAGCGGTGGTTCCATTGCTCAGGTCAACCGCTACAGTACCGGCCCCCAGCGCGACGGCAGCGGCGGTCATCACGCCCAGGTGGTTGCGGTGCCTCACTGCCACTCGATAAGCACCTGCAGCAACGCTGAGGGACACCGGGGACGCACCATCGGTTGAAACGATGTCGCCATCGCTTTGCAGCAGGGCGCTGCGCGTGGTGATGATGGTGGCAGGATCGTCGTTGCTGCGCAACTCCAGCACCACCCAGTCAACGATCGCGTTCGATCCCGTAACGGCCAGCACCGCCGCCGTAGTGGTCTCGCCGCCGCCGCCGACATGGGCGTACCCCAGGCCTGTGTAAGGTTCCACCGTAGGCACCAGCCCCAGATCACGCAACCCCGTATTCATTCGCGTGGTGGCGCTGTTGTACGGTCCTTCGAGGAACGCACGCACGGAGAGCAATACCTGCGGCGCTGCGTTGGGGTCGTAGCCATCGAGCACGGTGGTCGTGTTGGCGGGATCGAGCCAATCACGCAGCCGGGCCGAGGGGGCCGTGCCATCCCAGCTCGCGCTGAACTTGGCACATCCGGTGGATACTGAAGCCGCATTGGCACAGGTCTGGGCTCCCTCTGTCATGTGCCCGATCATGCGCTTGTTCTGATCGAACAACGGCGATCCGCTGGAAACGGGCTCCACAATGCCGCTGTCCCAGAAATTACGCCACATCTGGATCCCTTCTGCATCAGCATAGGAGGTGGCGGGGTTGTTGTCGAAGGTGATCTTCTTCACGTCGAACAAGGGGTGGTGTATCACCGTCTGGTTCTGGGGGGTGTTACCAGTGCGGTCCCATCCAGCGTAATACACGTTGTATGCCGGTGGTGGCGTGTCGAACAATTCCACCAGGCAGAGGTCGTCGTAATAGAAGGCCGCACGCCTGACCGCACCTGTCAGCGTTTGTGTGGTGGGACCTGCATTACCAACGCAGGCGGGGGATTCATAGTTGAAATAGAACACCCACTGGGATTCGTTCGGCTGGTAGCAGTGGTTGGCCACATGGAAGAACGGCCTTCCCGGTGTGGCGGTATTGTTCAGCAGGGTGCCGGTGCATCCATTGCCATCCGGTCGCAGGAAGAGGGCCACGGCACGCTTCTGGTCCTGCCACGCTGCCGCAGAGGGGCATACCACATTGTTGTGGCAGGGAGCGCTCTGGTAGCCGGGATCGATGTCGCGCAGGTGACCGGCCTCCCCGAAGCGGAAGACATCGACCAGGCCATGGGTGACGCTGGCAAGTTGCAGGCGACCCGGATCGAGGCCCGGCACGATATACTCCACCACCACCCGATCACCTGGCACCACCTGCGTGGCCATTCCCCCGTCAGGCAGCCTGTTCGAAGCCCGGAACGCACCGATGTAGAAACTGCGGTCCGCATTGTACAGGAACACTTCGGCACCGTCCGGCAGGTCCCACACATCGAATTGCAGGCTAAGCATCACGGCACCGGCGCTTTCGATCATCACCTGGCCCATGCGGCGGCCATCCGGAAGCATTACCCAGTTGGCAGCATGCACCAGGTCGGCGGCATGGAAGCGCTGAACACCATAACGGAGATCTCCGGAACCGGCGCCCTGCTCATCAGGACCGTCCGCCGGGATGGACAATACCGGGATGCCGACGCGCAACGGCGACCCGTCACCCCAATCCAGTGGCTGCCCTCCATGGGAATATTGACCCTGCACAGCGGTCGTGCCAAGGAGCATCCACATGCCCACAAAAAGGCACCACTGCAACAAGCCAAGGCGCGTCATCGGGCCGGGATGGACGGTTTCACGGTTGCGGTCAGGAGCATTGCGGTCAACGTGCAGTGATGACAAAGGCGGTGCGCCGGTTCTGCGCACGTCCCTCCGGCGTATCGTTGGATGCCACCGGTGCGGTGGGCCCAAGACCTTGGAAGGATAGGCGTGCAGCGGCGATGCCCTTCGCACGAAGGTACTCCATCACCGTGAAGGCACGGTCGGCGCTGAGTGCCATGTTCTGCTCCATGCCGCCCACATTGTCCGTATGCCCTTCGATGCGGATCCTCACGGTGGGGTTCTCCTGCAGGAATACGATCAACTCATCCAGGATATACTCGCTGCTCCTGGTGATGGTCGCCGAATTGGTCGCGTAGCGGATGTCGCTCACCCGATAACTCCTTCCGACCTCGATGCGCTGCACGCTCATATCAACCCGTGCCACACCGGCGCGGGCAGTGTCGTCCACACTGAAACTGCGTGACTCGAAGACATGGTCCTCCTTCTTCACCGTCATGATCACATCGCTCCCCGGCTTCAGGCGAAGGACCGTGGCGTACCTGCCATCGTCACCATCCACCTCGATCACATCCACCTTGCGCGTGTCCATGTATTTGATCTCCACGCGGGCATTCTTCACCACTTCGCCTTTCTCGTCGCGCACTTCGCCTTTCACGATGAGCACATCCTCGGGCCGCGCCTCCTTGGGCAGGTCGAAGCCATAGATGTCGAGGCCACCCATCCCTCTGAAACGTCCGCTTGCGAAGTAGGCCGTGCGACCATCCGCGCTCACGATGAGCCCGTGCTCATCCTCCCCCGTATTGATCGGTGCGCCAATGTTCTGCGGCTTACTCCACTTGCCATCGTCGCCCATTCGGCTGAAGAAAATGTCGTAACCACCGATGCCCCGATGCCCCTTCCCCTCCGCATTGGGCCGCGCTGCGAAATAGAGCGTACGGCTATCACTGTGCATGAAGGGCGCCTTCTCATCACCCGCTGTGTTGATGCCCTGCACCGGTCGGCCGGGGGACCAGGCGCCCTTTTCATCGCGGTTGCTGAAGAAGATGTCCATGCCATCGGTGTTCTCCGCCTGCCGGGCATAGTAGAGCGTGCGGCCATCGCCGCTCAGCGACGGTTGGCTCTCCCATGAATCCGGGCCGTTGACTCCCGGCCCAAGGTCATCCAAGCCGCTCCACTCCCACTCCTGTCCGCCAACATCAAGGTTGAACTTGCTGTCGTAGTGGGTGCGGAGGATATCGCAGTTGCGGTAGCCACGACCGTCAGCAGGGCCGCAGACCGTAACGAACATCTCCTTGTTGTTCACGCTGACCGTGACACCGCCGTAGCTGTCCCCCTGGTTGAAGGGATCGGGCAACGCGCGCCCCGGAGTGAACGGTTCCTGCTGGCTTTTGCGCCGGGCTTCGGTGAGTTCCTCAACCTCACGTCCCACGATATCGCCCTTGGCCTTGACGGTCTGTTTCCGGGTGAAGAAGAGCAGCTCATTGTCCGGTGAGAACATCGGCAGGTATTCGTCCGCCGGGGTACTCACATTGGCCAGCACGGTTGGGGCAAGTGGCGCCGTGTTACGGTAGAAATCGAGGTAGAACTGGAGTTCAGGCATGATCTCCTCGACATCCTTGTACTGCTTGTCATAGTCCTTGGATGATCGTGTGACATCGTCAGTGGGAAAGCGGCGGAACGCATCGAACGCAATGGCGGCCTCCTGGAAACGGTCCTCGGCATAGTGCATGACCCCCAACGTGTAGGCCACATCGCTGTGGTAGGTGGGGCAGGCCTGCCGCACCTTCTCCAGGTAACCGATGGCCGCCTTGTAGCCGCTCCCTCCCTCCCTCGCGATCCGGTAGGCCGACAGTCCAAGGCGGAAGTGGCACTCGATGCACTCGGGATCAACCTCCAACGTGGCCTTGAGGCTTCGGTGCCGCTCCATGGGCTCACGCGCCTTGGCGGCCTCCTCCAGCAGCTTCACGATCTTCTTGTCGGTGGGTGGCGCGCAGGCATCTTCATCCTGTGCGTGGACCGGCATTGCACACAACAGGACCAACGCGCTGAGCACGCCAGCCTTCCACAATTCCCCAACGATGGCACGCCTCACTTCACGGTGGTATTGGTGGCTTCGGCCTTGGCGATCAGTTCGTCGCCCTTTTTTCGCGCGCTGTCCACCAGGCCATCGGCACGCTTATCAGCCTCTGCCACGAATTGTTGTTCCTTCCTGTCAGCCTCCTTTTTGGCCTTGTCGGCGACGGCCTTGGCCGCCATCCTCGCAAGGGGGTTGGTGATCTTGGCGAGCTCCTCATCGGCCAGAGCATAGGCCTGCGCCTTGGCAGCGGCGGCCTCCCTGCGGGCATCGGCCTTCACCCTGTCAGCCTGCTGCTGGGCCTCTGAGACCAGGCGTGCAGCTTCCTCCCGTGCCCTGGCGATGGCCTCCTCCTTGACCTTGCCGATCTGTTGGTTCAACTCCTGCTTGATCACCTCGGTGGCGGCCTCCTTCACGCTGGTCTGGCCTCCGGCGAAGACGGGTTTCACAATGGGCTTCTCCATCGTTCCCGTGATCTTCACCTGAACGTCCAGCTCAGCCGGCACAGCGAAGTTGGTTCCCATGGCCGCATTGGCCTTCCCCAGCAGGCCGGCCACGGTCTGTGCCGCTCCCTGACCGAACATGTCGCTCGGCACCTTCGCTTTCATGTCGTAATCGATGGCATGGTCCGCAAAGGCGGTGCTCCCCCCCACAATCGCCTTCACGCGGTCGATCTTCACCGGGAAGGGATCGGTGATCATACGGCCGTCCACGATGCGGTAGGTGAAGTCGATGTCCTGCAGGGTGGTGTTCGCGATGCCTTTCAGCTTCAACGCGTTGGCCACATCCACCAAGGGTTGAAAACCATCCACCCGAACGCTCTTGGTGCGCAATGTACCGCGGCCCTGCAAGGTCGCCATGTCGGGCTCCATGCGTTCATCCAATACAGCCTGCATCACAAGGTCCGTGCTGAACCGTCCCTTGCATGACCGGGCGATCGGGGCCATTTTCCCGACCAGGTCCATGGAGGCAACGCTCGCCTCGATATCGATGTCACGCACATCGTAGGTCATATCGATGCGGGGACGCCGGGCATCCCTGCCATCGTATGCACCGGCCATGGTCACACTTCCCTGGAAAAGGTTGAAGAAGACATCCTTCAGGTCGACCTGACGATCATGCACGTGGAGCGCTCCTTTCACGTTGGTGAGCTGCAGCTTGTCGTAAATGACTTCACCAACGCTCATGCCCATGCGGAAGTCGATGTTGCCCGGCACCTCGATAACGCTCATCGGTGTGGTGTCGGCCGGTGCTGTCGTGGTCCCAGTGGTATCGGCAGGCCCCATGAGCTCGTTGAGATCGAAGCGATCAGCCGCAAGGTCGAAGGAACCCACGAGCGTGCTGTCCTTCAACCACCACTGAAGGTAGTTGTCCATTCGCCCCTGCGCTTTCAGCTGGCTGGCACCCACCGACCCTTCGAACCCGGCGAGCTCCAGGAAGCGGGGGGAGAACGCGAACCGGAGCGTGCTGATACCAACCGGGGGCAGGCTGTCGCTGCGATAGATCATGTCGCGCAACGTCATGGTGCCATCCGCTTGGAACCGATCATACAGCCCTGCATCCACATCGCTCATGCGGCCTTTCATGCGAACATCGGCGGTGAAGTGGCCCTTCAGTTCCTCCTTCATGGGAACCACCTTTTTCACACTGGCAAGGTCCAGGTCGGCCTTGAGTTCGGCATCCACCGCAGGGTCGCTCATCGCCTGGGTGAGGTGCATGCGGGCCTCCACAGGATTTCCTGCCATGGTCATCGCGAAGCGCTTCAGGTCCACAACCATGTTGTCCAGATCAGCGCCCCCGGGGCTGAGGACCTTCAGGTCGACGAAGATGTTCTCCACCGCGGCCGGCAGGTCCGGGTACTTGAAACGCCCGTTATCCACTGCCACCAGCACGCCAAAGCCCGGCATTGTGGAATCGCTCATCACGCCCTTCACATGCCCGCTGAAGGCGGCCTTCCCGCTCATCTGTACGCCGCTCAGGTCAGCGGCGAATTCAGCCGGCACCAAGGAAAGCAGGGTGGCGAAGTCGGTCCTCTTGGCGCTCCACGTGAGGTCCATGTCCATGTCGTCGCCGGGCATGGCCAACCAGCCGTCCAGGCCTACCACCAACTGGTTGATGGTGGCCTCGTTGTCCCTGAACGTGAACCTCATGTTGGGCATGTCCATATCCAGGTCGGCGGTGATATCGGCCTTCACGTTCTTCAGGTAGCGGATGCCATCGAAGACCACATTGGCCGTATCCGCATGCGTTATGGTGCGCAGCGTGAAAAGGTCCTGGGTAAGATCGCCACTGCCGGTGTGGTCAAGGCCTCTCAGGTCCATGTAGTAGGTGAGCGAGGCATCGTCGTAGATGAGCGTTCCATCCTCAATGGAATAATCCCGCAGACCGATGTTGAAGGCTGAGGCGACCGTATCGGTGGGTGCTGCGCCTGCCACGGTGTCTGACTTGGCAATATCCCAGTTGGCGCGGCCATCCGCGAGCACCTTCACATGGATGTGCGGCCGCACCAGGGCGATGCGCTTGATGTCGATCCGGTCGCGGAAGAGGCTCTTCACATCCACCGTGGCAGTGAAGGTCCCGATGCGCGCAAGGTCAATGCCCTCGAAGGGCGCCACATTGGCCACCACCACATCCGCCACCTCCACCGTAAGGTCCGGGAAGCTCCTGAGGATGGTGACGTCCCATTCACCCCAGTTGACCACCGCGTTGATGTTGTTGTTCACCTCGACCTTCACCGCCGCCTCGATCCTGTCCTTGAACAGAACGGGGATGAGCACGGCCGCGACGAGGATGAACGCCACCAGGATGGCGGTCACGAGCAGGATGCGCTTGGTCCATTTGGCCATGGCGTGAGGTATCTGGGTTGGTGCCTGAGCCTCGATACCGGTCCCGTTGGGGTCCGGCGGAGATCAGCAGTACAAAGATCGTTCCGGAGCGTGGGGTTCCCACATGCTGTTCCCCAATGGATCGTTCACAGAGGCTTGGTGAACAGCTCTTCACCCTGTTCATGTGCGATGATATTGCAGCACCCGATGTCACCTGTAACGTTGACCACGGTGCGGTACATGTCCGGGATGCGGTCCACGGGCAGGATGTTCGCCACCCAGGCCGGATCCAAGCCTGGAGAGGTCGCTCAGGCAGGCCACCCCGCCGATGATGCTGAAGAGCACCGAGGGCGCCGCGATGAGCTTGAGCAGGTTGATGAAGATGTCACCGAAAGGCGCCACCCGACCCATGGTGTACCTGCTCCAGCCGGGGACGCTGGAAAGCAATGGCCAACCAATACCGAGCGCAAGGCCGATGAGGATGCCGGGGGGCAAGGATGCGCGGGGGCGCTGCAGTTGCTCACAGGCGCGCGGTACGTTGGCGCATTAGATGATCGGCGAGCACGAGGCAGGTCATGGCCTCCACGATCGGCACCGCACGCGGAACGACGCATGGGTCATGACGACCCCCCGCCTGCAGGGTAACCTCCCGCATTCCCACGTCAACGGTGCGCTGTGGGATGGCTATCGTTGCAGGAGGCTTGAAGGCAACGGAGAAATGGATGGGATCGCCGGAACTGATGCCACCGAGCGTGCCACCGCTGTTGGTGTTGCTGCTGCGTACGGCAGGTGGACCGGGGGGGGCGTCAGGTCCGCCACCCGGAGCGGTCACCCGTATGATGGAACCATTGTGTTCAGAACCGCGCATGGCAGCAGCGCCGAAACCACTCCCGATCTGGAAGCCCTTGGCCGCGTTGATGCCGAGCATGGCAGCGGCGAGGTCGGCATCCAGCTTGCTGAACACAGGTTCACCTAAACCGGAGGGTACGTTCTGCACCAGGCAGCTCACCACGCCTCCCACCGAGTCCCCTTCGCTGCGCACCTGTTCGATGAGCGTGGCCATTCGGGCGCTTGTTGCGGCATCAGGGCAGCGCACCGGATCGCTCCAAAGGCCCTCGAAACATAACTGCGAAGCCGGGATCGCAAGCAGCTGCTGCCCCACCTGGCTTGTATAGGCCTGCACCACGGTGCCTTGCAGCGCCAGTAGCTGGCGGGCGATGGCCCCCCCCACCACGCGGCAGGCGGTCTCACGCGCACTACTGCGCCCACCACCACGATGATCGCGCAGGCCGAACTTGAGGTCCCATGCAAGGTCCGCGTGACCAGGACGATAGATGTCCTTCAACGCATCATACTCTGCGCTGCGTGCGTCCTGGTTTCGGATGATGAAGCCGATGGGCGTCCCCAACGTAACAACGATGCCATCCCGGGACGGTCCCGACGCACTGTTCACAAGCACGGGATCGATCACGCCACTGAGGAACTCCACCCGATCGCCTTCGTTGCGCGCTGTCCCCAATGAAGTGCTTCCAGGCCGACGTCGGTCCAGCTCATGCTGCACGGCGGCAAGGTCCAGCATAAGGCCTGCCGGACAGCCATCAACGACACCACCGAGGGCCGCACCATGGCTCTCGCCGAAGGTGGTGAGTCGGAACTGTTGTCCGAAGGTATTGCCCGGCATTGTTGCGAAGATAGAGGGGCGTTGTGAAGGCCACGTCGCAGGGAACGTTTTCTTTGCGTCCATGCCCGCTCTGCTGATCGTGAACGCCAAGGCGCTGGTGGGGGTCCATCCGGCAGGCACCGACCGGGTCCCGGGGCGCAGCATGCACCGGCTGCCTTTGCTTGAGAACGCCTGGCTGCTGGCCGAGGAAGGGCGCATCGCTGACTTCGGCCCGATGGATGCCCTGCCAACTGCGGAGGCATTGCCCGCACACTCACGCATCGATGCCGGGGGTGGATACGTGCTGCCCGGATGGTGCGACCCCCATACCCACACGGTGTTCGCCGCGCCGCGTGAGGATGAATTCGTGGACAGGATCAACGGCCTTGGCTACCAGGAGATCGCAGCGCGAGGAGGTGGCATCCTCAACAGTGCCCGCAAACTGCGCGGCATGAGCGAGGACGAACTCTATGTGAGCGCCCGTGCCCGCTTGGAGGAGATGATGCGCCGGGGCACCGTTGCCGTGGAGATCAAGAGCGGCTACGGCCTCACCGCTGAAAGCGAACTGAAGATGCTGCGTGTGGCGCGACGCTTGAAGGCCGACCTGCCCCTTCAGGTGCGCACCACCCTGCTTGCCGCACACGCCCTGCCACCTGAATACGCCGATGATCGCCAGGGTTACATCGACCTCATATGCAACACGCTCATTCCCACCGTTGCTGCAGAAGGGCTGGCGGATTTCGTGGACGTGTTCTGTGAGACGAACTACTTCAACGTGGCAGAACTCGAACAGGTGCTGGTGGCGGGTGCTCGTCATGGGTTGCCCGGCAAGGTGCATGTGAACCAGTTCACCAGCCTAGGGGCCATCGCTGCAGCCGTGAAGCATGGAGCACTCAGTGTGGACCACCTGGAAGTGTTGGAGGGAACGGATATGCAGGCCCTGGAAGGCAGCACCACCATCCCCACCCTGCTGCCCTCCTGCTCGTTCTTCCTCCGCATCCCCTATGCACCGGCCCGCGCGCTCATGGACCATGACCTGCCTGTGGCACTTGCCTCCGATCATAATCCCGGAAGCACGCCCAGCGGCAACATGAACCTCGTGCTCTCCCTGGCGTGCATCCATCTGCGCATGCGGCCCGAGGAGGCCATCAACGCCATGACGCTCAACAGCGCCGCTGCGATGATGCTGGAGCAAGAACTGGGCAGTATCACCCCGGGAAAGCGTGCGAGCCTGATCATCACCCGGCCGGCGCCCTCGTTGGCCTACCTTCCCTACGCCTTCGGAAGTGACCATATCGATACCGTGATCATCGATGGAAGACCGATCCACCATGAACGCTGAACAGGGCGGGAACGCCATTCCGGGACGGCCACCTGGATTGGAGTTCGCCATGGGTGTGGCGCTCTTCTCCATGGTACTGCTGGTCTTCATGCTCGTACAGTTCGTGGTGATGCTCAAGGGTGTGCTCGCCATCGACCCCGACTACGGTCCCGGCTCATCGTTACTGGACCTGCTGCGCTCGCCGGACCTCAACGTGGTGATGGAGCGCTATCTCTACCACGGCGATCTCATTGCAAGTACGGCGCTCTGGAGCGGACTGGTGGGGACGGTATTGATCCTTGTCACCGGATACCTCTGGAAACGGCGGGGTGTCGTGGACCTGGTCGGGTTGCGCCTGGCACCTGCACGGCAGTTCCTGTCATGGACCGTGATCTTCCTCCTGCTCGCAGCAGGTCTTGAACTGTTGATGCGCGCGGTCCCCTCCTTCCAGACCGATTTCATGGAGCGTGTGCTGGGCAGCAACTCGGACCGGGTGCTGCTGGCGATCGGCGTTGGCCTGATGGCGCCGTTGTTCGAGGAGTTCCTGTTGCGCGGCCTGCTGCTCGGGAGCATCCGCCACATCACGGATGCCCATAGTGCCATCGCACTCACGGCGGGTGTTTTCACCCTCATGCACCTGCAATACAACTGGACCGTGATGCTCCTCATCCTGCCGCTCGGTATCACGTTGGGATATGCCCGGGTGCGCAGCGGGTCGATCTGGGTGCCGGTCTTGCTGCATATGATCAACAACATGGCCACGGTCTTGCTGGGTTGAGGTGCAGCTGCGCGGGGCGACCTAAGTTTGCGGCCTCTATCCAGTTCCCCATGCAACGTCGTTTGATCGAATGCGTGCCCAACATCAGCGAGGGCCGCGACCGTGCCAGGATCGATGCCATCGCAGCCGTGGTGGAGAGCGTCGAGGGCGTGCGGCTGCTCGATGTGGATGCAGGCAGGGCCACCAACCGTACGGTGATCACCTTCGTCGGTGAGCCGGAACCCGTGCTGGAAGCCGCATTCCGCCTGATGAAGAAAGCACAGGAACTGATCGACATGCGCGGCCATAAGGGGGAGCACCCCCGATTCGGTGCCACGGATGTGTGCCCGCTGGTCCCCATCAGCGGGGTGAGCATGGATGAGTGCGCTGCCTTCGCCAGGCAGCTCGGAGCGCGTGTGGGCTCCGAACTCGGGATCCCGGTGTACCTCTACGAATTCGCCGCCAGCGAGGAGAAGCGCCGCAACCTGGCCAACAACCGGAGCGGAGAATATGAGGGGCTCCCGAAGAAACTGACCGACCCCGCGTGGAAGCCCGACTTCGGTCCGGCAGCATTTACGGATGGCGTGGCCCGCAGCGGTGCCGTGGCCATCGGTGCGCGCAACTTCCTTGTGGCCTACAATGTGAACCTCAACACCACCAGCACACGTCGCGCCAACGCCATCGCCTTCGACATCCGCGAAGCGGGCCGAAAGGTGAAGCAGGCCGACGGCACTGAAGTGCAGGTGCCCGGGAAGTTGAGATCGGTCAAGGGTATCGGCTGGTTCATCGAGGAGTACGGTATCGCACAGCTCTCGCTCAACCTCACGGACATCACCGTGACACCCGTGCATGCAGCCTTCGACGAGGCGTGCAAGTGCGCGGCGGAACGTGGGATCCGGGTCACCGGAAGCGAACTGGTGGGCCTGATACCCAAGCAGGCCCTGCTGGATGCAGCCGACTTCTACCTGACGCGCCAGCAACGCAGCCTCGGGATCCCCGAACGTGAAAAGATCAAGATCGCCGTGAAGTCGCTGGGCCTCGATGACCTGGGAGCATTCGACCCGCAGAAGAAGGTGATCGAATACATGCTCGAGGACACCCCGGCAGGTGGCGAGCGGCTGGTGCGCATGGACCTGAAGCGGTTCAGTGAGGAGACCGCGAGCGAAAGTCCTGCGCCGGGAGGTGGCAGCGTGGCCGCTTACGTGGGCGCATTGGGTGTGGCGCTGGGCACCATGGTGGCCAACCTCAGCGCACACAAGCGGGGTTGGGATGAACGATGGGAGGAGTTCAGCAGGTGGGCCGTCCAGGGCGAACGGCTCCGCAATGAGCTGCTGTTCCTAGTGGACGAGGATACCCGTGCCTTCGATCGGATCATGGCGGCGATGGGTCTGCCAAAAGGCACCGATGATGAGAAGGCCGCCCGCAAGGCCGCCCTTCTGGAAGCCACCAAGGGTGCCATACGCACCCCGCTCCGTACCATGCAGGTGTGCGTCGAGAGCATGGACCTGATGGAGGCGATGGCCTCCCAGGGCCTGCCGGCAAGCATCAGCGATGCGGGCGTTGGAGCGCTCTGTGCCCGCGCCGGTGCCATCGGGGCCTACCTCAATGTGCGGATCAACTGTGCGGGGCTGGAGGATGAGACCTTCAAGGCGGAAGTGCTCAAGGAGGCCGAAGTGCTCAGGGAGCGCGCCGGATCGCTCGAGGCCGGGGTGCTGCAGGCCATCCTCGCCAGGCTTTGATCGCCGGCACCCGCGCAGAAAGACAACATACGGGTCCACCAGCACGTATACTTGGCGTGGGTCAACCCCATGAGCGTCAGGGATACATATCGGACGGTGCTGCGGCGGGTGCTCTATTTCTTCCCGTTGCAACTGCTGTTGCTGCACCTGAAGAAGAACCACCTGCTGTTGTTGGTGTGGCTCTTGCTCTTCGGTTTCATCACCCGCACGCTGGGGGTGAAGTACGGTGTGTCCAACCTCTTCCTGTTCCCGGAGTACGGGGGGCATGTGAGCTTTCTCTCCTACGCCATGATCGGCTTCTCGCTCGGGGGCTTCATCACCGCCTTCAACCTGTACACCTACACGATGCACGGGTACCGTTTCCCGTTCATCGCCACGATCAGCAGGCCATTCCTGAAGTTCAACGTCAACAACGGGATCATCCCTTCGCTGTTCATCCTCACCTACCTGTACTGCGCCGCCCGTTTCCAGTACATGCAGGAGCTGATCCCCCCCTGGCGCATCATCTGGCACCTGGTCGGCTTTGCCTGCGGCCTCCTCACCTTCCTAGGGATGGCCATGCTGTACTTCACCCGCACCAATACGGACATCATCAAACTGCTGGGCAAGGAACAGGACTTCGATGCCCCCCCCGAGCCCCTGCTGGACATGCTGGCACCCACCCAGGAGACGCCACCACAGGGAAGGCCACAACGGCGCAAGGCCACCCGCTGGCTGAAACGACAGCAACGGAGCGAGAAATGGCGCGTGGAGACGTACCTCGGCCCGGACCTCCGGTTGATGCTCGCGCGCAGCAGCAGCCACTACGACCAGGAACTGCTGCGCGACATCCTCTGGCAGAACCATATCAACGGGTCGATATTCGAGGTGGTGCTGGTGGTGAGCTTCGTCGCTCTGGGGGCGTTCAGCAGTTCGCCGATGTTCTCCATTCCCGCCGGGGCCAGTGCGTTCCTGCTCTTCACCATGCTGCTGATGATCTACAGCGCATTGTTCAGCTGGCTGCAGGGGTGGACCGGCACCCTGCTCATCGCGCTGCTCATGATGCTGAACCTGGCCAGCCATCGTACTGATGCGTTCCTGGCCAATGCACAGGCCTACGGCATCGATTACGACGCACCGCCGGCCAACTACGACCAGCCCAGCATACTGGCATTGTCCCGTGACAGCGTGGCAGCCGCAGCGGACGCCCGCGCGGTGGAAGCAACCCTGGAGACCTGGCTGCAACGCAACAGGGCGTGGGCGGACAGCACCGGCAAGCCGCGCATGGTGCTCATCAACACGAGCGGTGGCGGTCTTCGGGCCATGCTGTGGACCGTGCGCTGCCTCCAGTCCGTTGACAGCCTGCTGGACGGCCAGCTGATGACGCGCACCACCTTCATGAGCGGCTCATCGGGCGGACTCATCGGGGCTGCTTATTTCCGGCAGCTCTACCTGAACGACCTGGCCACCGGGCAGCGGCAACGGAGCGGACCACAGGTGCGTGATGAGATCTCCGGGGATATGCTCAACCGCATCGGGTTCAGCTTCGTGACCAACGACATGTTCATCCGCTACCGCACGGTGCGTGATGGCGACAGGAGCTATGTCCGTGACCGCGGCAGTGCCTTCGAGGAGGGCCTGAACGCCAACACCAGGGGGCTGCTGGATGTGCGACTGAAGGACCTGGAGGCGCCCGAACGGGAGGCCATCGTACCCCACCTTGTCATGTGCCCGGTCTCCATCAATGATGGGCGCCGGCTGATCGTTGCCTCACGTCCCATGGCCTTTCTGTCGCACATCACTCCCGCGGCGCCCATGGCCCAACAGAGCGAGCCCGAGGCGATCGAGTTCCAACGCCTGTTCCGCGACCATGACCCGGGCAACCTGAAGCTCACATCGGCATTGCGGATGAACGCAAGCTTCCCGTACATCAGCCCGGTGGTGACCCTGCCCAGCACACCGCACATGCGCGTAACGGATGCAGGGGGAAGAGACAATTACGGATACCGGGCCACCCTTGGTTTCCTCTTCACCTTCCGCAAGTGGATCGCGGAGCACACGTCGGGTATCGTCCTGATCCAACTCCGGGATACGCAGCGCGACCTGCCCGTGCACCCCAGCAATGCAACGCTGCTTGACCGCCTCACGGATCCGCTGGGCAGTGTATACGACAACTTCGTGCGCATCCAGGACCAGGACTATGACCTGATGATGCAGCAGGCCAGCGGCTGGATGCCGGTGCCCATGGAGGTGGTGGACCTGCAGCTCAGGCGCAGCAACGACTCCGAACAGATCAGCCTGAGCTGGCACCTTACAGCGGTGGAACGGAGCCGGGTGATGCGGAGCGTGGGCAGCAGCGGGAACCGGGCCTCGCTGGAACGCCTCGCAGCCCTGCTCAAAGCTCCGAACGGGCGACCGTCCGGTGATGCAGTACAAGCCCCGGCAGGGGGTCACGCTCTACGGACCGCAGCGTCATCCCGTGGTCCAGCAGCACCTCACACAGCCAGTCCTTGAACCCCCATGCGACCGAACCCGTGGCGTAGATCCCGGAACGCTGCTCAGCGGTGAAGAAAGTCTTCAGCAGTTCGGCCAGCGCGTGGAAACGCGAAGCGACCAGGGTGCCCACATAGGGATGGTCGCGGTGGGGCAAAAGCAGGCCCGTGTAGGCCGCCAGGGACCTTGAGGCAGCAGCGGACAGATGAATGTCCGCGATGACCGCTTCGAGGGAAGGACCGTCCGCACCGAACAGGAGGTGGAGCATGTCCTGGGGCATCCGACGATAGAAGGCATCCTGCAAGAGGGTCCTTCCGATATCCGCTCCGCTTCCTTCGTCGCCCAGGATATAGCCCAATGAAGGCATCGGGCGCAGCAGCGCGCTTCCATCATTGTATCCCGCGTTCATGCCGGTACCAAGGATCAGCACCAGCCCGGGCGTGCCGCGACAAAGACCCACCGCCGCGCCGAACAGGTCACTTTCCACTTGCACCGCCGCCTTGGCGAAGAGGGGTGCCAGCACCGCTTGCATGCGGGCCTGCCGGTCTGGGGCACCGCACCCGGCACCGTAGATGTAGAGGCGCTCTGCGTGAAAAGCGGCGGGGCAGTGCAACTTGAAGTACCCCTTGATGGCCTCGCTGAAGGCTTGCGCATCGCCGGAGACAGGATTGAACCCGGGGATCCGCTCCCCCTTCAAAGGCAGCACGGTCTCCCCGCCATCATGCGCCAGGTATGCCCACCTGGAGGACGAACCTCCGATCTCGCCGATAAGGGTCGGTACCATCGTGGGCAAGGTAACCAACGTCGTGCTCCGCTGAATGACGCACGTCAAGCTCCGGGCCGTGGGTCGTCACACATCGCCACGCCCCTCGAACAGGTACCTGTTGGGGCTCACCAATCCGTTCTTCACAGCGTACATCACCACGGCGGCAGTGCTGTTCACCCCCAACTTATGCATCACGTTCCGC
Organism: uncultured Chryseobacterium sp.; assembly: GCA_964559165.1. GTDB lineage: Bacteria > Bacteroidota > Bacteroidia > Flavobacteriales_F > PHOS-HE28 > PHOS-HE28. The sequence goes on from CAZLGY010000017.1 coordinate 26,763, forward strand.
CGGTGGGTGGTCACGGTATGTGCGCTCAGGTTGAGCTGTTCCGCGATGCGGGTGTAGGAAAGCCCTTCAGCGATGAGCTGCACGATCTCGTTCTCGCGTGCACTGAGCGTGACCGGCGCACAACTCATGGGCTCCCGCTTGAACCGCTCCACATCGAAACCCGAGCGCTGGAGGTGCTCCACGATCTTGCCACAGAAGAACTTGCAACCATCCGCCGTGTGCAGTACTGCGTCGATGATCTCCTCCACACCGCAATCCTTCTTGATGTAGCTGGTGACACCGGCCCGGATGGCGCTCATCAAGGCTGCGGTTGAGGGGTCCGGTGTGATGGATACGAACCGGCTGCGCTTGGAACGCTTGAGCCCCTCGCGGATGCTGCGCGCCGTGAACCCTTCCGCCATGTGATCGACGAGCACCACGTCCGGTCGATGGCGCACCATGAGCGCATGCAGCTCGATCTCATCCCGCGCCACACCTACCAGCTCCACACGATCCACCCCGGACAGGATGGCACGAAGCCCGATGATGGACAGTTCGCCGTGGTCGGCGATCAATGTACGGACCGGCATACTTTATTTGGAATGATCCCAGATAAGGACAAAGGTAGGTGTGGACCCGTTCCGGATGGTCAGAAGTTCTCCACGTGTGTTCGTTCCACAATGGTGTACCGGTGTCCCTCGCGTGCCGCCTCCGTGCGCGGAAAAATGGCCAGGGCCTCCTGCAAGAGCGGCTGTTCGCTCTTGTAACGCGATGAGAAGTGTCCCAACAGCAACCTTCCCGCACCCGCTTCTCTGGCGATGGTGGCAGCCTGCGCCGCCGTGCTATGCAGCGTCTCCCGGGCGCGGCCTGCGAGCTGTTCTGTGAAGGTGGCCTCGTGGTAAAGCAGGTCCACCCCCTGCAGGTGTGGCACGAGTTCGGGCGCATACGCGGTATCGCTGCAGTAGGCATAAGCGCGCGGGAGCGGAGGCGGAAGTGTCAGCTCTTCGTTGGGCAGCACGGTGCCGTCGGCAAGTGTCAGGTCAGCTCCTTGTTTCACCTTGTCCCGGAGGTAGTGAGGGATGACGGCCACCCGATCATGCCGCAACCCCCGCGAAGCCGGGCGCTCGCGGAAGAGGAAACCCGTGGTGGGTACCCGGTGCTTCAGGGCGAGGGCGGTGACCTGTACCAGGTCGTCGGTGTGGACGGGTTCTCCGCTCCGATCCGGGTTCACCTGTACCTGCAATGGATAGCGCAGGTACGTACCGGATGCGTGCAATTGAATGTCGATGATGCCCTTGAGCGGCTGGGGAGCATGTATGACCAGGGGTGTCCTGCGGCCCATCAGGTGCATGGAACTGATGAGTCCCTGCAGTCCCAGGTAGTGATCACCATGCAGGTGGCTGATGAAGATGCGCTCGATGCGCAGGAAGTTAACCCCCTGTTCACGGAGGCGTTCCTGGGTACCCTCCCCGCAATCGATCAGGTACAGGACATCATGCACATTGAGCAACTGTGCGGTGGGATAGCGTCCCCGTGCAGGCAGCGCGGCACCGGTGCCAAGTGTGAGCAGTTCGAATCGGCGCATGGCAGGGAAGAGGAAAGCCCCTGTCCACTGATGCGGACAGGGGCTCCCTCAAGAACGTTGGGCGATCACCGGTTCAGGACCAGGCGGCCGGTCTGGACGCTCTTGCCGGAACGGATCTGGTAGAGATACACCCCGGCAGCGAGGTCCTGAGCCTCGAAGGGAATGCGATTGAGGCCTGCCTTGCCAGCGACCGTCCGCTGCCAACGCTCGCCGCCGAGCAGGTCGAAGACACGGACCTCCACCGCACCGCTGCGGGCCAGCTCGAACTCGAAGGTGGTCCGCAGGTTGAACGGGTTGGGCACGGTGCGCACGCCCGAGAGCGCGCTCACAGCAACATCGGACACGGCGGTGTTCGCCTCGATGACGATGCGGTAGCCGCTGAAGCTGTAAGGCACGGACAACACGTTACCGAAGATGGCAGAGTGGGCGAGCACGTTCAGCGTGAGGGGATAGGTACCGGTTACAGATGGCGTGCCGGTGATGACGCCACAGCCCAGCTGGCTGGTGATGTAGGTGCAGGCGGCCGGGGTCTGCGAATTGCAGGCGATGGCGAGCCCCGCAGGGAGGCCAGCGATGTTCACGAAACTCACCGAATCGATCGTCAGGCCTGCGAACGTGGGGTCCACAAGACCGGCCTCCGCTGGTACGATGAGGTTGAGGTCCTGGAAATACGGAACCCCCACATAACCCGTCATGAAGTTCTCCGTGGTGTCGGGCCACACACCGAAAACACTGTCCGCATAAAGCGGGTTCGGGGTGCACGGTTGAGCCAGTGCAGCGGAAGCAATGGCGCAGGAAACGACCAGCGTAAGCGTTCTCATCATGTGTATCAATTTTCGTTGTTGACGTCCTTTTCGAGTTCTTCCATGTACAGCAGGTCCACCGCCTCCGCCACCGTGGGGGTGATGGACAGCACGGACTCCAACTGGGAGATCTGCACCAATTTCTGCACCGGCTCCTGCAGCCCGCAGACGATCATGCTACCGGTCACGCTTTTGCAAAGTCGGTTGGCGACCAGCAGGGCGCTAAGACCGGAGGAGTCGCAGTAACGGGTCGCAGCAAGATCGATGATGATATTGCGAACACCTGTCTTGTTCAGGTACACCAATTCACTTTTCAGTTCCGGTGCGCAGGTCGTGTCCAATTTGTCCACGTTGCTCGTGATGAGCGTATACCTGCCTTTGTCTTCGATGGTGAAGTTCATGGTGCGTGCTGCTTCCCGTCAAAGATAATCAGCCGTTACAAACTTGTACGCACCCGTTCCCGGGTCGTATCGTCAACAGGCTATCGTGGAATTCGGGCGGCCAGCAGGTAGAGCACGGCCATGCGGATGGCCACGCCGTTCTCCACCTGGTCAAGGATGATGCTGTTGGCGTGGTCGGCGACCTCGCTGGTCACTTCCACGCCGCGATTGATCGGCCCGGGGTGCATGATCACCACATCCTTTCCGATGCGTTCGTACCGCTCCCGGTCAAGGCCGTAGAGCATCGCGTATTCGCGAAGGCTGGGGAAGTTGGCGATACCGTCACCCCCCTGCCGTTCCAACTGGATGCGCAGCATGTTCGCCACATCACACCAGCGCAATGCCTTGTCCAGGTCATGTTCCACCTTCACGCCAAGGGTGTTGATACTGCGGGGCATGAGGGTTGCGGGGCCACAGAGCATCACTTCGGCACCCAGCTTCTGCAGGCACAGGATATTGCTGAGGGCGACGCGGCTGTGGAGGATATCGCCCACGACGAGCACCTTCACGCCCCTCACACGGCCCAGTTTCTCGCGGATGCTGTACGCGTCCAGCAGCGCCTGGGTGGGATGCTCATGCGTGCCATCGCCCGCGTTGACGATCCGGGCCTGTACGTGGCGGCTCAGGAACACGGCCGCACCGGGGTCGGGATGGCGCATCACCACCATATCCACCTTCATGGCCAGGATGTTGTTCACCGTATCCACCAGGGTCTCTCCCTTGCTGACACTGGAACCGGAGGCGGCGAAGTTCACCACATCCGCGCTGAGCCTGCGTTCCGCCAGTTCAAAACTGACACGGGTGCGGGTGCTGCTCTCGAAGAACAGGTTGGCAATGGTGATGTCGCGCAGGCTGGGGACCTTCTTGATGGGGCGATTGATCACCTCCTTGAACCCATCCGCGGTGCGGAAGATGAGCTCCATGTCAGCAGCGCTCAGGTCCGCGATACCGAGCAGGTGCTCCGTGCTGAGCTGTTCGCTATGTTCCGGTCCGGTCATGCTGCACTGCTGTCCAAGGTCACACGGTCCTCGCCTTCCTGCTCCCTCCACTCCACCGTCACCCGCTGTCCGGCGATGCTGTCCACCCACTTGCCCACATAGTCGGCCTGGATGGGCAGCTCCCTGCTGAAGCGCCGGTCGATCAGCACCAGCAGTTGCACATCGCTCGGACGGCCGAAGGCGAGCAGGGCATCGAGCCCAGCACGGATGCTGCGGCCCGTGTAGAGCACATCGTCCACCAGCACCACACGGCGGCCCTCGAGGCTGAAATCGAGCTGTGTGATGGAGGGGGCCGCCGGACTGGAACGGTGGCGGAAGTCATCGCGGTGGAACGTGATGTCGAGCTCACCATAGGCCAGGTGTTCGCCACCGATGATGCGCCGCAGTTCACTGCGAAGGCGCCTGGCGAGCATCACTCCCCTGGGCTGCAGGCCGATGAGCGCCACACCTGCCAGGTCCCCGTGATCCTCGATCAACTGGTGGCAAAGACGCTCCACGGTGAGCCCGAAGGCCACGCTCGTGAGGAGGGTCTGGACCGGCATCGGAGGCGAAGATACCCGCTTGACGGATCCCCCCGACAAGCGAACAGCCCGGCCTCCTTGCGGTGGCCGGGCTGTGCACGTGGTGGTCAATGGACCTTATTCTGCGCCCTCCTCGGACTTGCCCTTGGTGGCGCGCTCGTTGCTCTCCATCTGGCTCTTCAGGTCGCTCAGTACGCTGAGGTCTCCCAAGGTGCTCTTCTCCACCTTGTCGTTCACTGCCTTCACGGCACCGCCGGCGGCACCGGAGGCCTCCTTGCGGGGGGCACCGCGCTTGGCGGGCGCTGCAGCGATGGGTTCCTCACCCTCCTCGAAGGTGCGGGTGTGGCTGAGCACGATGCGACGGGCCTCCGCGTTGAACTCGAGCACCACGAAGGGAAGCTTTTCCTCCAGCTCGGCCTTGCTGCCATCGGCCTTCTTCAGGTGCTTCACGCTCACGGCGCCTTCCACACCGTAAGGCAGGCTCACCACGAAGTTCTGGCCCGCACGGCCGGTGAGGGTTCCTTCGTGCACACTGCCAGGGGAGAACACACCGGCGAACACCTCCCAGGGGTTCTCCTCCACCTGCTTGTGGCCAAGGCTGAGGCGGCGGTTGTCCTTGTCCACCTCCAACACCACCACTTCAAGCTCGTCACCCACGTTGCAGAACTCGCTGGGGTGCTTGATGCGCTTGGTCCAGCTGAGGTCGCTGATGTGGATGAGACCGTCCACGCCCTCCTCCAGTTCGGCGAAGATGCCGAAGTGCGTGAAGTTGCGGACCTTGGCGGTGTGCTTGGAGCGGACGGGGTACTTGAACTCGATGTCCATCCAGGGGTCCTGGCTGAGCTGCTTCATACCGAGGCTCATCTTGCGCTCCTCGCGGTCGATGT
>CAZLGY010000018.1:0-31553 GCA_964559165.1 uncultured Chryseobacterium sp.
CTGAGCAGCGGTGGAACCCGCGTCGTGGAGCGCCTGCTGCTCGATCGTTGATCGACACGCCGGGGTGCCTGATCCAAAGGGCCGGACGTCCACGGGATGTCCGGCCCTTCGCTTATCCGGTCAGTGCTTCTTATTTTCACCGACGAAGCTACCATGCCATGATACACCGGTACGCCACCCTGATGGTATTCAGCCTTATGGCCTGCGCCATCAACGGTCAGGTCTCATTTGGCGGTCGCGCATGGGGCCTTGGGACACGTGCTTCGCAGCTTCCCCGGGTGCCGGTGGTGGAGTTCCCCCCCGTGGACGCAGCCGCATTGCTGGCGGAGGATGAAGCACTCCGTGCTGCAGGAAGCAAGGGGGCCTGGCGGTTCGGATATAATCACGATGCCGATGTCCGCAGCGAACGCGATGGTGTCTGGCATACACTGGCCAACGGCGACAGGCTTTGGCGGGTGACCCTGTATTGCCCGTCCGCCTACGCCATCAACTTCAAGTTCACCACTTACCAGCTACCCGAGGGGGCGCTGCTTTACGTGTACAACGACGGCGGTGACCAGCTCGGATCCTTCACCGCCGCAAGCAGCCCCGGCCGCAGCCGCATGGCAGTGTCACAGCTCCCCGGCGACCGCATCACCATCGAATACCATGAGCCCTCTGCGGTGGCCGGTGAAGGTGTGCTGGTGATCGGGCAGGTGACCCATGCGTATCGTGACATCTTCAACACCGCACGCGATTTCGGCGAAAGCGGAGCGTGCAACATCAATGTCATCTGCCCCGATGCCGACGACTGGCGGGACGAGATCCGCACCGTTGCCATCATCACCACGGGTGGCAACGGCTTCTGCACCGGCACGCTCATGAACAATTGCGCCGGCGACTCCATCCCCTATTTCCTGACCGCACACCACTGCCTCAGCGCTGATGTGGAGGATTGGGTCTTCCGCTTCAATTGGGAGAGTCCGGTATGCGCCCCGTCGGAGAACGCGCCCATCGACCAGACCGTGGCAGGGTGCGAACTGCTGGTGGATAATGTCGGGACCGATATTGCCTTCCTGCGATTGAGCAGCATTCCACCGGCCGCCTATAATGTCAATTGGGCGGGCTGGGACAAGCGCGACATCGCCCCGGAGAGCGGCGTGGGCATCCACCACCCCAGTGGCGACATCAAGAAGTTCAGCCGCACGGATGGTGTGCTGGGCCAGGCCAATGTGGACCTTGGAACGGGTGATGCGGACTGCTGGCAGGTGGCCGTGTGGGATGCCGGCACCACCGAGCCGGGTTCCAGCGGAAGTGCCTTCTGGAACCAGGACCACCGCGTGGTGGGACAGCTTTACGGAGGCGCGGCGGACTGCGATAACAGCGTGAACGACTATTATGGCAGGCTTTCGACCAGCTGGCCCCTGCTGGAGCAATACCTCGGCACCTGCGGTGACACCCTCGACGGCCTGGAGGTCCCCGTGGTGGTTCCGATCGATCGGGATGCGTCCATCACATCCATTTTCGAGCTACCCGCATTGGTGTGCGATGAGGACAGCATCAGGCCCTGGGTCACCTTGAAGAACAACGGCCTCCTGCCCCTCAGCTCAGTAGGCATCAATTACGCCATTGCGGGTCTGGGTGGTGACCTTTTCGTATGGACCGGCCTGCTTCAGCCCGGCCAGACCGCCAACGTGCAGCTGCCGTGGATCCCTGTAACTGCAGGTACGTACGAACTGATCGTGAACACCACCGCCCCCAACGGCAATACTGACCAGCTCCCTGAGAACGATGCATGGAGCCGCACCTTCGTGGTGAGCACGCCGGGGCAACTTGTGCGGCTGGACCTGACGCTGGATGACTATGGCACCGATATCACGTGGGAGCTCACGAATGACGCAGGAACACTGCTCTATGAAGGAGGGCCGTACACGGACGGAGATGCCGGTGATCTTGTACAGGCGGACTTCTGCCTCACCAACGGATGCTATGTCTTCACCATCGATGACGCGTTCGGGGACGGGATCTGCTGCGATGCGGGCAACGGGTCCTACCTCATCCATGCTCCAGGCCTCCTCACGTTCGTGGAAAGCGACGGGCAGTTCGGTGCGGGTGAGGTTCAACCGTTCTGCTTGAGCGAAGTGACCGTGCCCGAAACGGCGCCACCCACCCTGCATCTCGCACCCAATCCCACCAAGGACCGCCTGGTGCTTCGCAGCTCCGAAGCGCTGCAACAGGTGTCCATCCGCCTGCTGGATGGCGCAGGACGGGCGGTGCGGGTCTGGCAGATACCCCAACTGCATGGACCGCAGGACCTGGATCTACAAGTTCTTGCTCCGGGCACCTACATGCTCCAGCTCGAACACCGCAATGGCAGGAGCATGGAACGCGTGGTGAAGTATTGATGCGTTACCATCCGCGTGAAGCTTCCGTTGTGCCCCCATTTGACCGGAGTGGCAGATCCCACTACCTTAGCCAAAACAGCGTTCATGAGGTACATATTGGTTTCCGTCCTCATTATGCTTCTGGTGGCCTGCAGCAAGGAGGAGGAGCAGGTGGTCGGCTCGGATCCGCTTCCGCCTCCCCCTGGTCCGGTGCAACAGGACCATAGGGATGCGATCGTTGGGGATTACGTAGGATATCGGCAGCATGAGTCCTGGTCCATATCCTCACCCAACGGGTACGATACCACGTATGCCTATACGTTCAGGATCGAAAAGGACACGGCCGACAGTTCCATCATTGCGGACGGCCAGCTCTTCAGGATCGACGCGAATTACTACTTCTACGCATCGCCCTATCACGGGATCGTCCGAAGCTTTGAGTTCAGGAATGACACCGCAACGATCTATCTGCGGTCGGGAGGCCTTGGTGGATTTAGCGCCTCCACCACGGTGGGGGTGCGGCAGTGATGCGCGAAAGCCTAGAAGCCATCTCAAAATAGTTTTTGGCAGCGAGCCTCGCAGCTCAATACTTCAACCAATAGTACAGCGTCTTCACGTATTCATTGTTCACCATCAACAAGCCTTCCTCGGTCTCCCGCCAGGCCCGGTGGTCGTACTTGGGACTGTTCGCCGCCACGGTGAGCACAGCGAGACCGGTGCCGTCGAAATGCTTGCGGAAAACCCGTCGCTCCCGCCTCAGGTGGAACTCCGTGGAAACGATGGCGATGCTATCGTGAGCATGGGCCTGCGCATCACGCAATATAGCCGCAGCCTCCTCCCAGGTGCTGGTACCGTTCTGTAGGAGGCGCACACGCAGGCTGTCCGCTCCGGCCCGACAGGCAGAGCGCTTGGTGAGCTCCGCCTCGGTGTAAAGCACACCTTCAGCCTCCAGCACCCGGTGGATGTTGACACCTGTGGTGACCAACGTGTCGCACAGTCCGGCGCGCAGGAGCTCCGCCCCGCGCCCACCCCGTTCCACAGGACCACCTCCAAGCACATATGCCACGTCTACATGCACAGGTGGATCCTCGGTGATGAGCACCGTGCCCATGCCCCGCAACAAGGAACGCCAACCGGTCGCCAGCAGGACGAGCAGCGGAACCGCCACCAGCCATGCGAAGCGGCGACGCCACCAAGGATGGACAAGGCTTTCCTTCACTGATGGATCCATGTTCAATAGCTGCCGTTGCGGCGACGCAAGACCCACTCGGTTGCAAGCAGGGTGAGCACTACGAAGAAGAGCGTGCGCAACCCGATGAGATCGCTGAACCGCGTGCGGAGATAGGAGCGCGCCGCCAGATCCGGGCGGGCCTCCAGCAGCGATACCAGCTCCGATATCCGCGTCCCCGGTATTGCCTCACCCTGCGTCAGTGCTGCAAGATCACGCAGAAGCCCGTGGTCGGCAACGGTATTATTGCGCTCCAGCTGCGGCTCCTCCACATGGAACTGCCCACTGCGCCCCAAGGCACGGCCGTTGAATGTGGTGACGGCCTTCCATTCATAGGTACCCGGTGCCATGCGACCAGCGTTGAGGCTGTAGGTGTTGCCAGTGCGGTCGAAGGCGTAGTTCACCACCCGGCCCACGCTATCGCTGACGCTCAGCTGCACCTCGGGGGTGTTCACAGGCTCCAGGTTGGCGTTGTACAATTCTGCGGAAAAGAGCACCGGCTCATCGCTGCCATACCCGGCTGCATGGGTCACGCGGAAGGGCTCCTTGTTCACCTTCAGTGCCAGGAACTGGACCATGCGATGGAATAGCTTGTCCGTGCGCCGATGGTCGCCATGCAATTGATGGTCGGCCATGCGCCAGCGCCAAAGACCCTCACCCACGATGAAACCCTCGCGACGCCCTTCATCCTGCGCGAACACCAGCAGCGGTTCATTGGTACGCACCATACCGATGCGTTGCAGGGCCAGGGCCTGCCCACCGCGACCGGTGGAGTATTGGGCGAAGGGTACCTGAAGCGGAGGAAAGCGTTCAAGTGCCGCCACCAGCTCATCCTCCAGGGTGAACAGCGGAAAATCCCGCTGGACAGCAGCCTGGGCATCGGTAACAGCAGGTCGACCGCCGGCAATGCCCACCGCACGCTGCAGCCGACCCAATGCGGGCAGGTCGGTGCCAAGCGCTGCGATGTACAGCGCAGGGATCTTCAAGGCTGCGGCGCGGTCGAGCAAGCCGGCCAATGGATGCCTCGGGGAGGGCAGGCCATGAAGCACAAGAAGGTCGGCTCCTTTCAGGTCGGGATCCGCCTGGCCGGCAAAGTGTAGCTCGATACTGTATCCCTCGGTCTGCGAGAGGGCCTGCCTCAGCGCGCCAAGGTCAGGATGGGGCGCCGCCGCGAGCAGCACGATACGCTGCCTGTCGTCCAGAACGTCCACCACGAAGGACTGGCTGTTATTGCCAGCTGCCCGCTCGCCGTCCACCGGCCGCAAGCGGGCCACGTAGCGCTGCGGGCCTGCGGCATCGGGCTTCAGTTCCAGCATGACCTCCTGGAGGAACGGATCACCGGTGATGACCACTTCACGCTCAGCCACCACACGCTCCCCTTGGCGCAGTTCCAACACCGTTCGCCTGCCGGCGAGGTGGTCGGCCTGCACCCGCACGAGCACCGGAGTGCTGTTGCCCAGATAGGTGATGGCATTATGTTCCACATCCTTCAGCACCAGATCCGGATGCACGGTGGTATCACCCAATAGCACGGTATGAACGGGCACACCGAGTCGCGTGGCCTCCAGCCGGGCATCACGGCCCTGGTTCTGGATGCCATCGCCATCCAGCACCACCGCGCCCAGCTCCGATCCAGCGAAACGCTCGTGCACTGCCCGGAGCAGCGCGCCGATATCGGTACGCGGACGGTCCTGCGCGAAACGGAGACCTTCCTCCACACCAGCGCCGTAGGTGAAGCTTCTCACCTCGAAACGGTCCCCCAGCTCCCGTTGCACCTGCTCAAGAGCGGTGCGGTAGGGACCATACAGGAAGGCCGTGTCCCCTGCAGCGACCAGCGAAGCGGACCCATCGTGGGCAAGGACAAGCACCGGCTTGCGCAGTTCGCGTTCTTCGGAACGCACCAACGGTTCCAGCAGGAAAAAGGACACCAATGCGATGCTCAGCGCACGTAACACGAAGAGGACACGACGCACCGGTGGTGGAAGTTCAGCTCCAGCACGGATGTACAGCAACCACGCTGCACCCACGCCCAGCCCCATGCAGAGCAGGGCCAGCCAGAGGGGTTGCGCGGTGGTCAGTTGCATGGTGGAGGCAAAGGTCGCAAACGGAGGCCCTTCCCGCCGTAAGGGCTCCAGCAGGCGGTACCCAGCATCAAGTGAGCATGCCGCCGCAGACGTTCAACGTCTGGCCCGTGACATAGCTGCTGAGGTCACTACCAAAGAACACGCAGGCGTTGGCCACATCATCGGGTGTGCCTCCTCGTTTCAGGGGAATGCCTTCGCGCCAACCTTCCACCACCTTGGGATCGAGGGCCGCGGTCATCTCCGTTTCGATGAACCCTGGGGCTATGGCATTGCACCGGATGTTGCGGCTGCCGAGCTCCTGGGCTACGCTTTTGGTGAACCCAAGAACACCGGCCTTGCTCGCTGCATAGTTCGCCTGGCCAGCATTGCCCTGCACACCAACAACGCTGCTCATGTTGATGATACTGCCGCTGCGCTGCTTCAGCATGGTTCGCATCACCGCCTTGGTCATATTGAAGACGCTCTTCAGGTTGGTGGTGATGACCGCATCCCAGTCGGCTTCGCTCATGCGCATCAGCAACTGGTCCTTGGTGATGCCTGCATTGTTCACGAGGATATCGAGCCGGCCCCAGCGTTCAACGACCTGGTCCACCGCAGCCTGTGCGCCGTTCATGTCACCTGCGTCGCTCTGGATCGCGAGCACCGGCCGGCCGAAGCGAGCACCGAGCTCGGCGGCAAGGGCGTTCGCCTTGTCCGGACTGCTCACGTAGGTAAAGGCCACCTGAGCACCTTCGGCGAGGAAGCGCTCCACGATGCCTTTGCCGATGCCGCGCGTGCCGCCCGTGATCAGGGCGATCTTCTGTTCAAGTAAAGCCATGGTCGATCCGTTCTGTTGCTGTGAAATGGTATGAGGCGAAGGTAGGAACGGGTCGCGATCCACTCCGGCCGGACGGTCACTGGAAGAACTGCATCACCTTGCTCCACAACTTGCGTGTGACAAGCAATGGCGGTGCCTGCAGCCCGTTCATCCCCCATGAGGCCCGTACCTCGCGGTTGGCCCTCAGGATATGTCGAACGCTGCCGTTGCTCATGCCCCCCAGCCGGAAGCGCACCAGCACCTCCCGCAGATGAACCGCAGTCACCTCGTGCTTGTAGAGGAACCGCAGGAGGATCTCGTAGTCCGCACCGATGCGCAGATCCGTATTGAAGTGTCCGTGGCGGTCATACACGCTCTTGCGGATGAAGGTGCCCACGTGTGGCGGCATCCAGCCCCGGCGGAAATTCTCCCGATGGTACGTGCCGCTGAGCCAGGTGCGGTGGACCTTATGGATGTCGTGCTCGTCCACCATGATGATGTCGCCGTACACCGCATCGGCATGGCGGCGTTGGAAGGCACCCACCACTTGGGCGATGGTCTCCGGGGTCATCAACAGGTCCCCAGCGTTGACAAAGCCGATCACATCCCCGGAGGCGCGCACCAGGCCCTTGTTCATCGCATCGTAGATGCCCATATCCGGCTCGCTCACCAGGATGTCGATGCCCCGCCGCCCCGCAGTTGCCTGGAGCCCCTGCAGGATGTCCACCGTACCATCCGTGCTGGCACCATCGATCACGATCAACTCGATGTCCGGATGCGTCTGGGCAAGGACGCTATGCAGCGTCTCCCGGATCACAGGGGCCACATTCCGGCAAACGGTGATGAGGGTGACACGCATTGATTACGACTGCGAAGATGCAGAACGTCCCGTGATCCTGTTCGCAGGTATTCAAGCCATGGTGCGGTTGCCATAAGCCGACATGCATCCTGCATCATGCGCAAAGATCACTCATGGACACCGATACTTCATCACGCTGAAGAAGGTCCATTCCATTCGGAGCAGAACATTGCCGTCACGAAATGTCACCTTATACCCCCCGCACATCATGGCGGTCCGCATAGCGCCTCAGCATCCGAAAGCACTGTGGCGATACGCGCACCTTGAACAAGCGCCTTGTTCAGCGCTTCAGGATGCAGCTGCAATTCCTTCACAAGTACCAACCCCAGTTCAAGAAGCCGCTGTTTCTCCGCACCGGTCAGGCTGCTAAGACACGTGAGCGGGTAGAGCCCACTGCGGTCGATGCGTTCGCGCAGGCTTCCCGATCCAGGATGATCCCAACTGACCATGCGCAGACCGGCACATTGTCCATATTGGATGGCATCGCTGGTGAAACGTGTATTCGTAACCAGCCAACCGAAAAGTCGCCGTTCCAGATCGCCATGCGCCTTTCGCCATAGATCAGCCACGTCCAGGAAGCGCGCCTTTATGTAGAGTGGCACCTTGATATCACAGACCCGCCCTGGCGCGTTATGGTACTTGCACTCGACCAGAAAATGTTGCTCATCCTTATCGGCGACCACATCAACCTCATGCATGACACAGAGACCCTGCACATGCTGGCCCACCTTCACGGCGTAGCCCTCATGCTCCAGGATGCGGGCAATGAACTGCTCAAACGGAAAACCGGACGGACCAAGGTCAAGGATCCCCTGTTTGAGCCGATACCGTGCAGCCGCGTGGTGCGATCGCTTGTGCAACTGACCGAACGCCATTCTGTAAAGCCTGCGGGTGGACATGCCTTGCGTGATACGAGCGCTCACATCCGTGACGATACGATCAACGATATCAGGTTCAGCTGAAGCACGGAGCAGCGAACGCCGGAGCTTTTCAGCGTCGAACGGAACCAGGGCGCCGGTAGACTTGGTGATGAGCAACGGACCTTTCATTGCATGCATTCATATCAATGATCAATGATCAATAGCTCCAACGCATCCTCAGGTAGGCCGCGTTGCCGCGCACGTTCCAGTCCGCTCCGGCATCGTTCCAGAACGATTGCACGGTGAGGTCCAGGTCAAAGCTGCTGGCCACGTTCCACGTGAAGCTGGGGAAGAGGACCATCGTGTTCAGGTATGGACTGTAGAGCACGGCGAGGTTCATGCCTGTGATGGGGGAGAACGCCTTATTGGCACCGGTGAAGAAGGTGTGCTCAAAGGGGACGAGCTGCTTGGCGGAGAGCGGCAGGCTCAACAGCGGGTTGGTGAAGTCGCGTACCGAATTGCCCAATGAATTGTAGAGGTAGGAGGCGCTGAAGTACCAATTGCCCGTGAAAGTGCGGTCCATCATGAGCGAGCCGGTGAAGACGCTTGTGCTGTCCAGCGGCTTGTCCTTGGGCAGGAACCACGAGGCCTCCCCCTTGAAGCCCGCCTCTTGGATGTGGCCCGCCCAGCCACCGCCCAACACAAGGTCCGTGCGGTAGAAGCCGGCCAGCACCTGGTAGTCGAACTTGCGCAGATTGAACTTGTACAGCGCCGCACCGATGTGATCATCAGGCCCGTTGCCGCGCGCATAGGCCAGCTCCACCGTCCTTTCGGTCGACGGGAACCACATCGCCCGCACCGCATCGCTGCCCGGGCGTTCCTCGTAGTCGAAGTCGAGGTAGTTGAAGGCGTTGAACAGGTCATTGGGGTTCCACACGTTGTTGATGCCCCAGTTGATGCGCTGGCGTCCGATGTGGGCCTCCCACTTATCGCGGCGATGGCTCAGCACGGCACGATCGAAGGTGGTGAGCAGCGCGGCGCCAGGTTCATCCACCCACAGCACGCTCATGCGCACACGACCGGTATCCACGTCCACGATACGGCCGAACTCCGGCTGCAGCTTCACGGCCTCGCCATGGAAGAAGCGGTTGCGCATGCCTACGCGCAGGGTGGTTTGGCGTTCCAGATCGGCCTTCAGGTTGAGGCGATGGTGGATCAGTTCGTTGGTGACCAGTTGGTCCACGGCGTTCACCCAGCTGGCGGAGTGCAGGTATTTGAGGTAGCCGCTGGCGGTGAGGAAGGGCTTGAAGGCAGCGGTGTCGGATGCAGATCGGTCCTGGGCGGATACGGAGATGCCATGGAGCAGGAATGCGGAGAACCATAGAGGGAGGAGAGAACACAGAGGAACTGCAGATGACAATACGGCAAGCAGAGGCGAACCCCAGCATGCTCTGCGCCGCTGCATCTCTGAGGCGATCATCCTACTGCATCTTGTCATCCACCACCTTGCCGTCCTCCAGGGTGATCACCCTTCGTGCCCGTTCGATGACGCGCTGGTCGTGGGTGGAGAAGAGGAACGTGATGTGCTCTTCGGCATTGAGCTGCGCCATGGTGTCGAGCAGCTTGAAGGCGGCTATGCTGTCAAGGTTGGCGGTGGGCTCATCGGCCAGCACGAACTGCGGCTTCGGTGCCAGTGCACGTGCCACGGCCACGCGCTGCTGCTGACCACCGCTCAGTTCGTTGGGACGCTTGTTGGCTTTCTCCCAGAGGCCCATGCCGTGGAGCAGCTCGTCCACGCGCGCATCGATCTCCTTCCGCGGCCGCCCCTGCAGCAGCATGGTGAACTCGATGTTCTCCCGCGCGGTGAACACGGGGATGAGGTTATAGCTCTGGAACACGAACCCGATGTTGCGCAGGCGGAAGTCGATGAGCTGGTTGTCACTGAGCGTGCCGATGTCGATACCGTTCACCAGCACCTGGCCGCTGGTGGGCCGGTCGAGCCCGCCGATCATGTTCAGCACGGTGGTCTTGCCGCTGCCACTGGGCCCACGCAGTGCCACGAATTCGCCACGCTCGATATGCAGGTGCACACCGTTCACCGCATGCACGGGTATCTTGTCCTGATCATAGGTCTTCACCAGTTCGTGGGCATCGATGACCACGCTCTCGTCGTGCTTCATTTGCGCATGGCTTCCGCCGCGTTGAGTTGGAGGGCCCGGATGGCCGGATAGATCGCCGAGAGCAGCGAGATCGCCACCACCATGGCGAGGATCACTCCGGCGTGGTCGGGTTTCATGGTGGGGAACACGTTGGGGTCGTAGCCGAACTGGGTGGCGGTCTCGCCCCATGTCCGCAGGTTGATGCCCGTGCGCCCACCCCAGCCGATGGCCACCGCCGAGAGCAGTGCGCCCACCGGTACGCCGGCCAGCACCACCAGCACTGTCTCCAGCACCACCATGCCGAAGATGTACGCGCGCCTCATGCCCACAGCCATGAGCATGCCGATCTCGCGGGTGCGCTCCAGCACCCCCATCAGCATGGTGTTCACCAGCCCGAAGGCCAGTGCAATGAAGATGATGCCCAGGAGCACGAACATCATCTGGTCAAAGGTGCCCACAAGGATCTGCATTTCGGGACTGAGCTCCGTCCACCCGCGCACCAGAAGGCCGGGCAAGGCCGCACGCAGCGCCGCCACTTCCGGCTCCACGGCATCGCTGTGGTCCAGCAGCAGGGCGATCTCGTGCACCTCATCGCCGAGCCCCAGCATCCCGGCGGCATCGCTGCGGGTGATGTAGGCGTTGGCATCATCGCGCGGACCGTTGATGGTGCCGTAGATGCCGATCACGCGGAAGGCACCGCTCACAATGTCGCCACCGGAGCCCTGCGCCATCACCACCACCTTGCCGCGCAGCTTCACCTTCAACTGACGGGCCACCCTGGCGCTGATGAGGATGCCGTGGGGCCGATCCGCGCTGAACCACTCGCCCTGCTTCAGCGCGCTGCGAAGTCCGGTGGTGGCGTCCTCGCGGTCGGGGTCCACGCCGTTGATGCGCATTCCTGTGCTGCCGGTGGGCGATCGCAACATGGCGGTGAAGGCCACGCGCGGGGCCACGCTGCGTACAAGCGGGCGTTGTGCCAGCACGTTCAGCAGGCTGTCGGCCTGCGGGATGCGGAACACGGGGTCCTGGTCCGCGATGAAGCCGGGGTGGTGCAGTTGCACATGCGAGGTCTCGTGGCGCACCACGCTGTCGATGCGCTGCTCGATGAGGCCCTGGTAGAAGGCCATGAGGAAGGCCGAGGCGAAGAGGCCGATGGCCACGGCGGCCACGATGATGCCGCTTCGTCCGGGGTGGCGCCACACATTGCGCCAGGCGAGCCTCAGCAGCATGATCATCGTTTCATGGCGGTAAGGGGGAGCAACTTCATCACATGGCGCCAAGGATAGATGCCCAGCACCAGGGCGATGGCGAGCACCACCAGCGTCTGGTCGAGGAAGATGCGCGCATCGAGCACGGTGGGCATTACGGGCTCGAAGCCGTAATCCGCGTAGATCTCAGCCATGGTACCGACGAGGCGGATGGGGCGTTCCTGCAGCGCCCACACCACCGGCCACGCGAGCAGCACGCCGATCGCCGCGCCGATCAGCGACAGCAGCACCGATTCCACCACCACCAGCAGGGCCAGCAGGCGTCGGCCCATGCCCACGGCAAGCAGCATCCCGAACTCATAGGTGCGTTCATGCAGCATCATCAGGATGGTGCCGAAGATGCCGAAGGCCACCACGAGGTAGAGCACGCCGATGATGATGCCGGTGGACCGCTGGTCGCTGCGGATGTGGCTGTCCACCTCGGGCATCATCTGTTTCCAGTTCATCACGCTGCGGTCAGCGGGCAACTGCGTCCTCGCCACCGTTTCCACGCGTTCCATGGCCTTGGGTTCGTGCAGCGCGACCGCCCAGGTGGTCACCATGCCCGGCGTGGAGAGCAGTTCCTGCGCACTGGCCAGCGGCAGATACACCAGCCCATCGTTCAGCTGCGGCGAGCCGAAGTGGGCGATGCCGCACACCGGATACTTGCCGGCAGCCATGCTGCCGTGGTAGCCCTGCCCCAGCAGGACAACCGTATCGTTCACCTCCACGGCCAGCCGGCGGGCCAACCCCTCGGCAAGCACCACCGCGACTTCGCCTTTGCGCACCGGGCCGCCGCGCACGATGCGGTCATCCAGCTTCATCAGGTGCCGTTCGCGTTCCGCGTCCACGCCCATCACCAGCGCACCGCGCGTGAGCGTGTCGGCGCTCACCAGCATGAAGGACTCCAGCCGGGGCACCACCGCCGCCACCCCTTCGATGGCTTCCAGCCTGCCCTTCAACGCAGCGTCATCGGCCATCAGCAGCTCCAGCGAGGGCTCGTCCCAATAGCCGGCGGAATGCACCTGCAGGTGGCCACTGTACCCGCCCACCACGCTGTCCACCAACTTCCCGAAGGTGCCCTTCACCAGCGCCTGTGTCACTACGGCCAGCAGCACCGCGAAGGTCACCGAGCTGGTGGTGATCAGCGTACGCCGCTTGTTGCGCCAAAGATTCCGCCAGATAAGCTTGCCGATCATGCCGATCAGAAAATGAGATGACCGGACAATGGGGTGCCCATCTCCATGATGGTGTCTACTTTTCCCTGAGGCATTCGCAGGCCTGGCATTCCGACCATCTGATCGTCTCATTTTCTGATCGTCCGATCTACCGCACCCTGGTGATGTTCTGCGTGGTGAAGAAGCCAGCAGGCAGGGACTGGTCGAAGGTGATGCTACGGTACTGGATCACCGTGCGCTGGCCGGGTTTGTCCGCCGGGATCATCTCCATGCGTGTGGGCAGCAGGCGTCCGCCCAGCAACTGCACGTCCCCGGCCACCATGGTGTTCACCAATTCGCCGTACTCGTCAAAGTAGTCCGCCCGCAGCATCAGGAAGTCCTTCTTGTCGACCCACAGGCGCACCTCGCCCCACACCACCGCGGCCTCCGGCTTGGGCCTCATGATCACCTTGTGGCAGGCGCGACCGTCGATGAGGCTGTCGCCTGCCAGGATGTGCGTGTAGTCCTCGACGATGCTGCTCTCCTTCACCAGGTCGTCATTGGTGAAGTCAGTGCCCATCCAGCTCTGGCTCATCATGCTCGGCGGCATCTTGATGGTGCGCTCCACGCTGGGGATCCAGTTCCATACCTCCTTGCCACGCTTCAGGTACACGATGCCTTTCTCCTTGACCGGTGCGGTGATCAGCACCAATGCGTTCTGCGTGCCCTCGCTCCAGGTCCTCATGGTCATCTCCCGTTGCCAGGTGGGTCGCACCACGGTCATGGTAATCTCCGCCTGGCTCGTCCTGCCCCGGGCGTGTTCATCGGCCTTGCGCACAAGGGCTGTTGCATCCGCCTGGCCGCACAATACGGACACCATGGCAGGGAGCACGGCCAGGAACATGCTCGCTCGTTCATTTGCGGCCATACGTCGAAGATCCGCGATCCCGGCGATCAATTGATGACGAAGATCAGTTCCAACCGGCCATATCGCCCTGGCCTTGGCTTCGTCGCCACCATTTCACCAGCTCATACCAGAGTACGCTCAAGCTGGCCACGGTAATGGCAAGGCCCACATCCTGCAGTTGTGGTGCGGCAAGCTCGAAGAACTGACGTAGAAATGGCACCCCCATCAACAGGGCCAGCAGGCCGGCGGTGGCCAGAAGGGCGCCACGCAAAAGACCGTTCGGATAAAGAAGCGTGCGCAGGATGGAATGATGGAAGGAACGATCCACGAGCGTGAGCATGATATTGGCGATGACGAGGCTGATGAATACCAACGAACGCGTGTGGTCCTCACTGAGCGACCGATGCACGCACCATTGGTATACGAACAGGGTACCCGCCGTGATGGCCAGACCCTGTATGATACTTGTGCGCAACTCCACCCAGGAAAGGAAGGTGATCCCACTGGGACGTGGTCGGCGGGACATGCCACCAGGTTCAGGGGGCTCATTCTCATAGACGATGCTGCAGGTAGGCCCCATGATCAACTCAAGGAAGATCACGTGCAAGGGTGACAGGATGTTGGGATACATCCAACCGAACAACAAGGGCAGTGCGACCGTGAGTATGATCGGGATATGGATGCTGATGATGTACCGGATGGCTTTCTTCAGGTTCCCATAGATGCGCCGTCCCTGAGCCACGGCATCCACCATGCGGCCAAGGTCATCGTCAAGCAGCACCAGTGCGGCAGCCTCCTTCGCCAGTTCGCTCCCGCGTCTGCCCATGGCGATGCCGATATGTGCAGCCTTCAGTGCCGGCCCGTCGTTCACGCCGTCACCGGTCATCGCCACCACCTCCCCTTGGGCCTTCAAGGCCATCACCACGCGCAACTTGGCCTCGGGGAACATGCGTGTGAAAAGGTTGCGACCGCGTACGACCGTGGCCAGTGTAGGATCGTCCATGACCTGCACCTCATCACCGTTGACGGGTGCACCGGTGATGACGAAACCCACCTGCCGCGCTATGGCCAAGGCGGTGACAGGATTGTCCCCGGTGATGATGACCGTGCGGATGCCGGCCTCGTCGAAGCTCTTGAAAACCCGGTCGATGTGCGGCTTGGGCGGATCGTGGAAGGCCACAAGCCCCAGATAGCGGAAGGTGAACTTCTGCTGCTCGGCGGGCCAATCGTTGCCATGGAAAGTGGTCTCGCCCACCGCAAGTACGCGGTGACCTTTCACGGCGAGGGCCTCCACTTGGGCCATCACGGCACACCGTGCTGGCTCATCCAGGGAGCTGCAAGCAAGAATGGCCTCCGGCGCGCCCTTGGCTGCAATGATCCGTTCGCCCCTATCATTGGCGAACACGTGCGTCATCATGGGCGGCTTGCCACTGAGCGGGTACTCATGAACCAACCGGAATTGCGGCCGACGATCGATGGTGCTGCTGTGGCCATAGGCGGCATGGAGGGCGGTCTCCATGGGGTCGAAAGGCACGGGCTCGCTGGCCCACATGGCCGTGGCGATGAGGTGGTGCACGGCATCGCCTTCCCACCGGTCCGGTGGGCGGGATGCATCTTCGCCAGGCAGCTGCAGCGCAGCAAGCTCCATGCGGTTCTGTGTGATGGTGCCGGTCTTGTCGATACAGATCACCGTGGCTGCGCCCAATGTCTCAACGGTCTTGGCCTGCTTCACCAGCACACCAAGCCGCATCATGCGCCACGCCCCCAGCGCCATGAATGTGGTGAACGCCACTGGGATCTCCTCGGGCAGTATGCTCATGGCCAGCGTGAGGCCCTTGAGGAGGCTGTCGAGCCAGTTACCCGAGGCGCTGAGATTGAGCCCCCAGACGAGGAGGAAAAAGACCGCACCCACGATCGCCATTTGGCGGACGAACCGTTGGATCTGCCGCTCCAGCGGGGAACGTCCTTCTGCGATGGTGGCGAGTGAGGTACCGATACGCCCGATCTGCGTGGCACGGCCCACGGCGGTGACCCGCACCAAGGCGAGGCCGCCCACGGCCTGCGTACCTCTGTACACGCGTCCGGAAATATCATCGCTCACCTCCTTGGTCACCGAGAAGGCTTCACCGGTGAGGATGGACTCGTTCACGGAAAAGTCGTTGGCATGCACCACCTGACCGTCTGCGGGCACCAGCTCTCCCTCCTGGACCACCACCAGGTCACCAAGCACGAGGTCGTCCGAGGGCAACTCGACCACGGCATTGTTGCGAACGGCCCTCGCATGCGGATGAATGAACCGCTGAAGTGCCTGAAGCGCCCTGCGGCTGCGATGGTCCTGGTAGAAGGAGATGGCGCTGATGAGCACGATGGCGCCCACCATGAAGAAGGCCTCGCCGAGTTCGCCGAGGAGGAAGTAGATGGTGGCAGCCGCAAGCAGCAGCAGGAACATCGGCTCGGTGATGGCGGTGCGCAGGGCCTTCCAAAAGCCGATCGTACCGGAGACCGCCAGAGCATTGGTGCCGTGGGCCCCTCGTGATGCAATGACCTCCTGGTCGGAGAGTCCTGCAAAGGGGAATGGATTGTCGGACATGGCTCCTGCTGTGCTGGCAAGTTAGAGCGGCGCAAGCAGGCCACCGCTATCGGTCAACAGGTCGCCTCCTGTGATACCCCCTGTCACACGCGGAGCAGCCCCTGGTGGCGGCTCCACAGGCCGGACGGCCGCTTCCTCAACCGGCACCCGGGCACAGCGCCTTCCTGTGATGGTGCAGCGCTCCAGCGGTGATGCGTTCTGCCATCGCCACCTCCACGGAGCCATCGATGCAGACCCTACCCCATCACCCGTTCACGTACGGCCACGGCAGGGTTCCCCTGGTAGATCGTGTAGGGCTCCAGGTCCTTGCTGGCCATGCTACCGGCGGCGAGCACGCTGTGGCTCTTCATCGTCACGCCCAACGTAACGATGGCCCCCGCCCCCACCCAACTGCCGTCCTCCAGAACCACCGGCTTCGTGTAGGTGGGGTAGTCGACCTTCTTGTAGTCGTGGCTGCCCTGGATGATCATGGCCCCCTGGCTCACGACCACATTGCTCCCGATGGCAAGGGTATCGAGGTTGTCCAACCAGGCGCGCTGCCCGATCCAACTGTGATCACCAATGCTGAGCTTCCACGGGAACTTGATATTGACACCCGGATGGATCACCACCCCCCGCCCCACCCTCGCGCCGAACAAGCGAAGCAGGTGAGGCTTGGGAGAACGGAACGGGAACAATGGATTGATGAAGAAGAGCGCATTGGCGAAGTACCACAACGTGCGCTTCACCACCCCTGCTCCGGGGTCGAAGGTCTTCGTGTTGTCGAATCGCGATAGATCTACGTGCAGGCGTGTCATGTCATTCGCTCACGATCACCCTCAGCTGAAGGCGCTCTGGTCTGCATGCTGTTGGGCGGGTGGGTACCCCATCCGACCAATGGTATGCCGCGGGAAAGTTATCGGCTATCCCGTTCACCCGACCGGGTCAGGCCAACTTGCCGGCGATGAACCCGGTGGTCCAGGCGGCCTGGAAGTTGAACCCTCCGGTGATGCCATCGATGTCGAGCACCTCGCCGGCGAAGTGGAGCCCGGGCAGCAGGCGGCTCTGCATGGTCGCGGGGTCAACGAAAGCAAGGTCCACTCCTCCCGCGGTCACGAACTCTTCCTTGTAGGTCGTCCGTCCGTTCACTGCATAGCGATCGTTGGTGAGCGTGTCCACAAGACGGTTGCGTTCCTTCCGGGGCAATGTGGCCGGGGTCCGGTCCATGCCTGTGTCGGCCCTGTGCAGCAGGTGCAACCATAGGCGGCGTGGCGATCCGAAAAGCGGCAGGTTGGCAAGCTGTTTATTGGGATGCATGGCCACCTGCTCCTGGATGGCTTGCTGGACAAGGCCTTCGTGCCTTCCACCGACCCAGTTGAGCTGCAGCGTGAACCGATGGTCGAGGTCGTGAACGGTGCGCGCACCCCATGCGCTGAGGCGCAGGATCGCCGGACCGCTCATGCCCCAGTGGGTGATGAGCAATGGCCCGTCACTTTCCAGGTCGGTTCCCGCAATGCGGGCACGCACGGAGGGCGCCACCACACCGGCCAGCGCGCGGATGGCATCGTCGGGCAGGTTGAACGTGAACAGCGAGGGTACCGGCTCCACCAGCGGCTGCCCCAATGCCTCGAGCAATGCGTAGGCCGCCGGCTTGGGATGTCCGCCCATGGTGACGATGACCTTGTCCGCCGACACCGTTTCCCGACCCGCCACATGCACGTTCCAACGGTTGCCGGATACACGTTCCAACCGGTCCACACGGCTATGCAGTTGCAGCCTGACACCGGCATGGTGCGCAGCGTCGGTGAGCGCCTCCACAACCGTGGCCGAGTCATCGGTGGTGGGGAACATGCGTCCATCGGTTTCCACCTTCAGGGGCACCCCCGCCGCTTGGAACCAGGCGATGGTGTCGGGTACAGCGAACTGCTTGAAGGCCTGTCGCAGGAAGGAGCCGCCACGCGGATAGTACCGTGACAGGCGGCGCGTGTCCAAGCAGTGGTGGGTGACATTGCAGCGGCCACCACCGCTGATGCGCACCTTGGACAATACCTTGTCACTGCGCTCCAACAGGGTGACGGAAGCGCCAGGATGGTGTCGTTTGGCACTGAGGGCGGCGAAATATCCGGCGGCCCCAGCCCCCACGATCACCACATCCATGGCCGGCTCACTCCTTCACGAAGCGGGCACTGCGCACCGAGCGTCCCTCGCTGCGCAGCAGATATACTCCGGGCACGAGGTCGTCCGACCGCAGCTGGACGCTGCCAGCGGGCACATTACGCTGCCAGACCAATCCACCTCGGGCATCGAACAGGCTCAACAGTGCCGGTTCATCCAGGCTGATGGTAAGCGGGCCCTGCGTGGGGTTCGGTGCCAACGACAAGGGTTGGCCGTTGGCAATGGAAGGGACACTGGCAACAAGCTCGCCGCAGCCCTCATAACCACCGAGGACCGTCTCTGCACAACGGTTCATCACATAGGCGTAAGTACCGGTAGGATCGCTGTTGAAATAACCGATGTGGGTGTTCGCTGCGTAGGTCAGCAGGCAGTTGCTGACACCCACGTTGGCTGCGCGCAGGTGAAGGTCGTGACTGCCGGAGGCCACAAGCCCGGTGGGGATACCCACGACGGACACCTCCTGCGTGTAGTATGGCACGACATTGTCCGCGTTCTCGTGGATGCTGAAGAGCGGCGGGTTGCCGGCCTGGACCCAGGAGGTATCGCCGATGGCGCCGCTGAAGCTCAGGCAGGCGAGCACGGCGCTGCTGTATCCGGGGTTTCCACTGTTACCCTCGGCACCGCCGAGCTGCGCCGCCTGGCCTCCGATCGCGGGAGGCATCTCGGCGTCGCTGTCCAGGTAGGTGGCGTGGATGGCGCTGATGGCACCGGCAGAGACCCCTCCAGCGATGATCCTGGAAACGTCGATGCCATAAGGATTGCCCTGCTCGGCCACTGAGCGGCGCAGGAACCTCACACAGGCCTTCATGTCGTGCATACCGCGCACCACTGCCAGCGTGGTGGAATTCGAATTGGGGAAGAAGAAGCCCACCCGGTAGTCGGGGGCGACCGCCACGTAGCCACGCCGCGCGAATTCCTGGCAGATGGCCGCCACATCGGAGCGACTGCCGGTGACGAACGAACCACCGAACGCGATGATCACCACCGGGCGCTCGGACAGGTTATCCCCTGCCGGTTCGTACACGTCCATCAGCAACGTCTGCGGCGAACCCGACACACCCGTATTACTGCCGAAAGGCACCCCAGCGGTCACGGTGACCTCATCGAACACCACGTCCACGTATCGACCGGTGAGCGTCTGTGCGCGACCCGCCATGCTGGAAAGGAGGAATGTTGCCAGGAGTAGTTGTCCGAACTTCATGGATGTGTTCTTTTCGTTGGGGAAAGATACAGTTAACGAACAGTTCTGCAAGATGCCATCCCGCGTTCTGGCACAGGATCTGTTCCTTGATGTCCGACCAATGACGATGAACATGAAAAAGATCCTCTTCGTCCCGCTGTTCGCCTGCGCCATGACCAATGCCCAGTCCCAGGTGCAGATCAACCCTCAGGTTGGACTTACGTTCCAGAGCCTTACGCAAGCACCCGACGGATATAGCTACAAAGCCAACGTGGGCTGGCAATTGGGCCTTGATGCGCGTATCGGAGACAGGCTGTTCCTCCAGCCCGGTGCCTATCTGGGCCGAAGCGTCACCGCTGTCAGCTACAGCTCGAACATCCAGAACGGTGCGACCGGTAGTGTGCAGGTCGAGGATGATCTGGTACGCACGAGCCTCAAACTACGAGCCCAAGTGGGGTATCGACTGATCGACACCTACCAGTTCGATGTGCGACTGATGCTCGGCCCCAGCTACGACGCGCTCATGAGCGTGGACTATCGCGATGATGACATCACGTGGAACAAGGGCGATATGCGCAAGGGTTCATGGAACCTGGATGCGGGTGTCGGCTTGGATATGGGGTTATTCACGCTCAGTCCAACGGCGTCCTTTGGGCTGTCCCGCATCCTTGGTGACAACCCTACGCTATCCAACATCGATTCGAGATATGTGAGTTACGGCCTCACGCTCGGTATCAACCTTGGCAACGACGATAACGAGTAAGCGCCTGGCGCACCGAAATGATGAAGGCCCGTGGCAACACCACGGGCCTTCCCGTTGGGGGTCGGTTCGCAGATCAGGCAGCCGCCTTGCCCAGCTCTGCCACCAGCTCATTGGCCTGGCGCACGCCAGTGGCGCGCCATACGGGCTGGCCCTTGCGGAAGATGATGAGCGAAGGGATGCTTCGGATGCCGTAGGCCTGGGCCACGGCAGGGTTGCGGTCCACGTCCACCTTGATCACGCGGGCCTTCCCTTCCACCTGCGCGGCCACCTCCTTCAAGATGGGCGCTTGGTGGCGACAGGGCCCGCACCAGTCGGCATAAAAGTCGACCAGAACCGGCGTGTCACCATTGATCAGCTCCTGGAAATTGTTCATGGCGGGTGGAGATCAAGCCTTCCGGGCCATGGCGTTGTTCACCTGCAACCAGCCGCCCCCGTTGTACACATCCTCCAGCCCGTGCTGTTCGAGGAAGTAGGTGGCCTGGCCACTGCGGTTGCCGCTGGCACAGCACAGGATGAGCGGACGGGGCATCTGGCGGAATTCCTCCAGGCGATGGGGCACCTCGTTCAGGGGGATGTTGATGGAACCCGCCACATGACCGCCTTGGAACTCGGCGGGAGTGCGGACGTCCACGATGGTGGCGTGCGGGTCAGAGAGGAGGCGTTGCAGATCCATGGTACACGTGGTTGATGATGCAAAGGTCCGAAGGTCCAACAGCGTCGTTCAGTGACCTTCCTCACCGAGCCTTGTGCATGGAAAGCAATTCGATCCGTTGGCGCCCCAGCTTCAACACGCCTTCACGTTCCATGCGTTTCAGGAGGCGAGATACCACCTCACGGCTTGAGTTGAGCTGCTCAGCAAGCTCCTGATGGGTAACGGAGAGCACACTGGAGCCGCTATTGCGCGCCCTGCTATTGAGCAACTCCACGATCCGGCTGTCCAACTTCTGGAAGGCCACGCCATCAATGGTGCGCAAAAGCTCGTCGAACCGACGCTGATAGGTGAGCATCACGAAATTCTTCCAGCTGCGGTGCTCCTCCATAAGGCGATCCATGATGCGTACAGGGATGGCGAGCAGTTCACTATCCTCCTCGGCCGTCACACGGATGGTGCTGCGCGCTTCGTTCATGCAACACGTGAGGCTCATGGCACAGGTCTCGCCCGGCTTCAGGTAATAGAGAAGCAGCTCGTTGCCTTCGTCATCCATCCGCTCCAGCTTCAACAGGCCTGAAAGCACCAGTGGCACATTGCGGATGAAGCCACCGATGTCCATGTACACCTCACCAGCCCTCAACTCCATGTAGCGCCCCTGGTCCACCAGCGCCTTCCTGGCTTCTGGCTCGTAGATGTCGGGGAACACCTTGCGCAGGCGGTCCTCCAGTTCGATCTTGGCAGGGTCGGTGACGGGTTCCACGATGGGCTAATGTATGAACGGTGAACGGGTGACCGACCGCCGCATGTTCGTGGATCGACCCGACCTACAGCGACGCGGTATCTGGGGATCACGTGCTTAAGGGAACGGGCGTCATCTGGTGCGCCGCTTTCGGGTGGATGGCGGCATGCCGTCCGCCGGGTTCCCGGATGTGGTCAACGCGCTTGGGGAACGAACAGAACGAACGCCGCGTCAGGGCTTGGGCACCTTCACACCACGCTGCTGCAACCGGCTCAACCCCTGGGCAGGCAGGTCGGCCTTGGGGTCGAGGCGCAGGGCCCGTAGATAGTCCGTCAGGGCGCTATCCAACAAGCCCTCCTGTTCGAAGGCGAGCCCGCGGTTGTAGAACGTGTTGGCGTTCGTGGGGAGCAGGGCGATGGAACGGCTGAACTCAGCGCGCGCCCTGCGGGTATCACCCCGCGCGGTAAGGTGCACGTATCCTGCGTTGTAGTAGGCCATGGCATTCGTGGGGGCCACTTCCTTGATGCGGTCATAACAGGCCAGGGCAAGACTGTCCGATCCATGCTCCTGGCAATAGATGCCTTTGTTGTACAACGCCTCCACGCTGTTGGGGCGTAGTTCGATGGCGGTGTTGTAGTACTGCAGGGCCAGGGGATCGTGCTTGGCAGCGTGCAACAGTCCCAACGAAATGTAGGCGTCATAGAAGTCCGGGTCCTGTTCCACCGCGGTACGGAAACTGCTAATGGCCAGTCCGGTATCACCAGCCTCCTTGTGTATCCAGCCCTTTAGGAAATAGCCCTGGGCGTTGGTCACCTCCTTGCGCAACGCACGGTTGGCCAGCAGCATGGCCTCCTTGTAGGCACGTTGCACCAGTTTCAGTTCACTGAGCTTCAGAAGCGCCTCCACATGGGAGGTATCGAGGTCAGCAGCCAGCTGCAACAGCTCTTCGGCCTCGGCCAAACGAACGCGTGCATAGTGGATATCGGCCAATCGGAGGGGCCACTCCGGTGCGCGTGGATCGATGGCCATGGCCCGCCGGAGATCGTTCTCCGCCTGCTGCATGCTGTCAATGGAGAGATAGTATTGGGCGCGTTCAGCGAAGAGCGCTGCGTTATCGGGATCGGACAGGATGCGTTGTTCCAGCGCCAGAAGCGGGTTTGCGGAAGTATCACCCATTCCACCGGCGATGGGATCGGTGCCATTGCTGGCACAGGCTGAAAGCAGGAGGACGATGATCGTTGGCAGGAGCGCGCGCATGGATGGGGCGAAAAAGAAAGGAGGGCCCCGGAAAACACTCCGAACCGGGACCCTCCAAAAGTAGCGGGTGATACAGATCACGCCTCGACCGCTAACTCGGTCTTGGCCACCGCTTCCTTGATCTTCTTCTCAAGCTCCTCACAGAGCTCGGCATTGTCCTCGAGCAGTTGGCGAACCATGTCGCGTCCCTGACCGAGCTTGTTATCCTCGTAGCTGAACCAGCTGCCGGACTTCTTGATGATGCCCATTTCCACCCCCATGTCGATGATCTCTCCGGTCTTGCTGATCCCCTTGCCGAACATGATATCGAACTCTGCCTTGCGGAAGGGCGGTGCGAGCTTGTTCTTCACCACTTTCACCTTGGTGCGGTTGCCCATGACGTTCTCTCCCTCCTTGATCTGGTTGGAGCGACGGATATCCAGGCGTACGCTGGCGTAGAACTTGAGGGCATTGCCACCGGTGGTGGTCTCCGGGTTGCCGAACATCACACCGATCTTTTCGCGGAGCTGGTTGATGAAGATGCAGCAGCAGCCGGTCTTGCTGATGGTGCCGGTGAGTTTGCGCAGGACCTTGCTCATGAGGCGTGCCTGCATCCCCACGGCGCTATCACCCATCTCACCCTCGATCTCAGCGCGGGGCGTCAGGGCCGCCACGGAATCCACCACAAGCAGGTCGATGGCGCCGGACCGGATGAGGTTGTCGGCGATCTCCAGGGCCTGCTCGCCATTGTCGGGCTGACTGATGAGCAGGTTCTCCGTGTCCACGCCAAGCGATTCAGCATAGAACCTGTCGAATGCGTGCTCCGCATCGACGATCGCGGCGATACCACCCTTCTTCTGAACCTCGGCGATGGCATGGATCGCGAGGGTGGTCTTACCGGACGATTCCGGACCATAGATCTCGATGATGCGCCCCTTGGCATAGCCGCCCACACCGAGCGCAAGGTCCAGACCGATGGAACCGCTGGGAATGACATCCACCTGCTCAATGGCATCGTCACCCATTCGCATGATGGCGCCCTTCCCGAAGGTCTTCTCCATCTTATCCATTGTGAGCTGGAGGGCCTTCAATTTCTCTTTGTTGATCTCCGTTGCCATGTGCTTATCGTGGGGTTGAAGTTACGCTGGAACACCGCGCCTGTGAACCTCCGCGGAACTGCGGAAGCGTTGGTGCGGCAGGGTGGTATAGTGCCTGACCTCCCCTGGCATGGGCCCGGATATACCGGCTGGTGGGCGCACCCTCCAAGGGAGGCACGCACCTCTTTCGCTCACCTTCAGGTAGGAAGGCAGGCACCGGGGACAGGTCTGAAGGCGCGGCGGCTGACATTTTTCTCGTCAACTTGATGACGCACAAATAAGCACATCCATGCGCCGCTGTCAAATTTCCCGGCAGAAAAAGTTTTGAACAGGCACTCATAGGTACTTATCAAGCCACTCGAAGCCCCCCACGGCTGCAACGCTGGTCTACCTTCGCCTCAGCCCTGCCCTCCATGTCCGACCATCAGCCGCTTGCCGAACGGATGCGTCCAACCTCGCTGAACGACGTGGTGGGACAGCAGCATCTGGTGGGCCAACAGGGGGTGTTGCGCAAGGCGCTTGCCGGCGGGATGTTGCCCAGCATGATCCTGTGGGGCCCGCCGGGAGTGGGCAAGACCACCCTGGCGCGGCTCATCGCCCAGGAGCTTGGACGTCCGTTCCATACCCTGAGCGCCATCAGCAGCGGCGTGAAGGATGTACGTGAAGTCATCGAAAAAGCCTCTGGAAGCGGTCTCTTCTCGCGCAGTGCCGTGCTGTTCATCGATGAGATCCACCGCTTCAGCAAGGCCCAACAGGACAGCCTTCTGGGAGCCGTGGAGAAGGGCACCATCACCTTGATCGGGGCGACCACGGAGAACCCGAGCTTCGAGGTCATCGGGGCGCTCCTTTCGCGATGCCAGGTATACACCCTCGAGGCGCTTACGGAAGCGGACCTGCTCGCACTTCTGCACCGCGCCATGACGGACGACGATCAGCTCAAAGGCCGGTCCATCACACTTCGCAGCACCAGCGCGCTCATGCGGGCAAGCGGTGGTGATGCGCGGCGCCTGTTGAATACCTTCGTGCTGTGCGTGAAGGCCGCACCGGAGGGACCGGTGGAACTCACCGACGAACGTGTACAGGAAGTGGTGCATACCCTTGCTGCCCGCTACGACAAGCAGGGCGAACAGCACTATGACATCATATCGGCCTTCATCAAG
Organism: uncultured Chryseobacterium sp.; assembly: GCA_964559165.1. Classification (GTDB taxonomy): domain Bacteria; phylum Bacteroidota; class Bacteroidia; order Flavobacteriales_F; family PHOS-HE28; genus PHOS-HE28. Next base: position 25,232 of record CAZLGY010000018.1, read on the forward strand.
AGCATCCGCGGCAGCGATCCGAACGCTGCGGTCTATTGGCTGGCGCGCATGGTGGAAGGTGGCGAGGACCCGCTGTTCATTGCAAGGCGCATGGTTATCCTAAGCAGCGAGGACATCGGCAATGCGGACCCGAACGCGTTGCTGATGGCTGCGACGGCAATGCAGGCGGCGCAGATGATCGGGTGGCCGGAGAGCCGCATCATCCTGAGCCAATGCGCCATCTACCTGGCATGTGCACCCAAGAGCAATGCCAGCTATGTGGCCATCGGTGAGGCACAGGCCACCGTGCAACGGACCGGTGACCTCGTGGTACCCATCGCACTCCGCAACGCGCCCACCAAGCTGATGAAGGACCTTGGTCATGGAAGGGCCTACCGCTACAGCCATGAAGGTGAAGGCAACTTCATCGACCAGGAGTTCCTCCCCGCCGACCTCTCGGGCACCAGCTTCTACAAGCCCGGGAACAACGGCAGGGAACAGAAACACGCTGCGCTGATAGCGGAGCTCTGGAAGGGGAAATACGACATCGGAGGATGATCCTTCCTCAAGCGCGCTCCTGCTCCATGAAACGGCGGTGCATATCGTAGATGATGCCCAAGCTCACGGCAAGTCCACCGAGGGCCTGTTCCATCATCTGCCACAGGATATCGACGAGGAAGTGCATCATCCCGTGCTTCGTGAAGGTCATACCGAGCACGAAGATCACCAGGTAGACACAGAACCCCACCACCGCTCCGAGCAGGAAGGACGCGAACGGGAAGGCCTGTTTCAGGGAGATCACCTCGCGCCGGATGGCCTCATGCACCGCAAAGGTGAGCAACAGGCCCAAGCCGAGGTAGACCAGGCCGGCCAGCACGAAATAGAGCGTCAACGGAATGCGCAACTCCTCCAGGTCGGTAAGGGCGATCCCATGCCACACATAGGACATCCCGAACATGGTGGCCGCAGCTGCTAACCAGGGTGCAAGGATATGGCGTTGGAACAACAGCACCTTCTAGGGACACGGATGGTCCTACAAAATTAAGGCAGTGTGGACTTCCGGTAAAGTACCGTAGATCGAACAGGCGTATTTTCGGGCCCTATCCATGAGAAAGAACCACCTCCCGGGGAGCATTGGCATCGTGCTTCTTGTCTCCCTGCTGCTTTCCGGTTGCAGGAAAGATGATCGCGCTTCGCGCTGGGACGTGGATGTACTGGCCCCGCTGGTCACCGGTCGCTTCACCATCCGGGACCTCGTGGCGGACAGCTTGCTGGTGGTGGATGCGGATGGGAGTGTGCGCCTCGTCTACGAGAGCAACCTGTTCGATGTGGGCCTGGACACGCTGTTCGCCGCGCCTGATACCGAGTTCGTATACAGCTATGCCCTACCCTTCCCAGGTCCGATCAACTTCCCCCCCGGACTTCAGCTATTGGACATCGCAGACAATTCCCGCTTTGACCTGGATGGAGTGGAATTGCGGCGCCTTGACCTCCGCGAGGGGCTCCTTCGGATCCGCACCCGCAACATGGTGCAAAGTGCCTTGCTCGGAAGGTTCGAACTGGGTGGGGCCACGTTCCCTGATGGCAGCAACACATTGAACACCAGTGCAGGCCCCGGCACACCGCAATCACCCACGGTGACCACCTTCACCCGCGACCTGTCCGGCACACGGCTGGACCTCCGCGGTCCGCTCTTCAACAGCTTCAACACGCTGTCGAGCCTCATCAGCACACAACTCGATCCGACAGGCAGCGGTGCCACGATCACCGACCAGGACAGCATCATCATCACCGTCGACTACACCGGGTTGGTCCCACAATACGCCAGGGGTTCCTTCGGCAGGCGGGTCGTGGAACAGGAAGGTCAGGACCTGCCGCTCGACCTCTTCCAGAACATCGTGGGCGGATCCCTTGACCTGGAGCAGGTAAGGCTGTCCTTGAACATCGAGAACGGCGTGGGGATGGACCTGCAGCTGGACCTGCAGCGCTTCACCGCTGTGAACAGCCGCAGTGGCGCTACGGTGGACCTGACGCATGCCATCCTCGACGGCCCGATCAACCTGAACAGGGCGATCGACCTGGGTACCGGCCCACAACCCAGCTTCTACACCAACGAACTCGATCAGGATGACAGCAACATCGACACCTTCCTGGAAGTGCTGCCCGACAGGATCGATTACGATGTCGTTCTGCGCATCAATCCCTTGGGCGACATCAGCAACGGCAACGATTTCCTCTACTACGAAAGCCGGTTGAAGGCAGGCCTCGAACTGGAGGTCCCCCTGCGGCTCATCGCGAACGCCCTTACGCTGGAGACCGTGGTGCAGCCCGACCTTCCGGGGAATGAGGAAGGCCATGCCCTGCAAAGCGGAGAGCTGATCGTACTCGGCACCAACGGCTTTCCCTTCGATGCCCGCTTGGAGCTCGCCCTGGTGGACAGCACCGGCGCCGTATTGTCCACCATTCCCGTGAGCGGCTCGCTGCAAGCCGGCATCCTCGGTCCCGACCGTACCGTGACGCAGCCGCGGAACAGTGAGGCACGCGCCAGGGTGAGCCCCGAACAGCTGGACCTCCTTTACCAAGGCCGGCAACTTCGCCTTCGCGCCATCTTCAACACAGTGGACCAAGTGGAGCATGTGCGCCTGCTGGAACACTATGCGCTCGATGTGCGGATCACAGCGCGTGCCAACTACCTGGTGAACGGTGATGAATAAGCGCTGCTCCGTACTGCTGGCGACAGGGCTCGCGGTGTTCTGCGCGCACGGCCAATGGACCCTGCTGCCACCCGATGCTGCACAGGACAGTGTGCGTCACATGCTCCGTATCGAGGCAGGCCTTTTGTACAACAGCAATGCTGTCCTGAACGAGTTGCCTGCGCACCTGTTGCGCGGCGAAGACCTTGACCGCGAACTGCGGCAGCGCAGCTCGGATGCCCTCGCAGGGCGTGCACGCGCTGTGTTCGGCTACGGTTATCACGGCCGCGTGACGTGGACCGGAGGGCGCCTGGAACAAGGTCGTTCTCGCTGGCGCCCCACAGCGTCATTCGCGTTGCAGGAGCACGCCGGCGCACGCATCACACCCGACCTGTACGATCTCGTATTCTTTGGCAATGCCCGCTTCGAGGGGCGCACTGCTGCACTGGCACCGGCCGCGTATGAGCAGGTGCGCTACAGCACCCTGGGCATCGGCGTGGCGGACCACCGCACGCGTTCGTTCGTGCGGCTTGAACTGGTACAGGGAGCATCGCTCACCGCCGTGGATGTGGACTGGGCCGACCTGTACACCGGTGTGGACGGCCGTGTGCTGCGCTCCGCAGTGCTGGCCAGCTACCTCAACAGCGATACAGCGGGCAGCGACTGGACGCGCAACAATGGCCTCGGTGCGGCCCTCAGCGGGCGCTGGGAGAGCCGCATACGCGCAGCGGCACGGCCCGCCTACTTCAGCGTGGGTGTGGAAGACCTCGGCTTCGTGCATTGGAACGCCAACACGGTAGGTCTGGAGAAGGACACCGTGGTCCGCTTTGATGGGGTTGCCGTGGATAATGTGCTCGACCTGGATGCCATCCTCATCGGCGAGGAGCAGTTGCTCGACACGCTCGGCCTGCGCTACCGCACCGGGGCACGCACCCGCATCCTCCCGTTCCGGGCGCACGTGACCTACCGGATCGAAGGACGCAGCGGGTGGCACTTCGGGCTTGTGGCACAGTACCAGCACCTTCCCTCCTACCTCCCGCAACTCACCGCCAGCCTGGCGCGTCGCGTGGGTGGCCGTGGCACGTGGGGCGCCAGCCTGAGCTATGGCGGGTATGGCGGCCTGTTGGTAGGCGCCGGCGGACGTTACCGCGTGGCAAAGCGCATCACGTTGGAAGCGACGCTTCCACAGCTCTCCGGCTTCGTGGGCGGGGGCACACGTGGCCTGGGTGCCCTGCTCTCCGTACAGGTGGCGCTCTAACCTCGGTGCGGCATGAACTGGATCATCCTGATCGTCGCCGGCCTGTTCGAAATGGGCTTCGCCACCTGTCTCGGCCTGGCGCGCGAGGCGAGCGGAAATGCCCGTGCAGCGTGGCTTATGGGCTTCCTTGCCTGCCTCACGCTGAGCATGCTACTGCTCTACCGCGCTGTGCAGGGCCTGCCCGTGGGTACGGCCTATGCGGTCTGGACAGGCGTTGGTGCAGCAGGTACTGCGGTGCTGGGCATTGTGCTGTTCAAGGAACCGGCCACGGCCTGGCGGCTGTTCTTCCTCTTCACCCTCATCGCTTCCCTCGTGGGCTTGAAGGTGGCGGGTTGAAGGTGAACAACGCCGCCGTTCAATGGCTCTAAAGCACCGTCACCTCCGTCCGCCTGTTCTGCGCCCTACCCTCTTCGGTGTCATTGGTGGCAACGGGCTTGGTCTCGCCGTAGCCCCTGGCGGTGATGCGTGCAGCATCGATGCCCTTTGAAACCAAGTGATCGCGCACAGCCTTGGCGCGCTGGTCGCTGAGGGACAGGTTGGCCGCATCGGCACCCACGTTGTCGGTGTGGCCGCCCAGCTCGATACGCAGCGTGGGATTGGCCTTGAGCAGTGCCGTGAGCTTGTCCAGCTCGGCGTTGGAGGTGGGCAACAGCTCGTAGCTGGCGGTGTTGAAGAAGATGTTGCGCAGGGCGATGACACTGCCTGCGGTGAGCGGGCTGAGCGGGACGTTGAGCGTGTAAGGCTCCTTGGGCGTTCCGGCGGCCACATCATAGGTCTGCGAGAAGAAGAGGTAGCCCTCGGCACTGGCGTTGAGCGCGTAGCTGCGCCCAGCGGGGATGCAGACCAGGAACTCACCCGTACGCGGATCACTGTAGGCTCCGGTGGCCAGTGTGCCGGTGCTTAGATCGTACAGCTGTACATCGGCCTCCACGGTCTGGCCGTTGGTCTTGTCTGTGACCCTGCCACGGATATAGCTCACGGCCAATGGACGTGCCTCGGGGTAGAGCGCGAAACTGTAGAGGTCCAGGTCGCCGTGGCCGCCGGGGCGATCGCTGGCGAAATACGCCACTTCCCCGTTGGCGCTCACCAACAGGCTGTTCTCGTCGGCCCCGGTATTGATGGGATACCCGAGGTTCAAGGCAGGCCCCCACGCACCGTCGTCCTGCCTGCGGCTCACGTAGATGTCAAGCCCCCCGAAACCGGGATGGCCGTTGCTGCTGAAGTAGAGGGTGCGGCCATCGGGGTGGATCTGCACGCTCTCCTCCTGGTAGGCGGTGTTCACGCTGGGACCGAGCTTCTCAGGCTTGCTCCACGTTCCATCATCCTGCAGACCGGTGACGAAGATGTCCATGCTCTTGATGCCGTCCTGCGCCTGGATCCCGCGGATGAAATACAACGTACGGCCGTCGCTCGCCATGCTTGGCTGGGTCTCCCAGTTGCGCGAGTTCACGGGCGGACCGAGGTTCTCCGGGGGCGTCCATCGGTCGCCGATACGGCGGCTGATGAAGAGGTCACAACTGCCCGCCCCCTGCAACGAACCACCGTAGGAGCCATCCTCCGTGGCGCACTTGGTAAAGACGATGAAGCGGCCATCCGGGGACAAGGTGCCGGCACCTTCATTGTACTGGCGGGTGTTCACAGTGGGCACAGGGCGGCTCTGTTGCCATGCACCGCCGGCATCGCGCTGGCTTACCATGAAATCCTCCTGCATGCCCCAGGGCTTCAGCTCGGGGTCCTTCACACGGCGGGTATAGATGAGGGTCGCATCATCCGCGGTGATGCAGGGATAGTACTCAGGATCGGCACTGTTCACGGCGGGGCCCAGATTGACCGGTTCGAAGGGCACGGGCTGTTGGATCGCGCGGGCTGCGAAGGCACAGTTGGCAAGCCCCAGCTTCGCACGCTCCCTGCGTTGCGGATCCTGTTCCTTCTTCAGGAAGCCTTGGTAGTTCCGTTCAGCCGTAGCATGATCGCCACGACGGAACTCCAGATCGGCAAGATGGAGCTGCGCGGTGGGGAAGAACGTGGGCGCAAGTGTCATTACCTCGCGATAGTAGGCGATGGCCTCCTCGTCCTTACCAGTGCGCTCGGCGATCTCGGCCAGCATGATGCGCGGTTCAACGAAGGCCTTGTCCGCTTCGGCAGCCTTGCGGAATTCGTTCTCCGCACAGGACCAATTGCGCATACGCATGCAATCCAAACCACTCTCGTAGCGCTTGATGGCGCCCTTGTTCGAGGTGGAATAGCCGCCTGGCTGTGCCATGAGGACCGTGGTGAGGGCCAACGGCAGGACCAGCGAGAGGATGGTGCGGAAGAGGCGGATGTGCATCAGGGGATGTTCAGGTACTTGTGGGTCTGCAGCGAGATCTGCCAGCGCGGATGGGCCTTCACG
>CAZLGY010000019.1:0-20975 GCA_964559165.1 uncultured Chryseobacterium sp.
GAAGAACAAGGTGGTGCGCAGCCAGCGGTATGAGGAGGCTGCCAAGCTGCGCGACCGTGAGCGCCAGTTGCAGGAGGAGCTCGAGCGCGCCAAGAAGCAATGGGAGGAGGAAAGCCGTTCCCACCGCACCACCGTATCGGAGGACAACGTGGCCGAGGTGGTGGCCATGATGAGCGGTATCCCGGTCACCCGCATTGCCGAGAAGGAAAGCGGCAAGCTGCGCCGCATGAAGGAGGAGATGATGGGCAAGGTGATCGGCCAGGACGATGCGGTCGCCAAGGTGGTGAAGGCCATCCAGCGCAACCGCGCGGGCCTCAAGGACCCCAACCGCCCCATCGGTAGCTTCATCTTCCTGGGCCCCACGGGCGTGGGCAAGACGGAGCTCGCCAAGGAGCTGGCGCGCTACCTGTTCGACACCGAGGAGGCACTGATCCGCATCGACATGAGCGAGTACATGGAGAAGTTCTCCGTGAGCCGCCTGATCGGTGCGCCCCCGGGCTACGTGGGCTACGAGGAAGGTGGCCAGCTTACCGAGAAGGTCCGTCGCCGCCCCTACTCCATCATCCTGCTGGACGAGATCGAGAAGGCGCATCCGGATGTGTTCAACCTGCTGCTGCAGGCCCTCGATGATGGCAAGATGACGGACAGCCTCGGCCGCCACATCGATTTCAAGAACGCCATCATCATCATGACGTCGAACATTGGCGCGCGTGACCTGAGTGACTATGGCAAGGGCGTCGGCTTCGGCACCACCGCCCGCAGCCAGGCCCAGGACGAGAACAACCGCGGCATCATCGAAAAGGCCCTCAAGAAGGCTTTCGCCCCGGAGTTCCTCAACCGCATCGATGACATCATCATGTTCAACTCGCTGAAGCGGGAGGACAACCACGAGATCATCGACATCGAGCTGGGCAACCTGTACAAGCGCATCAGCGAGTTGGGCTACGACGTGAAGCTCACCGACGAGGCCAAGGACTTCCTCAGCGAAAAGGGGTACGACGAGAAGTTCGGCGCCCGTCCGCTGAAGCGGGCCATCCAGAAGTTCATCGAGGACCCGATGGCCGAGGAGATCATCAACCAGGCCATCGAGGAGGGTGACAAGATCACCATCGGACTCAACAAGGAAGCCACGGACGTGACCATCAAGGTGACCAAGGGCAAGAAGAAGCCCGCGGCCAAGAGCGATGGCGATCCCAAGGAACTGCCGCCCGCGGACGGTAACTGAGCACCACTGATACCATCAACGAGGAAGCCCGGCCAGCGCCGGGCTTCTTCGTTCCATCACCATCCCCGGTCACTGTCGGGCGATGCGCGAAGGCGCGTACTGAAACTGAGCCCCACGATGAGGTAGCCGCTGTTGGCGGCCTCCTGCACTTCACGCCGTCCCGGGAAGTTCGCCAGGCCAAGATCGCCGGCCGCGAAGCGCCGCATGTCCTGCTCATAGCCCAGCGTCAGCCCGAAGGCCAGGTTCTCCGTGGCGTGCAGGTAATAGGCCGAGCCAACGCCCCAATGGAAGGCCTGCACCGGCCCGGCATCACAGGTGGGGCAATCGAACCGGTAGGAACTGAGGCCGGCACGCAACGATAGTTCGTAGAAACTGCGCGCGGTGGTGTAATGCTCGTAGGCCACTTTGCCGAATGCCCTTCCGCGACGGACCTCGCCGGTGGTGACGATCGGGGCCAGTGCGCGCTCCTCCAGCCCGAACCAGCTCATGCCCCCCCCCACGCCCAGGCCCAGGCCCTTGTACACCGGATGCTGGTACACCGCCCCCAGTTGCCCGATGCTCTCGGTGATGCTTGCGAAGAGCGGCGTACCCAAGGGAACAGGCAGGGTGAGCTCGCCCTTGATGGTGGCCGACACATCAGGCGACCGGTTGCGCTCCTGCGCTCTGGTCCCGAGGCAGGCCAGCACACAACCAAGCAGGCAGAGGGTGCGGTTCATCGTTGTATTACACGGAACTGCCGCACGGTCCGTTGGGTGGGGGTGCGCACTTCCAGGAAGTAGGTGGCGTCGGTCACCTCCGGCAGCTGAAGCTCCAGTTCGGTGATACCGGACGCACCCGCGACGGAAGGCCATTCGTGGAAGGAGCGGTGCTCCTGGTCCAGCAGTGCGAAGTGGAGCTCCACCGGCTCGGGGATGCGCAGGTCGATGAGCAGGCGGGCCGGATGATAGGCCACGGTCAGGTCCAGCAGCTCGGCGTGGAGCAACTGCGGCAGGTGGCGCTCCCGCACATACCGTTTGAACCGCTTGTAAACAAGCACCAGCAGCACGATGCTCAAGGTGATCAGGAGCGCGTTGCGCAGGTTCTCCAGTTCCGCCATCACAGCATGATAACGCCTCCAATGGCACCCACCTGTTCATACCTGCGGACCACATCCTCCGCTGAAAGCATCACCTCGCGGACGGTGACACTGAGGTATTTGCCGCCACTGCTGAAGCGGCGCAGCAGTTCGCTCTCCGGGGGGAACAGTGCCTGCAACGCCTCCATGCGCGCGGCGTCCGGCTCCATCACGAACTTGAACATATAGACCGAGGGCCAGGCGTGTACCTCGTTGAGCCGCCCCAGCAGCCGGTCCTTAGCTTCGTCGTTCAACATCTGCCGTCGCCCAAAGGTAAGTCCCGCCGGATCGAACCTGGGGGACACTTGCGTGTACAGCCTGTTGAACCGATCGCCCGATGCACCGGACCGCCCCCCTCCTGCTGCTGTTCACAGCTCCGCTCTGGAGCCTGTGCCAGGCCCCATCCATCGATGCCGTGAAGCAGGAGCGTGCCGTTCACGAGGTGTTCCAGGGGGGGTGGTCCGCCACGGCCGTGGCACCGACCATGGCCGGCGCCGCGCAACTGGACGATGTTCGGTCCATCAGGTGCCAGGCACTGGCGGAGGGGAACGGCACCATCGGTCCCGCACGCCGCGACCAGATGGAGGCCGTGTACGCACAGATGCGCGCACGGGACCCGCAGGGCCAGGACACGGAACTGGCCGCCTTCCACCTGTACTTCCCGGAGGATCGTGCCTTTGTCGCTGCACAGCGTGCTGTGGCGTTGGATGCAGGCCGTGCTGACGTGATCGCGCCCGCCCTCGCACTGGCCCACAGGATGGGCGATACCGCCGGCAGGAACCGCTGGGGCAGGGCCTTGTATGAGCGGGGCCGGGTGGCACCGGGCTTGCTGGATGCGGCGCACGACCTGCTCCTCTCGGTGGACCGCGACGGGATCCTGGTAGCGGCAGGCGAGATGGACGCCTATCCCTGCTGGGCACTGCAGGCGGCCAAAGCCCAGCGGCCCGATGTGCTGGTGGTGGACAGCAGGATGTTGGACGATGCCACGTACCGCAGGCAGGTATGGAGTGCCGTGGGCGCGCAGGGTGCGGTACCGCTGACCGGCCGGGCGTTGTTGGAAGCGCTTCCCCAGGCCACCGGGCGCCCGTTGCACCTGTCGATGGCATTGGGCGGCCGGGTGCCGGCGGCATGGAATGCTCAGCTCTACGTGGTTGGCACCGTGTTCCGGTTCAGCACGGTCACGCTGGACAACATCCCCATGCTGGAGGCCCGTTGGCTGGACCTGCGCAAGCCGATGAACGCGGGTCCGTTGTCGCACAACTACCTGTTGCCTGCAGCGACCCTCCTGAAGCACTATCGGGAGCAGGATGATGAGGCTGGTATCGCACGGATGGAACGCAGCCTGCGCGCGATGGCCGACAAGCTGGGCACCACCGCTGCCCTTTACCGCAACGGGGTCCTTCAACACTGACCATGGGCCTGTTCAGCAAGGATCACGACCGCCTGAGCGACGAGCGCCTGATGGAGCTCGTGGTGCGTGGTGACGAACGCGCCTTCGCTGCCTTGTACGACCGCTATCAACAGCGTCTGCTGGGTTATTTCCACCGCATGCTGTGGAGCGACCGCGAACTGGCGCGGGACCATGCACAGGAACTGTGGACCAAGCTGGCACAGCGCCCCGGCAGCTACGATCCGGCGAGGCCCTTCCGCACCTGGCTCTTCAGCGTGGCGAACAACATGTGCAAGAACGCCTACCGCCACCATGCCGTGGTGCAGGCCTCCGCCCCCGCGTTGCGCAACGGACCCGATCGCGAGGACGCACAGCACGGCGTGGAGGTGGACCGTGCTCTCTTCCGAAGCCGCCTCGATGAGGAACTGGACCGGTTGGACCCGGACCACAAGGCCACCTTCGTGATGCGCTACCACGAGGACCTGGCCATCAAGGAGATCGCCGCTGCCTTCGCCTGTTCGGAAGGCACGGTGAAGTCGCGCTTGTTCTATACCCTGAAGAAGTTGGCCGAGCGCCTGAAGGAGTTCGACCCCAATGCCCTGCACATCCATGGAAAGGCCTGAACGATACGATCCCGAGGATATCGAGCACCTGCTCAGCGAGCGTCCGTTCCACCAGCTGCTGGCCGAGGAAAAGGCCTATGTGCTGCGCCACATCGCCGATGCGGAAGAGTACGAGCGCATGCGGGCCCTGTTGTTGCATCTGCGCGAGGGCGAACAGCAACATGCCCCCGTGATGCCCGACCCCGGGGACCGCGAACGTGTGATGGCCGCGTTCCGTGAACGGCAGCAGCCGGTATGGCGTGTGTGGCTCAATAGTATCGCGGCGTTCATGGCCCAGGGGCAGGAAGGGTTCGTGTGGCGGCCAGCACTGGCCCTCGCCGGCGTGGCACTGGTGCTGGTGGTGGGCGTTGCCGTGGTGTTCCGCTCCACCGGTGAGATGCCGCAGCAATTGGCCGAAGTGGCGCAGCCGAAAACGGAGCGCACCGCACCGGTGCCAGTGGCAACGACCATGGAGGAGGTGGGTGGGGCCACCATGCCGGGAGCGGAAGCGGCAGGTCTGCCAGTGACCGACGACCTCCAAGAGGTGAACGCCGGAAGTGCCGTGCACGAGGAGAAGGCGGAGGGAACAGTGGGGCCGGACCGCATCTCCATCCCCCCTCCCATCACCGCCGATGCATCGGAGGAAGTGGCCATGGATGCTGCCACCGGCATGGCTGAATTGGAACTGGGCGAGGACCTTTCAGCAGCGCCTGCCTCCAGGAGCGAGGAAGCCTACAGCGTGGTGCGGCAGCAGGAACTTGCGCGCAACGCCACCGTGGGGAACGTCACCGGGACGGTATCCGTTAGGGGGGCAGCGGCAAGGGGCAGGAGCATGACCGTGGTGGAGGACCGTTCGCGAAGCGTGGCGGACGACCACGAATTACTGACCCTGCTGCGGTCGGGGTGGTGACATGGTCACTCGACCACGAACCGCTCGCTGAGCTGCAGGTCGCGTGTAGTGATGTGGAGCGTGTGCTCGCCCTTGGGGAGGATCCCCTTGTCCAGGCGGCGCACCAGTTCCTCCTGCATGGCCTTGCCCTCTTCCCTGTAGAGCGTTCGGCCTTGGTCGTCCTTCACCTCCAGGGTGATGGGGCCGATGCGCCTGTCGTGCTGCACGGCGATGGTGACGAAGGCGGACTGCCTGGACGCTGCCACATTGAGCTTTCCAGGCCCGTCACCGGCAAGCCCCACGGAGACCGTGAGACAGAACGCGGCTGCAACGATCCTGCGCTTCAAGTACATCCACGCAAAGATAAGGAGCCCGGGCTCCTTGGTCAACCGTTCCGGTTCAGCCTTCCCACGAGCGTTCGTGACCGGATGCCACCAGGCGGGCGCCGGCGACATCCTGAACGGCCATGTCGAAGCCGTTGTAATGGCTCCATCCACCGGCATCCCCATCGCTGCGGATGGCAAGCAGGCCCACCTGCATCCCTGTGCTGTCGGGGACTTTGCGCAGGATGCGTGCGACCGCTTCCCGGCAGGCCTCGGTAGCTGTGCGGCCCTGGCGCATCAGTTCCACCACGGTATGGCTTGCGGCCGTCCGGATCATGAGCTCGCCCACCCCCGTCGCGGTGGCCGCACCCACCTCCCCGTCCACGAACAGGCCGGCACCGATGATGGGCGAGTCCCCCACCCTGCCATGCACCTTGAACGCCATACCGCTCGTGGTGCAACTCCCTGCCAGCCGGCCCTGTGCGTCCATGGCCACCATGCCGATGGTATCGTGGTTCTCCACGTTCACGATGGGCTTGTATTCAGAGGTCTTCAGCCATTCCAGCCATGCCTGCCGCACCTCCGGGACCTCCACATCGCGTGGCATGAACCCGTTCTCCAGGGCCCAGCGTTCAGCCCCCGCCCCCACCAACATCACGTGGGGGGTGCGTTCCATGATGGCGCGCGCGATGCTGATGGGATGCTCGAACCGCTGTACGAAGGCCACCGCACCGGCACGTCCCTCGTGGTCCTGGATGCAGGCATCAAGGGTCACCTTGCCATCGCGATCGGGCATCCCCCCAAGACCCACGCTGCGGTTGGAAAGATCGCTCTCCACCACGGCCACGCCCTGTTCCACCGCATCGAGCACGGAGCCACCGCTGCCGAGCACCGCCCAGGCCTTCGCATTGGCTGCCATGCCATGGCTCCAGGTGCTCAGTACCAACGGCCCTTTTCCGGAAACCAGGGGGGGCGCGCCTGCATCGGGGCCCTGCTCCCCGTTGGTGCAGGAAGTGACCAGGGCCAACGCGCCCAGGCTTCCGAGCTTCAGGAATTGTCTGCGATCATGGCTCATGCTGGTACCAAAGTAAGGCCCATCTTTGGCAGGCACCATGAACACCACCGGTACCACCCGATCCATGAACGGCCCCTTCGCCGTTGTCACCTCGCTCTTCTTCATGTGGGGGTTCATCACCGTGTTGGTGGATTCCGTTGTACCCCGCTTGCGCGAGGTGTTCGAACTGACCTTCTTCGAGGCTGGCCTGGTGCAGTTCGCCTTCTTCATCGCCTACGGCCTGGTGAGCATTCCGGCGGGCTGGCTGCTGGCGCGCATCGGCTATCGCAAAGGCATGCTCGTGGGCCTGGCCACCATGGGCGTGGGTTGCATGTTGTTCTGGCCGGCAGCGGGCTTCCGGGTGTTCCCCCTGTTCATGCTGGGATACTTTACGCTGGCGGCGGGGATGACGGTGCTGCAGGTGGCTGCCAACCCCTACGTGGCGGTGCTCGGTGCCGAATCGGGCGCAAGCAGCCGGCTCAACCTGGCGCAGGCGTTCAATAGTGTGGGCACCACGTTGGCACCGTTGGTCGGTGCCAAGCTCATCCTCAGTGACCGCATCCTTGGCAGCGAGGCCATCCGTGCGCTCTCCCCGGTGGAACGTGAAGCCTACTATGCAGCAGAGGCTTCGGCCGTGCAGGGTCCGTTCGTGGCACTGGCCGGGGCACTGCTGCTGCTGGCCTTGGTGGTGATGATGGCTCGCCTGCCGCAGATCCTGGACACGGAGCATACCGGCGGTTACCGAAGCGCCCTGGGGCATCGGCGGCTTGTTCTGGGAGCCATCGGCATCTTCCTTTACGTGGGTGCCGAGGTTGCCATCGGCACGTACCTGGTGAACTACTTCCTGAGCATGGACCTTGCCGCGACGATCCACCGTGATGCGTTCCTGAGCGGCATCGCCGGAACCCTCTTGGGCGGTACGCTGGAGGGCGTGGATGCGAAGGGTGTGGTGGGTGCGTTCGTAGCGCTGTACTGGGGAGGGGCCATGCTCGGTCGTTTCGCTGGTGCGTGGCTCACCCGGAGGATGCCGCCCGGCCGCGTGCTGGCCCTGTTCGCCGGTTCGGCGGTCGCCCTGGTACTGCTGTCCATGCTCACCACCGGAACCGTGGCCATGTGGTCCATCCTCGCTGTGGGCCTGTTCAACTCCGTGATGTTCCCGACGATCTTCTCGCTGTCCATCGAAGGGATGGGTGACCTGAAACCACAGGCCTCGGGCATCCTGTGCACGGCCATCGCTGGCGGGGCGTTCGTTCCGCCCATGGTGGGTGCCCTGGCCGATGTGTCAGGCTTCAAGATGGCGTTCACCCTGCTGCTCGCCTGCTACGCGTTCATCGCGGTCTTCGGCCTGCGCAATAACTCCCGCGCATGATCATCGGCATCGACATCGGTGGCACCAGCAGCAAACTGGGGCTGGTTGCGGATGGACGGGTGATGGCCCGAGCCCGCGTGCTTACCACCGGCCATGCGGACGAGCATGCGTTCGCTGATGTGTTGGTCGCAGAGGCGCAGCGCCTTGCTGCCTCCGTCGGTGCCCCGATCACTGCCGTCGGCATCGGTGCGCCGAACGCCAACCAGCTCACGGGCCTCATTGAAATGGCGCCGAACCTCCCCTGGGAACACGACGTTCCGCTGGCGCGTATGCTGGGCGACCGGCTGGGTGTGCCGGCCACCCTGGGCAATGATGCCAATGCCGCGGCGTTGGGTGAATGGCGCTACGGTGCGGGACGTGGGATCGACGACCTGCTCGTGGTGACCCTTGGCACCGGCGTGGGCAGCGGCTTCATCGTGAACGGCCGGTTGGTGCTGGGCAGCGCTGGCAATGCCGGTGAGGTCGGGCACATGACCCTGTACCCCGGCGGACGGCAATGCACCTGTGGCCGGCGCGGGTGTTTGGAAGCCTATGTGAGCATTCGCGGCATGCTCGCCACCTACGAGGAAGAAGGGGGTATGGCTTCGGTGAACGACGTGAAAGGGCTGGCGGAGCGGGCACATGCCGGGGATGCAGCCGCCGTGCGTGTGTTCCTGCGCAGTGCCGAGTGGCTGGCGATCGCATTGGCCAATGCCGTATGCGCCACAGGTCCCCGGCGCATCGTGCTGTTCGGTGGCATCGCACGCACCGGTGAACTGCTGGTGGCACCCCTGCGTGAACGCTTCCAGGCCTCCCTGCTCAATATTTACCAAGGACGCGTGGACCTTCTGACGAGCGCATTACCGGACGATGATGCGGCGCTGTTGGGAGCGGCGGCGCTGGGCACCTTATGAACACGAACATGGCACCTTCCGATCCGATGAACACCATAGGTCGATCCGGCGGGTCGACGCTACAGTTGGCCGCGCTCGGGATAGGCTTGTTGCTGGGTACTTCGACCACCGGCCAGACCAACTCCGCGCGCGACTTCGTGAACCCCTTCATCGGCACCGGAGGGCACGGTCACACCTTCCCCGGTGCTTGTGTGCCCAACGGCATGGTGCAGCTCAGCCCTGACACCCGACGCGACGGGTACAACGATTGGGATGGGTGCAGCGGCTACCACTACAGCGACAGTGTCATCTATGGTTTCAGCCATACGCACCTGAGCGGCACCGGTGTGGCGGACCTGTGCGATGTGCTGTTGATGCCGATGACCGACAGGTACACGACCGACCCCACGGCCTATCGCAGTGCATTCCGCAAGGATACCGAGCGCGCACACGCGGGGTATTACCAGGTCGGGCTGGAGCGCTCGGGGATCAAGGCTGAACTGACGGCGACGACACGCGCCGGGGTGCACCGGTACAGCCTTCCGGTGGGCAGGGAACAGTTCATGCTCATCGACCTGCGGCATCGCGACAAGTTGCTCGCATCCGCGATCGCCCAGGCCAGCCCAACGGAGGTCGTCGGCTCAAGGCGGAGCTCCTCGTGGGCACGCGACCAACAGCTCTTTTTCGTGGTCCGCTTCAGTCGGGAGGTGGAACTTGTCCGGTCCGCATCGGACAGCACGAAGGCCATCCTGGGGATCCGGAACAGCGCAGCACCCCTCATCGTCAAGGTTGGCATCTCAGCCGTGAGCATTGAAGGAGCCCGTGCGAACCTGGATGCAGAGGTGCCGCATTGGGATTTCGACCGGGTGCGTCAGGAGGCGGAGGCCGCATGGAACGCCAAGCTGAACAAGATCCAGGTGGAGGGCGGCACGCTCGAGCAGCAGCGCACCTTCTACACCGCGCTCTACCACAGCTATGTGGCACCGTACATCTTCAACGATGTGGACGGGCGGTACCGAGGCATGGACGGACAGGTGCACCGGGCCGACCATAACGTGTACACCGTCTTCAGCCTCTGGGACACCTTCCGTTCGCTTCATCCATTGATGACCATGCTGGAACCGGAAATGACCCGTGACTGGGTGAGGACGTTCCTGCTGCACTACCAGCAAGGCGGCCGACTTCCCGTGTGGGAACTATGGGGCAACGAGACCGACTGCATGATCGGATACCACAGCGTAAGCGTCATCGCTGATGCTTACGCCAATGGCATCCGCGACTTCGACACCAAGCTGGCCCTGAAGGCGATGGTGGCCTCCGCCGACCAGGACCACTTCGGGCTGAAGGCGTACCGGGAACGTGGCTACATCAGCAGCGAGGATGAGCCGGAGAGCGTGAGCCGCACACTTGAATACGCATATGACGACTGGTGCATCGCACGCTTTGCCGAGATGATCGGCGAACCCGCGGTGGCGCGCCGCTTCCAAGCCCGGAGCCGCAACTGGCAGAACCTGTTCGACCCATCCACCGGCTTCTTCCGGGCACGGCGCAACGGCGGGTTCGTGGAGCCTTTCGACCCCTACGAGGTCAACTTCCACTTCACCGAGGCGAACGCGTGGCAGTACGGCCTGTTCATGGCGCACGACCTGGACCATTACCTGCGGCTGATCGGCGGGCCCAGCGCACTGACGGCACGTCTCGATGCACTGTTCGAGGCAGGTTCATCCACAACCGGCAGGCAGCAGAGCGACATCACCGGGCTCATCGGCCAGTATGCCCACGGCAATGAACCAAGCCACGGCTTCGCCTACCTCTATGCACTGAGCGATCGTCCGCAACGGGTGGAGATCTATGTGGACCGCATCCTGCGTGAACTCTATGCCGACCGTCCTGACGGGCTTTCGGGCAACGAGGACTGCGGCCAGATGAGCGCGTGGTACGTGTGGAGCGCCATGGGACTGTATCCCCTGGTGCCGGGGGGCACGCGCCTTGTGGTCGGCAAGCCGCTGTTCCCCGTGGTAACGCTGCACACGGGTGCTGCACCGCTCAAGATCGTGTCCGAGGTGCACGGTGGACAGGCCGACCACGTGGAGCAGGTGCGCTGGAACGACCGTGAGCTGTCCGAGGGTCGTTGGATCGAGCGGGGAGAACTGCTGCAGGGTGGGACGCTCCACGTTGACCTGGGCCCGCGGGCCGGTGCTGCCGGGGTGCCCATGGGCGATGAGCCCGGTGCATGGGAAGGTCCCGTGGCGGCACCCCTCATCGATGCTGCCGGCAGGACCTTCCTGGACAGCCTGGTGGTGAGCCTGCGTTGCATCACACCCGGTCCACTGCATTACCGCATCAACGATGGAGCCGAGCAGGTGTATGAAGGTCCGTTCGTGCTCCGTGAGAGCGCCACAGTGACCGCCCGCCAGGGGGAGGCGCTGGTGAGCGGTCGTTTCCTGCGCACACCGGGGGGACGCACGGTGGCACTGCAAAGCCGCTATGCTGCGCAGTACGCTGCCGGTGGCGATGGCGCGCTCGTGGATGGGCTCCGGGGAGGCACCGATTTCCGCACGGGTGAGTGGCAGGGCTATGAAGGACAGGACGTTGTATTCTCCGTGGACCTCGAGCGGGCGCAGCGGTTGGAGCGTGTCGGGTTGAGCGTGCTGCAGGATCCCAAGAGCTGGATCTGGTATCCCGCAGAAGTGGAGATCGTGACCAGCATGAACGGCCGACAATGGAGCAGCACCCGGGTACCAAACGCAGTTCCCCGCGCGCTCGAGGGTGCCCGACAGCAAGTGTTGTGGGCGGAAATGGCCGGACGGAAGGTGAAGTTCATCCGCGTGGTGGCCAGGTATGCAGGTCCATGTCCGGAGGGACATCCCGGCGTGGGTGGCACCAGCTGGATCTTCGCCGACGAGTTGCTGCTGGAATGACGCTGTGAGGGCTTGTTCAGCTGCTCCTCACTGGATGCCGTTCAGCTCTTGGGTGGCAATGCCCCGGACCGGCCACCGGACCAGACGATAAGGGCCGGTGGCCGGGAGAAGGCGTTCCGAACTACCCGGTTCCAGTCGTTCAACCCCGAAGACCGCAGTGGAAGCCCCCTCCCGGCACCATGCCCTTATTGGATGTTCAGGTCCAGGTCAACCTCGATATCGGTCTCGCCACCGGCGTTGGTGATGTCACCGTCCGCCACACCCGCAGCGCTTTTGTTGGGCAGATGGCGCAATGTGGTGCGCAGGGTAACGGAACCGCTCGGCGGTGTGGTGGCCCTGTTGCGGAGTCCGACCGGTTGGCCGTTGCCATCTACATCATCGTAAACGATCACCAAGCCCCCCGTTGCCTGGAAGAAGAACTGGTGGTCCTCGTCCTCCGCCCGGACCTCATCGGTGATCTCCTCCGCAGGGCTTTCGCTTTCATTGAGTACGCGGACATCCAGCAGCAGTTCACGGCTTGCTGGAAGGGGTACGCCGGTCTGCACGGGGTCGGCGCCTCCCGGACCGTCCAGGTCGGTGTAGCGCAACTCGTACGATACATCCGGGTTGGCTGCCGTATCGGTGAAGGTCAGGATGAGCGTGGTGATCAGTTCCTCCTCGTTCACCGGGGGCGGTGTAGGGGACGGTGTCTCCTCCTTGTCTTTCTTGCAGGCGGTGAGCGATGAGGCCACAAGGCCGGTGATCAGGGCACGCTGTGCCCAGATGGAAGGGGTGCCGGAGCGCTTCATGATACTGTGTTGTTAATGCTATTGAGTTGCAAATATAGGAACGGGCCCCTTACGTGCAATTCGGTTGCATGAATTAATTTTACAGCATGAGCAACGAGCAATTGCTGCGCTCGCGCGGTCTTCGCGTGACCAACACCCGGAAGGCCGTGCTTCACCTGCTTCAACGCAGTGGCAAGGCGCTCTCGCAGGCCGATGTTGAGCGCTCGTTACCGGATCTGGCGGACCGGGTTACGCTCTTCCGGGTGCTTCAGGCGTTCGAGGAGAACGGCCTCGCTCATCGCGTACAGGATGCGCATGGGGTTTCACGCTTCGCGGTGTGCGCCGATCGCTGCGGCGGAGGTCACCACCACGATGTCCATGCCCATTTCAGGTGCATCACCTGCGGGGACGTGTATTGCCTGGCGCCTGTAGCACTGCCCAGGGTGGCCATACCGAAGGGCTTCAAGCTCAGGGACAGCCAGCTTCACCTGGAGGGTACCTGCAGCGGTTGCAACACCTGTAACTGATCCGAACAAGGATCGGACGCCGGTGTTCCTTCACCGTGCCCGCCCATCGCACACCCGCTCTCCGCCCCTCTCGTACCTGCACCACCTGCGGGAAGCCGTTCCAGTGGCGCAAGAAATGGGAAAAGGTGTGGAACGAGGTGAAGTACTGCAGTGAACGATGCCGAAGGAACAGGAACCACGTGCCGCCCATCGCGTCCGCCTGATCTTGGGCGACCAGCTGAACGCAGCGCACAGTTGGTACGCGGAGCGTGACATCCACACCCTGTACGTGCTGATGGAGGTCCGGCAGGAGACGGACTATGCCTTGCACCACGTGCAGAAGGTGCTCGGCTTCTTCGCGGCCATGCGGCGCTTCGCAGCGCGTTTGGTGGCCGATGGCCATCGCGTCCTCTATCTCACGCTTGACGATGAGCGCAACACGCCGTCCATACCGGGCAACCTGCAATGGATCATGGCGCAATGCGGCGCGAAGACCTTCGGCTATCAACTACCCGATGAGCACCGCCTTGACCGGCAGTTGGCGGAATATGCATCAAGCAGCGGCCATGCGGTGGAAGTGGCGGACACCGAGCATTTCCTGACCACCCGCGGGGAGCTCGGCGAGCTTTTCAAAGGCAGGAAGCAGTACCTGATGGAACGGTTCTACCGCGTGATGCGCGAACGGACCGGTCTGCTGATGAACGGCGACAAGCCCGCTGGCGGTCAATGGAACTTCGACAAGGAGAACCGTGGACGGCCACCGCGAACGCATGTGGCGCCCCCTCCCCTGCTTTTCGACCACGATGTGCGCGACATGGCGGCCATGCTCACCGGCCAGGAGGTGAAGACCATCGGAACGGTGGATGCGCAGCATTTCCAGTGGCCGCTTGACCGCGCGGAAGGGATGGCCCTGGTGCGGTATTTCTGCGATGCGCTGCTGCCCTGTTTCGGCACCTACCAGGATGCCATGATGCCCGGCCAATGGGCCCTGTACCATGCACGCATCAGCTTCGCACTGAACGTGAAGCTCATCTCGCCGCTGGAAGTATGCATGGCAGCCGAAGCCGCGTGGCGTGCCGATCCCGGACGCATCACCCTGCCGCAGGTGGAAGGCTTCATCCGCCAGATCATCGGGTGGCGCGAATACATGCGCGGGATCTACTGGGCGCACATGCCGGGCTTTTCAACCATGAATTTCTTCGGTCATGACCGCCCACTGCCCGCGTGGTTCTGGACCGGTCGCACCAGGATGGCGTGTTTGCGGGAGGCCATCACCGGCAGCCTCACCAACGCCTATGCCCACCATATCCAGCGGCTGATGGTGACCGGCAATTTCGCATTGCTCGCCGGTGTTCATCCCGATGAGGTGGATCGGTGGTACCTCGGCATCTACATCGACGCACTGGAGTGGGTGGAGATCACCAACACGCGCGGCATGAGCCAGTGGGCCGATGGTGGCATCGTGGGGACCAAGCCCTATGTGAGCAGCGGCGCCTACCTGAACAAGATGGGGCACCACTGCAGTACGTGCCATTACGACGTGAACGACCGCACCGGACCCAAGGCGTGCCCGTTCAATGCGCTTTACTGGCATTTCCACGCACGCAACCGCTCCAGGCTCGAGGCCCCCGATGCGAGGCCCGGCACGATGATGCGTGTGGGCATGGTCTACCGTACGTGGGAGAAGATGTCCCCGGCGATGCGGCAGGCGCTGATCGACAAGGGGGATGATCTGCTGGCGAACCTCGAAACGCTCTGATCCGGGCATGGTGCGGTCGAACCCTCGGGTCCGGGAAAAGAGCCCTGATACGTGATCCATGAACAAGGCCCGCTCCATCCTGTGGTTCCGTAACGATCTCCGACTGGAGGACAACCCTGCCCTGCATGCGGCGCTGGCCGCGGGTGAAGAGGTGCTGCCCGTGTTCATCATCGACCCGGACCAGCTAACGCCCGGCGTGCATGGGATACCCCGCATGGGACCCTTCCGCGCGCAGTTCATGCGGGAATGCATCACGCAGCTCGACCAGCGTCTGCGCGCCATCGGCTCCGCACTGCAAGTGCATGTGGGGCATCCTGCCAACGTGCTCCACCGCATCGCTGGCGAGCACCAGGCGACGGCCGTGCATGCGCAGGCCCACAGTGCGTGGGAGGAAAGGCGTCAGGAGCAAGCGGTGTCCGCGGAACTGCCGCTGCACCTTGCCGCGCCCGCCACCCTTGTTCATCCCGATGACCTTCCGTTCGGACCGGAGAAGCTGCCGAAGGTGTTCACCGCATTCCGCCACAAGGTGGAGGCGCGCTGGACCGTGCGACCGGCACTGCCCGTTCCTGCTGCATTACCCACCCCAGCGGCATGGCAGGAACCAGCATTTCCGCCCCTCTTCACAGACCAGGGGGTGCCGGAGAAGGATGCACGTGGGGTGATGCCGATGACCGGTGGTTCCGAGGCTGGACTTGAGCGTCTGGCGCACTTCACCGGGGCGTCACGCGCATTGGGGCACTACAAGGAGACCCGCAACGGCATGTTGTCCGCGGACGAAAGCAGCAAGCTGAGCCCCTGGCTGGCCACCGGAAGCCTGTCACCGCGTAACGTGTACGAAGCCGTGCGCGAATACGAAGCGCGCCATGGCGCCACCGAAAGCACCTACTGGCTCATCTTCGAACTGCTCTGGCGTGACTTCTTCCACTTCACGGCCGCACGTTACGGGGCCGACCTGTTCAAGCGTGGAGGCATTGCACATGCCGGACCACGTGGGGTGTATGATCGTCGCCGCTTCGGGTCGTGGTGCGAAGGACGCACCGGACATCCCTTCATCGACGCCAACATGCGCGAGCTCGCCGCCACTGGATGGATGAGCAACCGCGGCCGGCAGAACGTGGCAAGCTACCTCATACACGACCTGGGCCTGGACTGGCGCCTTGGTGCCGCCTGGTTCGAGCACCTGTTGGTGGACTACGACCCCTGCAGCAACTGGGGCAACTGGCAATACCTCGCCGGCGTTGGCAACGACCCCCGCGAAGGACGCCGGTTCAACCCCGACCTGCAGGCGGAGCGCTACGATCCCGAAGAACGATTTGTTCGACGGTGGATCGTTGATGGATCCTCTTGACGGGGCGTCGGGAACAGCCTCTTTGGCTCAAGCTTTGTGCCCATGTCACGGAGCATCATCCCCATCATCGCGCTGGCCATCTCCTTCGCTGCGCAAGCCCAGGACAAGGGCATCGGCATCGGCATCATGGCCGGAGACCCCACAGGGATCAACGGAAAGTACTGGCTGGCCGAGGACCGTGCGCTCACCTTCGGACTGGGCTGGGGCCCCTGGGGACGCACCTTCAACCTGCATGGCGACTACACCCTGCAGAACGTGGAACTGCTCCAGGACGGCGATGTGGTGCTTGACCTCTACTATGGTGCCGGAGCGCGGTTCCGCGGTTGGAGCGGTGACCGATATTGGCGTAATGGTAATTGGTATTACGACGATCGCGGCAACATCGGTTTGGGCTTACGCATTCCCGTGGGGGCTGTGATGACGGTGGATGGAATGCCGCTCGACTTCTTCCTGGAGGTGGTTCCGACGCTGGAGCTCATTCCGGCCACCTATTTCGACATCGACCTGGGGATCGGCGCCCGCTACTGGTTCTGATCACGGCCACCGTCGGTACAGCCATCCGCGCGTGCTGAAGGAGCTGCGATAGAGCCCCTGATGGACCACCAGCCCGGTGAGGACACCGATCACCGCCCCGGCGATGACATCCTGGGTGAAATGCTGGGATAGATAGACACGGCTGAAGGCGAGGATGGATGCCAGCAATGCGAGCGCCAGCGACCAGCTGGAACGGCCGATCATGACCGCCAATGCAAGGCACATGGCCCATGCCGCCGTGCTGTGCCCGCTCGGGAAGCTGAAATGATGGTGCAACTCCACCCCCTCCACCCACGGCATGCCAGCCAGCTGCTCCCGGAACATGGCGGGCCGGTGCTCACCGGCGAATACGAAGCGCTTCAGCACCTGTGTGATGATCGCGCTGATCCCGCAGGAAAGTCCAAGTTGGAGGGCACTGCGCAGGTCCTTGGACCACCATACGACGAGCGTCAGTACCGTGGGCACCAGTCCATCCGCCAGGTGGGTCAGGCAGGCCATGACCACATCCGTCCACGTTGCGTGGAACGTGTTCGCAAGCCTGTGCAACTCCAGTGGGTCGAAGAGCAACAGGCCGATGGCCCCGCTGGACACGAAGGCGAGCCACACGACCAGGAACGGGCGAAGGGAAGGATCGCGATGCACGATACAAAGGTACCGCTGCAGCTGCGGGACCTCTGCCGGGGTCGGCGAACAAGGCTTGATGAAGCCCTGCGCATGAACAGCAGATCGGGGATGCCGCCCCGAAGGAATACCACGATCGAAGTATGGGTGTCACCCGCGGAATGTGGCTGTTTTGCAGGACCAGAGCACCACCCATGAGCACCATCGGCAAGCGCTACATCGATCGGACAGGCGACCGGACCAGCGACCGTGTATTGGATGCCCGTACCAAGGCGATCCTCAACTCCGTGATGAAGGAGGGCCGTGGCCGCGCCCTGGAGGCATACCTGCGGGCCCTGATGCCGGCAACGTGAACAGGTGCCTGTCCACGATCTTCGTGTTTCGGTATGCACCATCACGTCCAACCGGAAACACTGCGTCTTTTCATTGCCTGCGGCATCGGCGACCCCGATCGCGGGACACTGGAGCGCGCTGTCAGCCAAGCGTCCTGGACGGCACATTGGCGCATGATAGCACCGGCTTCGTGGCATGTTACGGCGCTTTTCATCGGCAATGTTCAACACGGGCAGTTGGAGCGCGTGCAACAGGTGATCGCCGGTGAGGCGCACCAGCGTGCTCCCCTGATGCTGTCAGACGGAAGGCTGCAAAGCATGCCACAGGACGCACCCACCATGCGCTGGATCCGCTTCCTGCCGAACGCTGCACTTGCCGATCTGCACGGAAGGCTGGCCCACCGCCTCTCGCTTCCCCCATCGCCACATGAACCGTTGTGGCCTCATATCACACTGGCCCGGGCGCGTGGCAAAAGCAGGCACCACATGGAGGGGGAAGGTCAATTGGTCCTGCCCCGTCTTGTGTTGGGCGGACTCAGCCTTTACCGTTCCGATCCCGGACCGGATGGGCGCACCTACCGCCCGGTGTTCACGCGGCCCTTTGCGGGTGAGGCGCGGACAGGGCCGGACGAGGTGGCTTGAGGTCTCCCGCCCGCAGCGCGATCGGCGCACCTGCCCGATCGACCTGACACCCCTGACGATCAACACGGTACTTTTGTGCGTTCTTAACCTGCCGTGAACCTGATGCGCTCCCTCCCCCTGCTCGCTGCAGCCCTGATGGCCTGTGGCTCCCCGGACCCCGTACAGGTGGCCGACGCCACTGGAACGAACACCGACAGCACCCGCACGGACAGCCTCATCCACCCCGACGAGAAGCACTTCCGGACGCTGAAACAGCTCACGTTCGGGGGTGACAATGCGGAGGCCTACTGGAGTTTCGGGGGCGACCGGCTGATCTTCCAGTCCACCAATCCAGCATGGGGTGAAAGCTGTGACCAGATCTATGTGTTCAACCCCTTCACTGACGATCTGCGCAACACGCCGCCCACCAAGCTCAGCATCAACGGCGGGCGCACCACCTGCAGTTATTTCCTGCCGGGCGACTCCTTGGTGCTCTTCGCCAGCACTCACCAAGGTGGGCATTCCTGTCCCAAGGTCCCCGATCGCAGGACCGATGGCAAATACGTGTGGCCCATCTATGCGTCGTTCGACATCTACGTGAGCGACCTGAAGGGCACGCTCGTGCGCCCGCTCACCACCTCACCCGGTTACGATGCCGAAGCCACGGTGAGCCCCACGGGGGACCGCATCGTGTTCACCAGCATGCGCGATGGCGATCTGGAGCTCTACACCATGAACATCGATGGCAGCGACGTGAAGCGCATCACGAACACGCTCGGCTACGATGGGGGCGCGTTCTTCAGTCCCGATGGGCGCAAACTGTTGTGGCGCGCCAGCCGTCCACAAGGCGATGCCGAGGTGGCGGAATACAAGCAACTGCTGAAGGAGGGCCTGGTGACCCCCACCAACATGGAACTTTACGTGGCGAACGCCGATGGCAGCGACATGCGCAAGGTGAGCGACCTGGGCAAGGCCAATTGGGCACCGTACTGGCATCCCAGCGGGGAGCGGATATTGTTCGCGAGCAACCACAAAAGCGAACGCGGGTTCCCCTTCACGCTCTACATGGTGAACGTGGATGGCACCGGGCTGGAGCAGGTGAGCTTCGGTGACACCTTTGATGCGTTCCCGGTGTTCAGTCCGGACGGCCGCCACCTGGTCTTCAGCAGCAACCGCAACAACAACGGCACCCGCGAGACCAACCTCTTCCTGGCGGAGTGGGTCGATTGAAGCCTCCCTGCATGGCAGCACAACAGCCCCCACGGCCGCGGTGGATGCAACGGCTTGCCGACCGCTGGGGCGTTTCGCCTGCAAGGGTCCTGGTGATCCTGCTGGTGTTCGCGCTCACCGGCACCACGGTGATGCTGCTCAAGCGTCCCGTGCTGGCGTGGTTCACCGGTGATGGTCCGCAGGGTTGGGTCGTGAGCACGGTCTACTACCTGCTGATACTGCCGGCCTACAACCTCATCCTGCTGGTGTATGGTGGGCTCCTGGGGCAGTTCCGGTTCTTCTGGGAGTTCGAGAAGCGCTTCTTCCGGAGGCTGCTCCGGCGGTAGGTTCGGTCATACCTCCAACACACGCTTTACACGCAGTGCCTCGTGCGCGGCGTTCTCCTTGATGCGGCATTCCCAGCACACCACCACCGTCCATCCCAACGCCTCCAGGGCCTGCTGTTTGCGGCGGTCCCGCTCCTGGTTGGTCTTGAGCTTGGTATCCCAAAAGGACCGATTGCTCCGGGGCCGCGTGGGCGTGCAGTACGGGCAGCCATGCCAGAAGCAACCATGAACGAGCACGGCCACTTTGCGGCCGATGAAAGCGATGTCGGGACGCGCGGGCAACCGGGCCACATGCAACCGGTAACCCGTCAACCCCTCGATGCGCAACGCCCTCCGCAGCATCCTTTCCGGGCCGGTGTTCCGCGCCCGGATGCGGCTCATCGTCACACTGGTGCGCTCATCCACGGGTATGGGCGAGCGGCCGTCACGCAGATATCGCACGCCATCCATGGTACAAAGATGGCCCGGGGCAAGGGGGATCAGCGCGTGCTGGTGCCGGCCAGTTGCTCCGGCCGTGCCTCCGAATCATAGGCCAGCTGGCTGCACGGAGCACCGTTCTTGAAGTAGTACGTACCCCCCCATTTGTGGTACACCTTCCGGAACTCGGTGACCACACCGGCCCGTTGCAGCTTCACCACGGTGATCACCCGGTTGGGTTCCACCACCAGTTCCTCGTTCCTTACGACCTCCTCCTCGCCACCGGAGGGCAGCAGGTCGGAGCCATTGCCCACTGCGGTGGGCTGCGCCTCCACACGCACCGTGGGACGGGTGGGCTGGCGTTCGTCAGCGCCCACAACGGCCTTGGCGAGGCTCTCCCTTGGTGCCGTCACGGGAGGCGCTGGTTGAGGACGCACTTGCGGTTCGCGGGTCGGCGCTGCAGGGGGGGATGCCGGCTTCGCTTTTCGCTCCACGCTTGCAGCCTTGGCCGCCTGTTCCGCGATCCGCCGCGCCTCCGCCTCCTGTTGTTGAGCCTCGCGCCGGGCCGTTTCCACACGTGCCTGTTCGGCCTTGGCTGCCAGGTCCGCCGCTTTGCGCGCCTCCGCCTCCGCCTTGGCCGCCGTCTTCGCGTCTGCAGCCGCTTTCTCCTTTTCCTCCTTCTGCTTCCGCGCTACAGCAGCAAGGGTCTCCTGCAACTGGCTCTGGATGGACGCCGTGTAATCCGTATCGTAATC
>CAZLGY010000019.1:20985-31093 GCA_964559165.1 uncultured Chryseobacterium sp.
ACAGGCTGGTTGAAGACCACGATGTTCACATCATCATATTGCTTGAAGATGGAGACCGCGAAATCAAAGGGAACGAAAGGGTTGTTGACGGCCTCTCCGGGAACGTTGGTGTTGAAAGCGATCTTCTTGGATACAAAACCCTCCTTCTCAAAGGACAGGATGTAGTTCTGCTGCATGTCCAGGTCCATCGAGAATCTCGACAGGTCCTGGGTGATGGTGCGTTCCTTCACGCCGTTCTTGTATACCACCACCTTGGCCCCGGACAGGTCTCCGGACTCCACCTTCAGTCGTCCATTGACCGTGAACCTGGACTGTGCGCTGAGCACGGAGACGCTCAAGCAGGACAGGATGAGGAGCGTATTTCTGGCGTTCATGCTGGCAGGTTCAGGTTGAGCATTGGTACGATGCTTGTGCTGTGCGGGTTGCACCGGATGGTCCGCTGGGGTGTGCAACGCGCCATGTTGGTAACCTTTCGGAGCCCTCCGCGTAGTACGGCCCTATCCCGGCCATCTTGCACTCGCTCATCATGTTACACGCATCCCCTACTGCGCATCACCCCATTGGTTCCTGCACACCGGTGAAGAACGGTGGACCGGTTGCCGTGCATGGTGCAGCACAAGGACCGAGCGCTCTGCGCCTGCTCATGCACCCCGAACGTCTCCTGCTGGTCCTCCTGCTGATGGCATCCTCGTCATGGATGCATGCCCAGCACCTGGACGTTGCAGATTGTGTGGTGAAGGTCGCCAGCGAGTGGGGCACCGCATGCGAGAAATGTGAGGTCTACAAGGACGGCTACAAGCGTGATCATAGTGGCACCTACCAGGTGCTGCTCAGCAATGATTGCGATGAGCTCATCGAGGTGAAAGTGGCCATGCAGGAGCAGAACGGCCAGTGGCGCACCTTCCCGCTCAGGGCACTTGCTCCGCAGGAGACCATGAAGGCGTATGCCTGCATGGGCACCGGCCGCTACATGTATTGGGCGCGCCGTGTGAACGACACGGAGATCGTGATACCCAGTGACCAGGAGATCCTCTCCGAGTACCGTTCCCGCTGAGGGTCCGGCTTTTCCACGATACGGTGTTCATTCTTGGTGGTACGCACACCTTGCCGGTGGAGCGTAGTGGGGGGCATCTTTGTTGCATCGTCCATGATCTGAACGGCACCCATGCAAACCAAGCGTTTCCATATCGATCGCACCGAGACGTCACCGGAGATCGATCTTGACCTCGAACGGGGTGCCATACATTTCGTGGGCCGCTCGCTGCCTGGCAACTCCGAGCAGTTCTATTCCCGCGTGCACAGCTGGATCGACGAATACCTGCGAGAGCCGCAGGAGGAGACAACCGTCACCATGCGTATGGATTATCTTGACACCAGTTCGAGCAAGCACCTGTTCAACATCTTCAAACGCCTTGAAACGGTGAACGAGGGCGGCCGCAAGGTGAACGTGAACTGGCACTTCGAGCAGGGCGACGACGAAATGGCTGAGACCGGGAAGGACTACCAGAGCTTCCTGCGCCTTGACTTCAAGTTCATCGAGGTCGATTCGCTGTTCTGATCACGGACCGCTTACGGAACCCGTTAGCTTCGTTGCTCCCACGATGGAGCCTCGCCGTCATTTCACACTTCATCAACTATGCTCTTCCATCCGAAAGCGATTGGAGGAAGCCACGGGCGATCGTGCGTACTGGGTGCGGGCGGAGATCGCGAGCGTCCGACCCAACAGGCACATGTACCTGGAACTGGTGGAGCATCGTGAAGGACGGAAGGTGGCGGTGCTGCCTGCCATGATCTGGAGTCCCGTGCTGGAGCGCTTGCGCTCCTCGCTCGGCAGCGAGTTCGGCAATGTGCTCCGCCAGGGTTCCGAGGTGCTGCTCCTCGGAACCGTCCGCTTCAATGAGGTGCATGGCCTTTCACTGCATGTGGATGACGTGGACCTGTCGTTCAGCCTTGGTGAACTGGAGCGCCGCAAGCATGCCACCATCGCCACGTTGCGCATGGAGGGCGTCTTTGACCTCAATCGAGCACTGCCCGAGCCCATGGTCATACAGCGCATCGCCCTGATCTCCTCTGCGGGTTCGGCGGCCCACGCTGACTTCATGCAGCACCTTGCCGAGAACGAGTTCGGCTACCGCTTCCATGTGCATGTGTTCCAGAGCGCGGTGCAGGGTGAGGATGCCCCACGGCAGTTGATGGCAGCCTTGGCAGCGATCGACCCGCGCCGGTTCGATGCCGTGGTGGTGATCCGTGGCGGCGGTTCGAAGCTGGACCTGGAGGCATTCAACGACCTGGAGGTCTGCCGCGCTGTTGCCCGGATGCCCATTCCCGTGATGACGGGCATTGGCCACGATGTGGACGTGAGCGTATTGGACATGGTCGCCCGCAGTCCGCACAAGACGCCAACAGCGGTCGCCGACCACCTCGTTGACAAGTGCACCTTCTTCGAGTCCGGGCTGAACGGTTTTGTGGTGAGCATGCTTCGCGCGCTGGGCGATCGCACCAACGCGGGCAGGCGGCAGCTGGCCACCCACGCGGAGGCCCTGCGCACGCGGCCGCTGATGCTCGCGGAAAGGCGACGCTCCGATCTGCAGCGGTGCGCCACCACCGTGGGCCGGAAGGCACAGGACGCCTGCCGTGAGGCCT
Organism: uncultured Chryseobacterium sp.; assembly: GCA_964559165.1. Classification (GTDB taxonomy): domain Bacteria; phylum Bacteroidota; class Bacteroidia; order Flavobacteriales_F; family PHOS-HE28; genus PHOS-HE28. The sequence continues at coordinate 23,629 of CAZLGY010000019.1, forward strand.
CCGAGCAACTGAACGGTCACGGGACGGTCCTTGCCTACCTTCCACGCCAGCGCGTGCAGATCGTGGAGGCCGCCCGCATCGAGGCCCACCGTGCACGCCTGGACCAGTTCGCACAGCAGGGCATGCGTGCGTTGGCGTTACACATGGAGGGCATGCAGCGCACGATCGAGCTGCTCGCACCACAGCGCATGCTTGCCCGTGGCTTCAGCATCACACGCCATCATGGAAAGGCCATCGCCTCGGTGGACGGGCTCACCCCCGGCCAGGAGGTGGAGACCACATTCACCAACGGGACCATCACATCCCTCATCCAGCGCATCGAGCACCATGGCTGACGCACCCACCAGCTACGAAAAGGCCTACGAGGAGTTGGAGGCCATCATGAACGATCTGCAGGAGGACCGCATCTCCGTGGATGACCTCACCGCGAAAGTGAGGCGCGCCGCAGAGCTCATCACCTTTTGCAGCGACATGCTGCGCAGCACCGAGAAGGAGGTGACCGGGATCATGAAGAAGCTCGGCCACTGAGCGCCTACAGCAACTCGTTCGCCAGGTTGGCCAGCGGACTGCGTTCTCCCTTTTCCAGGGTGATGTGCGCGAACAGCGGATCGCCCTTGGCCTTGTCGATCAGGTAGCTGAGCCCGTTGCTCTCGGTGTCCAGGAACGGGGTGTCGATCTGGTGCACATCACCGGTGAAGACGATCTTGGTCCCTTCCCCTGCCCTGCTGATGACCGTCTTGATCTCCAGCGGCGTCAGGTTCTGCGCCTCATCAACGATGAAGAAGATGTTGCTCAGGCTCCGTCCGCGTATGTAAGCGAGCGGGGCGATGGCGATCTTCTCGTTCTCCATCATCTCGTCGATGCGCTTCGGGGTGCTGTCGTGTTTCTCGAACTGGCCCTTGATCAGCTTCAGGTTGTCCCACAACGGCTGCATGTAGGGGTCCAGCTTGCTCTGGATGTCGCCCGGGAGGTATCCGATATCCTTGTTGCTGAGGGGCACCACCGGCCGCGTCACATAGATCTGGCGGTACTCCCTCCGCTGCTCCAATGCACAGGCCAGGGCCAGCAGCGTCTTGCCCGTCCCGGCCGCCCCCTGCAGGGTCACCAGCTTGATCTCCGGATCGAGCAGTGCGGCCATGGCCAGGGTCTGTTCTGCATTGCGCGGTCCGATGCCGAACACGCTCTGCTTCTCAACACGGTCCACACGACCGGTACGCGGATCGAACTTGGCGAGGATGCTCTTCTTCTTGTGCTTCAGGATGAAGAAATGGTTGCCTCGCGGACGGGCCAGCCCCAGGTCCTCCACCGGCACACTGCCCTGGTTGAACAAGGCATCGATGCCCTCCTCCGGATGGTCCTCGACCACGGTGCGGCCCGTGTAGAGCTTCTCCCGCACATCCCGCACCTTGCCCGTGAGGTAATCCTCTGACAGGATGTTGAGGCTCTTGGCCTTCAACCGCAACGCGATATCCTTGGTGACCAGGATGACCTTGCGGTCCTTGTACTGCCGTTGCAGCGTGAGCGTGGCGTTGAGGATCTGGTGGTCGTTCTTCGCATCGGCGAACACCTTGGTCGCGTCCACCCCATTGAGGTCGTGCTTGGCCACCACGATGAACTTGCCACGCGCGGGGCCGTCCAATGGCTGCCAGTCGTTCAGTGCATCGCGCTTGGCCAGCTGGTCCAGGCGGCGGATGAACTCGCGGGCCTCGTAGTTGATGGTGTCGTTCCCTTTCTTGAACGTGTCCAGTTCTTCAAGGACTTGGATCGGGATGGCTACATCATGCTCCTCAAAACATTCGATGGCCGAGTGGTCGTAGAGGATCACCGAGGTGTCCAGAACGAAGATCTTGCGGTCTTTTTTTCTCATCCGGAAAGAGGAACTGGATACCTCAAAACTATCGGGGCACGCTTTTCGGACATCCCCGTGTGGGGGCCAATTATGCACGATCGATCGTGTTCATCAACACGCGGTGAACAGGCTGTAAAGGGTGTGTGAAACGCTGCCGTGGCGATGGTTAAGACCGGAAATGGAACAGGGACCACCCGCAGGCAGCCCCTGTCCCCATACGCTGCAAGCCGTGGCCCGCAGCGCATACCTCGGAAGCGCCCCACATCGCCCGCGAGGACGATGCGCGTGGGACGGTCCTTGCGCATATCTGGCATGCACATGGACCCACCTGGATGCATGACTTCTTACCAAGCCCGGCACCATCCGGAGATGACGCCCGCATCGATGTGTCCGTCCCTACCTCCCACATCCGGGACGAACCCGGCGTGAGCACCTCTTCAGCGGGATGAAACTACGTCCGCCACGCTGAACATGGTGTCATGAGAGAACCTCCGCTTATCCACAATTTGTGAACGATCCCTGCTCAGCGTGCCTGCAGGAACTGCAGCGCACGACGCTGGCCCTGTTGCTCCCAGGTGAGCACATACCATCCGTTGGCCAGCCCATCGGCGGGGAGTGTGCGGTCCGTGCCGGATCCAGCAAGCCGCACCGGCAGTTCATGACCGGCAACGGCACGCACGCGGAGATCCCGTGCATCCGGTGGCAGCACGAAGCGATGCGAACCCTGCTCCATGCCCAGCCAACCCGACCGGTCCGCTTCAACCGCATCCACCGACAGGCAGGGGTCGATGATCACCGCAACAAAGGCCTGGTCCTCCGTGCATGGTGCCACCCCCGTCACGGAATAGGTGTACAGCCCGGACGCGGCCTGCGCTGGCACGAGCAGACCACTGAACGGTGCGTTGAAGGGGTCCGTCCAGCTGCCGGTGGTCTGGGCGCCGTTCAGCAGGGAGATGAGCGCCACCGGATCGTCGTTGGAACACACGGTGAGCGTGGTGCTGGTGCCGGCATCCGGCGCGAGGTTCACCGTGACATCGATCACGGCGGTATCGTTGGGGCACGGCCCCGCCCCGTATACCACGTAATCCAGCGAGTAGGTGCCCGGCACGGTGAGGTCCGGTAGCGGGAACACGGAGTTGTTGTAGAAGAAGATACCGGTGAGCTGTCCACCCGATACAAGGGTCAGCAGGGATGATGGCGGTGCATCGCTGCACAGCGGCGTATCCACATCAACACCCGCGATGGCAGGGTCCTGGAGGAAGATGGTGAGCGCAGCCTGATCGGCCGGGCATGCCTGCCCGCAATCGGTGGTATAGGTGTACACCCCAGCCGGGTCCGTGGCGGAATTGAAGACATTGGAGACCGGTTGTCCGTTGGGTGCTGTCCAACTGCCGCACGCGTCGGCACCGTTGAGCAGGGGAAGCAATTCGTAGAGGCCGCTGTTCTTGCATAAAGACACATTGGTATCACTTCCGGCTGACGCGGGCACCTCCACCACCAGCGAGAGGTCCAGTGGGTCTGTGGTAAGGGCCGGTGCACTGCTGCGCAAGCGCACGGCATACGTACCGGCTGCCGTACCCGGCGGCACCACGGCGGTGATGATACCGGACCCGGTGGCCGATACGGCGCCCAACACCACAGGATCGGCAAAGCCGCCGGTGGCATCGGACATCTCAGCGATGAAGGTGTTGCCCTGCTGCCACGGACCGGTGGCGATGTACGGGATGGTGAACGTGATACCTGCACAGACCTCGAGGGTGGCGGGCGCTACAGCGGCCAGGAACAGTTCCTCCTGTTGGGCCGCTTCCAACCGCAGGTCATCGATGCCGAACGCCGGATCGGAGGCGTTCACCGTGGTGCCGTTCACGAAGCGGAAGCCGATGCGCACGGTGGCATGCCCGGCAAGTGCGGTGCTGTTGACCTGTGCCTGCACCCACGAGCTGGCGTTGCGGTATTGGACAGCCCCTTCGCCAAGCAGCGACCACGATGCTCCGCTGTTGGTGCTGTACCACACCTCACCATAGTTGGCCGTTCCACCACCGCACAACCACCAGAACGAGAGGTCCACCGATGACGCCTGGCTGGTGTTGACATCCACCGGCATGGCCGCGAAATGGTTGGCCGGGTCGGTGCAGAAACCATCGGCGGCCACGAAATTGCAGTTGGCGATGCCGCTGGAGAGCCCCGCCTCGCTGGCGATGTGCAGGTAGTTGCCACCGGGCGACGCGATGCCGGCCGGTTGTGAAGCCGTAGGTGGTACCGTGAAACTGAACGGGAATCCGAGGCAGTCCAGCGTTCCGCTTCCGCCCGCATACACGTTGTTGATCACCCACCGATTGCTTCCTGCGGGCGTGGAACCTGCATCAGCCGAGTTGAGGGTGAACGTCGGGTTGGGCCCACCGAAGTCCGTGGCATACAGCACTTGCTGGGCTGCCGCACGACCGCCGGTCAACAGCATCAAGCATAGCAACGCTCGAAAAGGAACACGTGGAACAGGCATGCGTGGCGGGTACAGAAGTCGCGCAAGCTACAGCCAACATCCCTGCAAGTCAAGGGGTTGATTTAACCTTGATTTAACCACGGTTCACGAATTTTGCACCCTGAAACAGACCAAGACCATGAAAACACGTTGGTTGGGATATCATCGCACCCGCCTTTTGTCCTTGAATGCTGCCCTATCATTGGCGCTGCTCCCGCTGACCATGTCTGCACAGATAGCAGCTTGGGACTTCTTCGGCGAATCCAGCCCTGCCACCTCAACGGCGGATGTCTTCAATGCGAACCTGGACGCTTCCAACGTGCTCAGTCGCGGTTCAGGAGCTGCAGCCAGCACCGCAGCCAACTCCTTCCGCACCACCGGCTTCCAGAACAACGGCATCAGCACGTCCAACACGGATTTCTTCCAGTTCTCGCTTTCGGCGGCTCCGGGTTACACGCTGAGCCTTTCCACGATCGATGCGAACATGTCAGGAACATCGTCCTTCTCCGCGAGTCCGGGCACCACTAATCAGTTCGCGTACAGCCTGGACGGGACCAACTTCACGCTCATCGGCAGCCCGATCGTGCGTATCGGTAATGGAGCGCTTACACAAACAAACCTGTCGGGCATATCTGCTTTGCAGAGCTTGGCGGACGGAACCACGGTAACGTTCAGGTTCTATGCAAGCGGTCAAACCACTACCGGTGGTTGGGGATTCTTCTCATCCGCGGCTGGGTCGTACGGATTGGCGGTTGCAGGAACGCTTGCGCCATCGGCGAGCTGCGGCATCTCGCTCGGCACCGTTACCACCTCGTGCAGCGCCTCGACACCCGGGGACCTGGACACCTACACGGTGAGCATCCCGTACATCGGGTTGCAATCCGGTGTTACGGTCATCAACAACAGCGGCTCCGGTACCGTGGGCGGCGATGACCCGGCCACTATCAGCAGCGGGGTCATCACCATCAGTGGGATCAGTGAAACGAACAACTACTCCGTCACCTTCTCCAGCCCCTGCGCAGCGCTGAGCGTATCCGGTGCGGCTCCCGGTTGCGACCCCGCCTGCGGCATCACGTTCGGAACGGCCACCACCACCTGTGTCACCAGCACTTCGGGTGTGGACACCTATGACCTGAGCATTCCTTACACCGGGGTGCAAGCAGGCGTTACCGTAGTGAACAACGGTGCTTCAGGCACGGTCGGCGGCGATGATCCGTCGGTAACGCCCAATGGGACCATCCTCGTCACGGGCATCAGCGAGGCGAACGCCTACAACGTGAGCCTCAGCAGCCCTTGCCAGGCCCTCACAGTGAGCGGTGCCGCTCCTTCTTGTTCGCCCGCTTTCGACGGCCAGGTGATCAACTTCGACGATGTCGCCGGATGGACGGCCGGAACCCTTGCCCTTACCTCCTACGCGTCCAACCACGTGTACACGGGTAACAGCTGGAGCTTCACCGGTGGCCCTGCCCTTCGTAATACCACCACCGCTCAGGACGGCTTCCCCGGTGCATTGGGCACCTACAGCTGGCGCTTGCAGAACATCGCCGGCATCGACTGGCGCGCCACCTACCAGGGCGGCGGAGCTGTGACCGAATTCGGTTTCAAGGCACGCCGTTGGGATGCCGACCCCGCTCCTGACTACAGCGTGAGCTTCAGCACCGATGGCGGCTCCACCTGGTCCGCAGCCCTGCTCGACATCACCAATGCAACGTTGAACAACGCCTCCAACTGGGTCGCGTTCCGTGCCTTCATACCAACTCCCGCGGCCGTTGTGCCCGGCCAGTTCCAGGTGCGTGTGATAGCGGATGCCCTCGGTGAGCGCCTGTTCATCGATGACTTCCAGTTCGATGTGGAACTGGGTTCCTGCGCGTTGGGCATCGGATCCGTGACCGCGACCTGCAATGCCCAGACCAGCGGCGTGGATACCTACACGCTCAGCATCCCCTATACCGGTGTTCAACCCGGTATCGTGGTGAGCAATACCAGTGCATCGGGAACCGTGGGTGGCGACGATCCCGCAACGGTATCCAACGGCACCATCCTGATCACGGGCATCAACGAAACGGACAACTATGCGGTGAGCTTCAACGCGCCCTGCAACACACTTGTCATCACCGGGAACGCCCCCACCTGTGTACCTCCCCCCACCCTGGTCATCAACGAGATCGACTACGACCAGAGCAGCACGGATGTGGCCGAGTTCATCGAACTGAAGAACGTGGGTGCTGAAGCGGTGAGCCTCGCCGGTCTCCGCATCGAACTCGTGAACGGTTCCAACGGCTCGATCTACAACACGATCAACCTTGCGTCCACCACCCTTGCAGCTGGCGACTATTTCGTCATCGGCAGTGCACTCGTTCCCAACGTGGACCAGGTGGCCTTCACCGTGGCTGGTAGCATCCAGAACGGGGCGCCCGATGGCCTCCGCCTGATGACCGCCACCAACGTGATCATCGACCAGATGAGCTATGAGGGCGCCATGGCCACCACCGAAGGCACCTCTGCCGGCGCCGATACCAATGATGACGTGCTCAGCCTATCCCGCGTACCTGACGGACAGGACACCAATGACAACGGTGTTGACTTCGTGCTGGCCTGCACCACCCCCGGTGCCGCCAACAACGCCAGCGACTCCGACAACGACGGAACGCTCGATTGCCTGGATGTTTGCGCCAATGGCCCCGAGCCGGGTTCGCCCTGCGACGATGGCAATGCGAACACGGGCAACGATGTGGTGCAGGCGAACTGCTCCTGCGCCGGCGTGGTGATCGACTGCCTCGGTGTACCCGGTGGCCTTGCGCTGCCCGGCACCTCCTGCGATGATGGCGATCCCGATACGGTGGATGATGTGTACCAGAACAACTGCACCTGCCAGGGTATCGCCTTGTGCACCACCGACCTCGTGATCGAGTTCCAGACCGACGCCGCTCCCTTCGAGACCACCTGGCAGATACGCGCGGAGGACGGTCTCACGCCCCTGCAGTCGGGTGAGCCCCTGGTGGCGCCGAACGGCGTCCAGACCATCCAGACCTGCCTGCCTGACGGTTGCTACACCTTCTTCGTGTTCGATGCAGGTGGTGACGGCATGACCACCGGCGGTTACATCCTCCGCACCCAGGGCACCAACCAGCGCATCA
>CAZLGY010000020.1:0-87 GCA_964559165.1 uncultured Chryseobacterium sp.
CCGAACAGGCCGATCTTGCCGCCCTTGGCATAGGGCTCGATCAGGTCGATCACCTTGATGCCCGTGAAGAGCACTTCGGTGCTGGTG
>CAZLGY010000020.1:97-8451 GCA_964559165.1 uncultured Chryseobacterium sp.
CAGGCGCGCAACCAGCGGACAGGGGCGGCCGGTGCGCCAGAACGTCGTCGCCGCGTGATTGACGAGCTGGTTGAAACCGATCGAGGCGAAATCGGCGAACTGGTATTCGATGACCGGACGCATGCCATCGATGGGGACGCCGGTCACGTTGAACAGGCGACCCTTCACGGCATCGCCTACCGGCATGCTGATGGGCTGGCCCATGCCGTGCACCTCGGCGCCGCGTTGCAGGCCATCGGTGCTGTCCATGGAGATGGCGCGGACGGTATCCTCGCCGGTCAGCTGTTGTACCTCCAGCACCAGCACGGTCCCGTCGGGGCGGCTGATGTGGAGCGCGTCATAGATGTTGGGCAGGTCCTTACCGGCCTCGAAGCGGACGTCGACCACGGGTCCGATGACCTGGACGACTTTACCGATGTGCTTGGACATGAGCGGATCGTGCTGTGCGTGAGGCGGTATGCCCCGAACGCGGCCGCGAAGGTAAGGGTTCCCACCGGAAGGGCAAGGCCTGTGGATATGTTGTTGATCGGTCGGCCGCTGGGAAGGTATCCGGACCGCGAAGTTGTTCGCCACATGCGACCTTTGCACCCCATGCGGATCCACACTGATCTGGCTGCGTTCACCGGCGTACAGCGGCCGGTGCTGACCACCGGCACCTTCGACGGCGTGCACCGGGGGCACCGGACCATACTCGCGCGCCTCACGGAGCTGGCCCGCAAGGAGGGCGGCGAGAGCGTGCTCTTCACCTTCCATCCCCATCCCCGCATGGTGCTCTTTCCGGGTGATGATGACCTCAAGCTGCTCAACACCCAGGAGGAGAAGTTCGAACGCCTTGCAGCCGCCGGCCTCGACCATGTCCTCGTGGTGCCCTTCTCCCGCTCCTTCTCCCGCATGCACGCGGTCGATTACGTCCGCGAGGTGCTCGTGGGTGCGCTCGGCGTGCATGCCCTGGTCATCGGTTACGACCATCGCTTCGGCCGGAACCGCGAAGGTGATCTTCCCCTGCTCAAACAATTGGGCGAGGTGCACGATATCCGTGTGGAGGAGATCCCCGCGCACGAGGTGGACCATATGAAGGTGAGCAGCACCAAGATCCGGCAGGCGCTCCTGCTCGGAGAGGTGGGCCAGGCGCGCGAGCTGCTCGGCTACGCCTACCCACTTGCCGGCGTGGTGGTGAAGGGCGACCAGGTGGGCCGCACCCTCGGCTACCCAACGGCCAACATCGGCGCGGTTGACGCGGACAAGCTCGTGCCCGCGGACGGTGTGTATGCGGTGGAGGTGCACCTGTCCGATGGCCGTCACCCCGGCATGTTGTACATCGGTGAGCGGCCCACGTTGGGTGGCGGGTTGCACCGGACGGTGGAGGTGAACATCTTCGGCATGGCGCGCGACCTGTACGGGGAACGTATCACCGTGCAGTTCCTGGAGCGCATCCGGGGAGATATGCGCTTCGATGGATTGGACGCGTTGAAGGAACAACTCCACAAGGACAAGGTGCACGCCTTGGAAACGTTCAGGCATCACGCATGAAACACCTGGTGCTGTCCATCCTGCTCCTGTCGGCCGTCACGCTCCGTGCGCAGCTCCTCGATCCTGTCGCCCTGGATAGTGTGCGCACCTACCGGGACCTCGAGCGCGCCCTCCGGGAGCCCCTCCTGGTGCAACGACTGGACCTTTCCGGTGCCAAGCTCAAGTCGTTCCCCGAGGCCATCAGGCAACTGCCCAACCTCAATGCGCTTGACCTCTCCGGCAACAAGCTGAAGGAGATACCCGATTGGATCTCCGAACTGGTACACCTCCAGGACCTGCGCCTGGCACGCAACAAACTTCAGGCCATTCCGCCTGCCCTTTGCCGGTTGCGCCACCTCAAGCGGCTCGACATGAGCCGCAATGCCATCATCGGCCTGCCCGAGTGCGTCGGGCGGTGGAGGGAACTGGTGTCGCTCGATCTCTGGAGCAACGACATCGCCACCGTTCCGGAGGACATCAAGGACATGGTCGGGCTTCGCTTCCTCGACCTGCGCGCCATCATGTTCGAGCAGGACGAGATGGACCGCATCCAGGAGCTTGTGCCCAAGGCCAGGGTCTATTTCAGCCCGCCCTGCAACTGCGGGATGTAGGGTCGGCTACGGTGCCTTCCACTCGCCTTCCACCGTCAGGTAGCGCTCCTGTGCTTGCGGTTCACCCAATTCATATCCCACCACGTGCAGAACACCGTTCTGCATGAACAGCGACCCGATGGCCATGCGGCCCGGGAACGGGTCAAGTGCCCGCAGCGATGCGCCGTCCCAGTGGTACACTTCAGCCGAGGGACCGTTGGCCGGTGGCATCCCGCCCACATACACCTGTCCGTCCAGCTCCATGGCTTGCACCCCGGAAAGCAGAGGGAATGTGGCCAGCACCTTGTCCCCCTGCCCGTTCTTACGGACCATGCGCAGCTTCTGCGGGGCACTCGACCCTTTGGGCCCTTGCACTTCGATCCGGTCACCGTTCGTGAGATCGAAGGCTGCAACCACGCCCGGGTCCCGGATCGGCCAGTGGTCATAGGTCGGCTGGATCCAGGCCAGTTCATCAATGGCAAAGCCATGGTCCATGGCCCACACGGCGATCTCCGGTGAGACCATGTCGTGGATGTAGGCGAGGTTCATTTCCTGATGGATGCGTTCGGCAAGCGCTGCGTGACCGCTGCCGATAATCAACTGACCCACGGCGCAGGCGACCCCTCTTTCATCGATGAAGACCGGTGTGCGGCCGCGCACCGCGTGGTTCCTGGGGAAACGGCCGCGGTCGGCATAGGCGACCAAGGTGTCGATCAGTGCGCGTCGCCGTTGGCACGATCCCTCCTCCACGGACATCGGTGTTCGTGCAGCCAGCCGCTCCGCGACGCGGTGCAGGTGTTCGGCGATACGGCCTGCTTCCGAGGCAAAGGCCACGGTCCGTTGATCTTCAAGCACGGCCGGGTCCATGGCGGACCAATGGGCGTTCACCGCGCGCAGGTGTTCGCCGGGGGGGGCGGATACGCTGGGTTCCAACTGGGCGGATACACTGCCCAACGTGGGCCATACAATTACGATGAGGGTGGTGCGCAGCATGGCGTGGAGTTTGGACATCCGTACACCTGTGGATCGTTCCGGTTCGATCCCATGGAAAGGGGGCGGCTTCTTCGTTCCTTCGTCCCATGACAGTGCATTCCTGGCAGATGCTCGAGGCGGTGGCCGCTGTGGGCAACCTGGCCTACACGGTGCTCATGATGAATGAGAAGCGCGTGGGCTGGCTCTTCGGCATCGCCGCTTCCTCCATCGGCGTGCTCCTGTTCATGCACCAGCAGGTCTACGCCCAGGTGGGGCTCAGTACCTACTACGTGGTCATGGGTGTCTATGGCTGGTGGTCGTGGGGCAAGGGCGACAGTGGCGTGCTGCCCATCAGCAGACGGCCCCCATCCTTCCATCTGGCCATCATCGGTCTCGGAACGGTCCTTACCCTGGGCCTGGCCGCAGCGCTGAAGCTGCTTCCGGAAGCGCGGTTCACGGGCCTGGACGGTTTCGCCACGGCCTTCAGCCTGCTGGCCACCTGGATGCTGGCCCGCAAGGTGTTGGAGAATTGGGCCTATTGGATCGTTGCCGATGCCGTGGCCATCGTGCTCTACGTGCTGCTGGGGATGTGGTGGTACGCGGGGCTCTACGTCATCTATGTGGGCCTGTCCGCATCTGCGCTGGTCAGGTGGCACCGCAGTTGGAAGGCGGTTCAGTGCTGATCCACCGGCGGCAGGTCGCCATGCTCCCGCTTCAACGGCCGCTCGTAGAAGGTGAGCGTGAGCAGCAGGAAGAACAGCAGGTACTGGCTGTCCTCGATGGGGATGGTGTTCAGCCTGATGCCCAGGTTCTCCGCATCGTTGTACCAGACGATGGGCTCATCGAGCCGCCAGCCGGTGAGGATGCCGTTCACCAGGAAGAACGGGATCAGGCTTACCGCATAGCCCAGGAAGAAGCGGCCCAGGTAGCGGCTCTTCAGCACGAACACGTGCAGGGCCAGCATGCCCGCCGTGCAAAGGAAGGTGATCGCCGTGTACAGCCGGTCGATGTGGAGCACACCCACCACGACCAGGATACCGATGAGCGCGATGCTGAGCGGCCGCGCCACGGAGCCGAGCACGTCGCGCCGGACATAGTACCGTAACGCCTCGTAGATGAAGATGCAACTGTAGGGGACCACCAGGAAGAACAACCACTCCTCGATGGGCAGGTGGAAGAGCTTGGGGCCGGTGAGGTAGCGTGGGTTGAAGCCCCATACGCCGTTGGCGGTGAAGATCGCATCCCAGATGATGAACACCGTGGCCATCACAGCGATGCCCGTGAAGAGGCCGGGCCACTTGCGCCAGAACTGCAACTTCGGCTCGAAACTCCGCAGCAGCGGGAAGGACAGGGTGAAGAGGTCGAGGCCGAGGTAGTAGAAATGTTCCATCACGCGGCGCCCAGCACCAGGTTGAGCCCCGCAAAGAAAAGCACTTGTGCGGCCAGCACATACCGCGCGACCGGGTTCTCACGCCGCACAGGCAGCAGGAAGAATAGCGCGAAGAAGACCGCGCTCACCAATCCCCACGCCACATAGTTCTGCACCGGCACGCTCACCTGCTCCCAGCTCCAGAAACCGAGGTGGATGGCCACCGGCTCGATCAACAGGTCGAGGACGACCATCGCGATGCTGCCAAGTGCCACCTTGCCCCACACGGGGAGGGCGGTCCTGGACAAGGGAACACCGATGGCGAACACCAGCATGCTCCAATTGAGACCGATGAGCAGCGGCACGTTCAGCAGCTTGAAGCCGAGCACATCGCCATACTGGTACTCACCGAACACACGACCTGTCCACACACCAAGCACCTCCACGAAATACCCCAGGGCACCCACCACGAAGGCGAACACCACGGTGCGCCGGTCCAGCTTCGCGAAAACGGCCATGGCCGCCGCAGTGAGCAGCAGGTTCACGGGGGTGAGCGCCACCACCCATGGGGCGAGCGGTGTGGCAAGGGCCACCAGGCCCACCAGGTGCAGCACCATGACAAGGCCGATGCCATGGCGTGGGTCGAGGCGTTGAACGAGCGTTCTCATGCGTATTCAGGAGCGGGTTGGTCGGATGTTCTTGCCAGCGTTCTCGTTGCGATCCGCGCACTGAGCAGGGCCAGGGGTATGCCACCGCCCGGATGTACACTGCCACCGCAGAAATGCAGGCCACGGATATGCGGGTGGTCGTTCGGGTGCCGGAGGAACGCCGCCCATGGGCTGTTGCTGCTGGTCCCGTAGAGCGACCCTTGATGGCTCGCGGTGCGCTCCGCGATACGGCGTGGGTCCAGCACACGTTCAATGGCGATGAGCGGACCCAGGTCGATGCCAAGGGTGCGCTTCACCTTGTCCATGATGTTGCGGCGTGCGGCGTCGATGCGTGCATCGTCGTACTGGCCCACATCGCGTGGCGCATTGATCATGGTGAACCAGTTGGCGCAACCCTTCGGCGCGTCGCCCGGCGTGTGCTTGCTGGTGATGTTGATGTAGACCGTGGGGTCGTGATACAGCTCCAAGCTGTCGAAGAGGTGCGCGAACTCCGCCTTGTAGTCCTTGCTGAACAGGATGTTGTGCAGGCCCAGTCCGGGGTGGTCCGCCTGCACACCCCAATAGAAGACCAGGGCACTGCTGCTGCGCTCCTGCCGCAGGGTCCGCTCAGGGGGCTTCACATCCGGAAGCAACCTCCGGTAGGTGGGTACCACATCCATGTTGCTCACCACGATGTCGGCCAGCTGCGGTGCATCGTTCGCCATCACCCCAGTCACCTTCCGCTTGTGGTCATCGAGCAGGATGCGCTGGACCGGAGCATCGAAATGGAAGCGCACACCCAGGTCCACGGCGAGCAGGTGGAGCGCCCGGGTGATGCTGAACATGCCCCCCTCCGGATAGAACGCTCCCTGTCCATGCTCCAGGCCGGGTATCATGCGCATCAGACCCGGGGTCCGGTAGGGGTCGCTGCCGTTGTAGGTGGCGAAGCGGTCGAACAGCTGCACGGCCTTGTCGTTATCGCCGAGCGCTACGCGGTTCATGCTGTCCAGGCTGCGCACCAGCTCCCCCGGCCGCACGCTGGTGAGGGCCTTGAAGAAGCCGCCGCGCAGCAGTTCGCCGGTGCGGTGCAGCGAGTGCTCCAGGAAGGTTCTGCCGGTGCTTTCCAACAGGTCGCGCGAGCGCTGCAAGTGGGCTCGGACGCGCTGCCGGGGAACCCCCAGCTTCACTTCAAGCTCCTCCGCAAAGCGTTCCGCATCGCACCATCCCGTTGCGCGCGTTCCGTCCTCCCAGAAATAACGGTTGGCCTCGTCAAGGGCGATGTATCGGAACCGGTCGGTGATGTCCACACCGGCCTCCCGGAAGAGCTCCTCCACCAGGTCAGGACGCGTGAACAACGATGGCCCCATGTCGAAGCGATATCCACCTTCGAAGAATTCCGCCAGCTTGCCGCCCGGGGTACCGGCGGCTTCGAACACCTGCACGGACCGACCCTTGAGGGCAAGGCGGATCGCGGCGGCAAGGCCGGCCACACCGGAGCCGATGACGATCGCGTGGGACATGGATGTGGAGAACACTTCGCCCCCACCGATCGTTCACTTCGCATGTTCCTGCCCGGACGGCACGTCACGCTCTCGTTCTTTCGCTACGTCGGTACCGAGCGCGTGTGGGGCATGCGCCAGATGGCCGAGATGCGACGGCCTTTGCGCTCCGTGCCGGGGTTGAACTTCCACAAATTGCTGGGTACCGGGGGGGGGACGGGGTATGATGTCTGGCCCGACTTTGGTACCTACGGTCTGCTGGGTTCGTGGGAGGATCGTGCACGTGCTGACGCGTTCCATGCCGCCCATCCCGTCCAACAAGCGTTCCGCGACCATGCGCAGGAGGTGTACACGCTGCACCTCACCCCCCTCTTGAGCCGGGGTGCATGGAGCGGCATCAACCCGTTCATGGCCGGAACGCCCGTTGCGGAGGGGCCTTTGGCGGTGCTCACGCGGGCCACCATCCGACCGCGTTATATCGTACCCTTTTGGCGCCGCGTGGCCGGGGTTGCGCGCTCCCTGCAAGGCCGTGAGGGTCTGATCTTCACCAAGGGCGTTGGAGAGCTGCCTTGGGTGGAGCAGGCCACCTTCAGCGTGTGGCGGAGTGAACAGCAAATGACGGCGTTCGCCTACGGACGTGGTCAGGCACATACCGAGGCCGTCGCCCGCACGCGCAAGGCCAACGGGTTCAGTGAGGAGCTGTACGCGCGCTTCCGGGTGGTGGACGAGCAGGGTACATGGAAGGGTCGCCGGCCCATCGCCGAAAGCACGCAGGCGTGACGCCCGGTCGCGTCCCCGCCTCCATGGGCTTTACCTTGGGGGCATGATCGGGATCGCCGTGGTGGGGCCGGAGAGCAGTGGCAAGACCACGCTTGCCGAAGGAATGATGGTCCGTTACCATGGAGGCTATGTGGGCGAGGTGGCCCGCGCGTACCTTGATGGGATCGGTCGTCCTTATGTGGAGTCCGACCTGTTGGAGATCGCCCGGTCCTTGCGTTCGCTGCATCGCGGAATGGGGGGTGTCCCGGTAGAGGCATCGGCCATCAGTGCGGCAGCTGGACAACACGTTGGGAAAGGTGGAGGCAGGCCGGTCTTCTTCGATACAGACCCCGTGAACCTGGTGATCTGGAGCCGCGAGAAGTACGGCCGTGTACATCCCGAGATCGAGCAGCTGGCCCGGGAGATGCGCTACACATGGCGCCTGCTCTGCAGGCCCGACATACCGTGGGAGCCCGATCCAATGCGCGAGAACCCGCACGACCGTGACCGGCTCTTCCTTGAGTGGGAGAACGAACTGAAGGCCCGCGCGCTGCCCTATACCATTGTGGAAGGCTCCCGCGAACAACGCCTTCGCATCGCTTCCAACATCGTTGATGTGCTGCTCGACGGGCGCAGGGCCGATCTTTTGTGAGCTGCACGTTCATCGCTGCCGATCGCGCTCTACCTTTGTACAGTCGTGCTTCGGGGTGCCCGCCTTCAATGGCCGGCTGAGATCATACCCGTAGAACCTGGGCAGGTAATGCTGCCAAGGGATCCAGTCCACCGCTCAGCGGCGGCTCCTCCGGGCAGACACCATACACGGAGGACCCATGAGCAAGTACCCGTTGATCCTTGGCGCGCTGATGTGCGCCCCCCTGTTCACTTCAGCGCAGCTGCGCCTGTACGGCACGGTCACCGGCACCACCGGCGAAGCACTGGAGGCCGTGCACATCGTGGTGGGTGATGAACGGCCCTTCGGCACCAGCACGGACCATGCAGGTCGCTACAG
>CAZLGY010000020.1:8551-30974 GCA_964559165.1 uncultured Chryseobacterium sp.
TACATGCGCATCCGTGGCACCGATGCCACCCGGACCAACATCACCATCAACGGGGTGCCGTTCAACGATCCTGAGAGCCAGGGTGCTTTCCTCGTGAACCTGCCCGACCTCGCCTCCTCCGCAGAGGACATCGAGATCCAGCGCGGCGTGGGGACCAGCACCAACGGGCCCGGTGCGTTCGGGGCCAGCATCAACGTACGCACCACGGCCGTGCGTCCGGATGCATGGGGCCAGATAGGGCTCAGCGGCGGTTCGTTCAATACCCAGCGCTACTCCGTCAGTGCAGGCACCGGATCGATCGGCGCGCACGATGCGGACAAGTTCAGCCTCGATGTGCGGCTCTCGTCCATCACCAGCGACGGGTTCGTGGACCGTGCAACGGCCGATCTGAAGAGCTATTTCCTGCAGGGCGCATGGCTCGATGCCAAGGGCCGACGCTCCATGAGGTTCATCACCTTCCGCGGCAGGGAGGTCACCTACCAGGCGTGGGCCGGTGTGGACCCCGCGGTCCTCGATACCAACCGCACCTTCAATCCATATACCTACGAGAACGAGGTGGACAACTACGACCAGGCCCACTACCAGCTGCTCTTCGATCAGCGCCTCGGAAAGAACGCGGACCTCAACATCACGCTGTTCCGGGTGCTGGGTGCGGGCTATTTCGAACAGTTCCGTGAAGGGGATGACCTCGCCACTTACGGCATTGCACCGGCATTGATCAATGGTGACTCGGTCTTCACCACGGACCTCATCCGCCGACGCTGGTTGGACAATGTGCTCACCGGAGCCAATGTCAGTGCCAACATCAAACTGGGTGCGCATCGCTTGGTGCTCGGTGGCAACCTCAGCGACTATCAAGGCGACCATTTCGGCGAGGTGATCTGGGCGCGCTTCTCCGGTGCCACGGACATCCGCGACCGCTACTATGACAACGATGCGCGCAAGACCGACGCCAACGCCTTCGCCAAGCTCACTTATGCGCTTACCGATGCCATTGACGTGTATGGCGATGCACAGGTGCGGCAGGTGGACTATCGCTTCCTGGGCTTCAACAACGATCTGGAGAACATCACCCAGCGTGTCAACTACACCTTCTTCAATCCAAAGGCGGGCCTGCTGTGGCGCATGAGGGACGGTGCCCGCGTGCACGCATCCTTCGCCGTGGCCAACCGCGAACCCAACCGCAACGACCTGGAGGAGACCACGCCCACCAGCCGTCCACGCAGCGAGCGATTGCTGGACTACGAGCTGGGCTACGAACGTCGCAGCGCGCGCTTCACCGCAGGCATCAACGCCTACTACATGGACTACCGCGATCAACTGGTGTTGACGGGTGAATTGAACGATGTGGGTGCCGCGCTGCGCACCAACGTGGCCGAGAGCCACCGCGCTGGTGTGGAACTGATGTGGGCTGTGCAGGCCGCGCGTCGCCTCACCTGGCGGGCGAATGCCAGCTTCAGCAGCAACCAGGTGCGCAACTTCGTGGAGTTCGTCGACGACTGGGACACCGGTGTGCAACGGGTCATCGAACAGGGCACCACCGACCTGGCCTTCTCACCGTCCATTGTAGCGGGCAGCGAACTATCCTGCCGCTTCTGGGAGCAACAGGGCAGGCGACAGGCAGACCTCACCTTCGTCACGAAATATGTGGGCCGGCAATACCTCGACAACACCGGCAGCCCAGACCGCATGCTCGACCCGTTCCTGGTGAACGATCTGCGTCTCAACATCGGCCTCACCGGAACGAAGACCTTCCAGCGCATCGACATCAACCTTACCGCGCGCAACCTCTTCAGCGAACGCTACGAGAGCAACGGATGGGTCTACAGCTTCTTCGAAGGGGGGGGGCGTCGCTCGTTCGTGGGGCTCTATCCCCAGGCGCCGCTCCACTTCCTGGGCGGTCTCACACTGCGGTTCTGAGCGATGGACGCACAGGTGGGTGATGTTTTTTTAACAAAGGTCCTTGCTGTGCTGTGGCCCGTGCGGATTAACTTTCGGTCACATCACCACTGCCATGCGTACCTCGCTCTTGTCCATGCTCCTGTTGGCCGCCTTGCCAGCGATCGCCCAGAACGAGTATGATGCCCGCTTCCTGTCCTATGAAGGACTTCAGTATCCCTGCGACGGATCGGTGACACCCCGGGTGAAGATCCAGAACGTGGGGAACCAGACCATGGCCACCTGCGTGGTGGAGACCTGGAAGAACGGCTTGTTGCAGAACAGCTTCAACTGGGTGCTTGCGACCGCCGCATTGAGCGGTGACATCCGCCAGCCGGGCCTGCCGGCCATCGCAGTGCAGGAAGGTGATGCGCTCGAGTTCCGCATCATCTCCGTGAACGATGTGCCCGACCAAGGCGTCGACGGCAACATCCTGGGCCTCGACCTGGCCGGTGCGGTGGAGGCATGCGCCCTCCAGACCGTTGAGGTGCAGGTGGTCACGGATGCGTCGCCCGGTGAGACGGCATGGACCTTGCGCACCGCACAGGGGCAGGTGCTTGCCCAGGGAGGCCCCTTTGCCACGGCAGGTGTGCATTCCGCGTGGGTCACCCTTCCCGCCGAGGCCTGCCTTGCGCTCGATGTGACCGACGCCGGAGGCAATGGTATCGACGGCGGGCGTGTGGCAGTGCGGTGCGCCGGTACCGACCTGTTCCAGGTGGAAGGCTCCTCCTTCACGGATCGCGCCACCACGGGACTTCGCACCGGTTCGGTGGTCGGTGTCAGCGAGCCGCAGGTCGCAGGCACATTGCGCTTGCTGCCCAACCCGGCGCTCGGTCATGTTCGCTTGGAGCTGGGCTCCATCACCGGGCGGCTGGAAGTGACGGTGCGCGATGCAACGGGACGTGTCGTTCGCACGCAGGCGTGGTCGGCGGCGGGGTCGCCGCTTGAAGTGGACCTCGCCGGATGTGCTCCAGGCATGCATGTGGTGCAGGTCGTCCATGCCGGCGGAACACTTGCGGAGCGCCTGGTCGTGCAGTGAACGACACCGTTCAGGCCCGGCGGACGAAGAACATCTCCAGTTCGCCCTTGCCCTTGGCCTGCACCTTCCCCCGCGCCTCGAACTGCAGTCCCGGGGAGGCATCCAGCGCAGCACGCGTGGTGCCGCTCACGTTCACTTCGTCCACCGCACCGCTGCTCTCCATGCGGCTCGCGGTATTGACGGTGTCGCCCCAGATGTCATAGGCGAACTTGCGCGTGCCTACGATGCCAGCCACTACGGGCCCGGTGTGAAGGCCCACGCGCATGCGGAAGGCGGGAAGCCCTTTTGCGGTGCGCCGGTCATGGCGCGCGCGAATGAACTCCTGCATGTCCAACGCGGCCATCACCATCCGCTCGGCAGCATCGGCGCGTGGTCCTGGCACTCCGCCGGCCGCCATGTACGCATCTCCGATCGTCTTGATCTTCTCCACCCCACGGGCGTCCACGATCGCGTCGAAGGCCTTGAAGCACTCGTTCAATTCCTCCACCAGCTCGGCTGGAGTGAGCCGCTCGCTCACTTGTGTGAAGCCCTGGAAATCGGTGAACAGGATGGTGACCTCGTCGAAGCTCTTCGTTTCAGCGTGGCCGTTCAACTTCAGCTCCGCAGCCACTTCCTCCGGCAGGATGTTGTGGAGCAGTTCATCGCTGCGATCGCGCTCGCGTTGGACCAGCGCTCTGGAGCGGCGTGTGTAGCGCAGGCGGTTCCACAATCCGAGGGCGGTGAGCAGCACGGCACCCCCGACGAACAAGGACATGTTGCGTTGTTCGCGTTGCCGACCCAGTTCCTGCTGGTAGGCCAGGTCACGCTCGTACCGCTGTCGTGCGTTGGAGAGGCTGTCGGCGATCTGCCGGTCCTGGAACTGCCGTTGCAGGTCCATGCGCAGCACTTCCCTGCCATTGTTGAGGGCCTCCAGTGAATCGCTTACCTGAAGGAACTCCTTTTGTGCCCGAAAGGCCATCGGCAGGTCGCCCAGGCGCTCGTACGCCTGCATCAGGCATTCGCTGCACTCCCTGCGCTGCTGCGCAAGCTTTGCGGCGCGTGCCAGTTCCGCACCCTGCTCACAGGCGGCGCGTGCACGCCCGGGGTCGTCCTGTTCCAGGAACAGGGTCCCCCGGTAGTAGTGGTTGCGTGCCAACAGCCGCTCGTTCTTGAGGGACACAAAGAGCGCCTGCGCGGAGTCCAGTGCGGCATGTGCTTCTGCATATCGGCCCAGTTCGGTGTGGCAGCGGCCCAGGTTGTTGAAGGCCATTCCCTGTTCCTGTTTGCGGCCGAGCTTCCGGTAGTACTGAAGGCTGCGTTTGAACTCGTCCAACGCCACGATGCGCTCACCCATGGCGAGGTGGGTGGCCCCCAGGTTCATCAAGGCCTGCGCACGTCCCTTGTCGCTGTCCAGTGTTTCGGCCAATGCAGCGCTCTTCTCATAGTTAAGCAGGGCGTTGGGCAGGTCCTGCAGCTCCGTATGGATGTTGCCGATGTTGTTATAGGTGCCGGCGAGCCCTTCCTTGTTGTCCAACTGCAGGTCGATGCGCAGGCTTTGTTGCAGGTGTTTCAAGGCCAGCGGCAGTGCCCCGAGGTTCTTGTACACGTTGCTCATGTTGCTGTACGTGTTCGCCTCGCGCTTGGGATCTTTCAACTGCCGCGTGGCGAGCAGGCATTCCTCCAGGTAGGCAAGCGATGCGCGCAGGTCGCTCTGCATGCTGCTGCCCGCTGCCAGCGTGGTGAGCGCATCATAGCGTGCGGCCGGATCACCGCTCCGTTCTGCGAGCTCCAGTTGTTCGCGTGCAAGGGCCATGCCGCTGTCCGGCTGCTCGAACACCGCCCGCCAGGCGAGCACCTGCATGGCTTTCAGACGCGCACTGTCCGGGGCCTGCGCATTGTTCCACACGCTCCACAGCGAGTCCAGGGGCAACTGAGCCTTCGCCATGGTGGAGACCAGGAACAGCAGTGCCAACGACCGGAACGCGTGCGCCATGATTCGGTGCTGCTACCGGTGCACAGCCTCACACAGCGTGAAGATGTGCTCCGGATCCTGTTCAACGGCGGTGCCCACCACAAGCATGTCGGCCCCCGCCTCGCACAGGGCGATCACCTCGTCGCATGTGCGGATGCCGCCTCCCACGATCAAGGGCAGGTCCACGGCCTGCCGCACAGCGCTCACCATGGCGGGTGCCACCGTGCGCTGGGCGCCACTTCCGGTGTCAAGGTAGATGCAGCGCAGGCCGAGGAACGCCCCGGCGAGCGCCGTTGCCGCTGCGATCGCCGGCTTGTCGTGCGGGATGGGATGTGTCTGGCTCACATAGCTTGCCGTTGTCGGACGCCCACCGTCCACCAGCATGTAGCCGGTAGGGATGGCCTCAAGTCCCAACGCCTTGATCGCCGGTGCGGCGACCACATGTTGGCCGATCAGCAGCTCTGGGTTCCGGCCGCTGATCAGGGAAAGGAAGAGCACCGCGTCGGCATGCCCGCTCACCTGCGTCGCACTGCCGGGGAACAGCACCACCGGGCGGTCGCTCAAGGCCTGCACGCGACCCACCACGGCATCGAACCGGTCGGTGGTCATCAGGCTGCCGCCCACCAGCAACAGGTCCGCTCCAGCCATGCAGGCGTTCTGCACGGACCGGTCAACGAGCGTCGCGTGTGCACCCAGGTCCGGGTCGATCAACACGCCCAGCATCTTCCGCCCCGAACCCTTTGCGCGCTCCAGCTGTTCCAACACTCCTGCCATGTCGGCGAACTTAGCGAAACCCCCCGATCCGGCCCATACCCCTATCTTTGTCCCCCGATGAACACGACCATGTCACAGACCAAGGAACAGCTGGCTTACAAGGTGAAGGACATCTCCCTCTCCGATTGGGGCCGCAAGGAGATCGAACTGGCAGAGGCCGAGATGCCTGGTCTCATGGCGCTCCGCGCCAAGTATGGCAAGGAGAAGCCCTTGAAGGGCGCCCGCATCGCCGGTTGCCTGCACATGACCATCCAGACGGCCGTGCTGATCGAGACCCTGCGGGACCTTGGTGCCGAAGTGAGCTGGAGCAGCTGCAACATCTTCAGCACACAGGACCATGCCGCGGCCGCCATCGCCAAGGCCGGCATCCCCGTGTATGCCTGGAAGGGCATGAACAACGAGGAATTCGATTGGTGCATCGAGCAGACCATCTTCGCATTCGAAGGCGGGAAGCCGCTGAACATGATCCTGGACGATGGTGGCGACCTCACCAACATGGTGTTCGACAAGTATCCTGAGCTCATCAAGGACATCAAGGGGCTCAGCGAGGAGACCACCACCGGCGTGCTCCGCCTCAAGGACCGCGAGAGGAACGGCACCCTGCCGATGCCCGCGATCAATGTGAACGACAGCGTAACGAAGAGCAAGTTCGACAACAAGTACGGATGCAAGGAGAGCGCTGTGGATGCCATCCGTCGTGCCACCGATATCATGATGGCCGGCAAGGTGGCCGTGGTGTGTGGCTATGGTGACGTGGGCAAGGGAACGGCCGCCAGCCTGCGGGGTGCCGGTGCTCGTGTCGTGGTCACGGAGATCGATCCCATCTGTGCGTTGCAGGCAGCCATGGACGGCTACGAGGTGAAAAAGCTCAGCACGGTCATCGGTCGTGTGGACATCGTGATCACCGCCACAGGCAATTACAACATCGTGCGCGAAGAGCACTTCCGGAAGATGAAGGACAAGGCCATCGTGTGCAACATCGGCCACTTCGACAACGAGATCGACATGGCCTGGCTGAACAAGGAGTATGGCCACACCAAGGTTGAGATCAAGCCGCAGGTGGACAAGTACAGCGTGGACGGCCGTGACATCATCGTGCTCGCCGAAGGGCGCCTGGTTAACCTGGGTTGCGCCACCGGTCACCCCAGCTTCGTGATGAGCAACAGCTTCACCAACCAGACGCTGGCCCAGATCGAGCTGTGGAAGAACCACGACAAGTACGAGAACAAGGTGTACGTGCTGCCCAAGCACCTGGATGAGCTGGTGGCCAGCCTGCATCTTGAGAAGATCGGCGTGGAGCTGGAGCAGCTCAGCGACGAGCAGGCCAGCTATATCGGTGTGCCGAAGAACGGCCCCTTCAAGAGCGACGAGTACCGCTACTGAGGAACACCCTTGAGCACTGGAGCCCCGGCATCCGCATGGATGCCGGGGCTCCTCTTTGGTGGCATGGCTGCACGTGGTGCGGTACTGCCTGCTCGATCGTCCTCCGCTCACGCTTCCCCCCTGGTCCTGCCGCGCTCAGTTATAGATCCTCAGCGTGGTCCCGTTGAAGCTCGTGTTGTACCGTTGAAGGTTCAAGGCTGCAGGGCCTTCCACCACACTGCCGTCCGTGATCAGGAAAGCGGAACCGCAACAGGTCGTGTCACGGGCGATGAGCTCGCTTTCATCCACGCTCACCCGGCACAGGTCGGCGGTCCGGTACGGGCAGTGCCTGTCCATGGCCACGAAGGTCTCTGGTGCGCTTCGGTATACAAGGATGCCGAGCGACCCGCCGCTCAGGTATAGCCAGCCTCCAGCAACGGCAAGGTCGGCGTAGGCCGGATTGTTCACATTGATGCTGATGTCCACCGGGGAGATCGGCACGCCGCCTCGCTCCTCACGCTTGCAGCCGGCGATGGCGCCGAACAGGAGCACGACCAGGGTCAGGCGCAGCTGCTGTGACATGCAGACAAAGTTACGATGCATGCGGTGGACGCACTATCCTTGCACCATGTTCATCCGGTCGCGCTCCCTGTTGATGGTCCTGCTGCTGGCCTGCACGCCTGTCGCGACAGCCGTTGCGCAGGATGGGATATCCAGGAAGGAGGCGGAGAAGAACCTCGCGCGCAAGGCCAGGGACGATCGCAAGGCAAAGGCACGCAAGGTGAAGGATGACCGCAAGCGTCACCTCGAGATCCAGGACAAGGCCACGCGCAAACGCATCAAGCGCAACACCCGCCGCGCGGACAGGCGGGGAAGTGGCAGCCATCGCGACGGTTTCTTCCGGCGTATGTTCGGCGGGTGAGCGAACACTTGGCACCACCACGGTGTCATAGCTTGCCAATGATCGTCGCCGTATGGGGCGCCTTCACTCACGCCCCCTGCGTCTACCTTTCGCCTCCCGATCGATGACATGGACGGACCGGTTCACGATGCACGCCCCGGCGTTGGGCGCATGCAAGATGGGATGCCACCGGGCTCCGGGAAATTTTGCCGATCCGGGATCTTCCTATATTTACGCCCCCTCGTTGCGAAGTACAGCCGAACGTAAAATCTATCGTTGATGGTGAGAAGGATATTCTCCTCCGTTGCGCTTTCCCTGGTCACATTGGCATCCCTCCACGCGCAAGTGGGTACGGGCAGCCTGAAGGGCAAGATCTCAGACAAGAAGTCCGGTGAACCGCTCCCGTTCGTGAACGTGGTGGTGGAGAACCGGGGCACCCAGGTCTCCGGCGGTGCCACGGACTTCGATGGCAATTACTTCATCAAGCCCATCGACCCCGGCACCTACGATGTCATCGTGAGCTATGTGGGATACCAACCCTACAAGCAGACCGGTGTTGTGGTGAGCAGCAACAAGATCACCTTCCTTGACATCGCGCTGAACGCCGGTGTGGAGCTGAAGGAGTTCGAGGTGGTGCAATACACGGTACCGCTCATCGACCGCGACGGTGGTGCCTCCGGGGGTACCGTCACCCGTGAGGACATCGCCAAGATGCCAGGCCGTTCCGCTGCTTCCATCGCCACCACGGTGGCCGGTGCGAGCGATGCAGGCACCGGCGGCGGCATCAGCATCCGCGGTTCGCGTACGGAGAACACATACTACTACATCGACGGTGTGAAAGTGCCTGCCGGAGCCGGTACGGGTCTTCCCAAGAGCGCCATCGAAGAGGTCCAGGTGATCACGGGTGGCGTCCCCGCTAACTACGGTGACGTGACCGGTGGTCTGATCAACATCACCACACGTGGTCCCAGCCGCCAGTTCTTCGGGGGGGTGGAATACCTTACCTCCGGTTACAAGATCGGGTCGGATATCACCGATATCGTGGGCCTCGATAAATACGCGTTCAACCAGGTGGAAGCGAGCCTCTCGGGACCCCTCTTCTTCAAGAAGGACAGCTTGGGCAACAAGACCAAGCCCCTCATCGGTTTCTTCTTCTCCGGACAGTACACCAACGTGGTTGACAACAGCCCCTTGTACATCGGTGATGTTCGCGTGAAGCCCGAGGTGCGCGACCGCTTGCTGCGGGATCCCGCCCGTCTGCTCCCCAGCAATGACGGCGATGTGGCCATGGCCTACTCCAGCGAATTCCTCCGTGCAACGGACATTGAAAGCATCCCCACGCGCCAGAACGCAGGGCGGAAGGACTACCTCGCATCCGGCAAGATCGACATCGCCACCACCCCCACGATCAACCTCACCGTGGGTGGTTCGTTGGACCTGAACGACCGTCAGTCCTACAACCGCTCCAACTCCCTGCTCAATCCCGACAATAACATCCGGGTGCGGGCCTCCACGTGGCGCGCCTTCGTGAAATTCACGCAGCGCTTCACCAACCGGAGCGAAGAGGAGGAGTCCAAAGCCACCATCAAGAACGCCTTCTATACCCTGCAGCTCGATTACAGCCGGTTCCAACAGGATGTCGAGGACCAGGTCCACGGCGAACGCCTGTTCGACTACGGCTATGTGGGCAAATTCACCACCTATCGCGCGCCACAGTTCCAGCTGACCAGTGTTCCAGGCAATGTGTACTTCCAGCAGGTCGGTCTCACCGATACGCTCGTGACCTTCACGCCCGGTGAGCAGAACCCCGATCTCGCAGCGATCAACTCGTTCTACTTCAATGCCCTGCCACGTGAGGGCTATCCCCTCCAGTTCCTCTTTGGTGCCCAGGGGGGCGGGGGCGATTACATCGGCTACTACGAGAACTTCGACGAGACCCAGGCCCGCGGTGCCATCTGGAACGGGCAGCGCCCCCGCTCGCTCTATGGCCTCTGGAACAATCCCGGTTTCATCGACAACCCCGATGGTGCTGAGTTCTCCAAGCGCCAGAACGACCAGATCCGTTTCACGGCCGCGGGCAGCGCCGACATCGGTTCGCACGCCGTCCAGCTGGGTTTCGAATACGAGCAGTTGACCCAGCGCAGGTACGACCTCGTGCCTGTGGGCCTCTGGACGCGTGCGCGCCAGCTGGCCAACTTCCACATACGCGAGTGGGATGATTCCATCCCATCCGGTATCGGTAGCATCCCTGGCGGTGGCACCTTCGACCTGTTCTTCTATGACCGCCTGCGTGGTGATGACCAGCAGAACTTTGACCGTAATCTGCGGGAGGC
The DNA here is from genome assembly GCA_964559165.1 of uncultured Chryseobacterium sp. Lineage (GTDB taxonomy): Bacteria > Bacteroidota > Bacteroidia > Flavobacteriales_F > PHOS-HE28 > PHOS-HE28. The sequence goes on from CAZLGY010000020.1 coordinate 18,850, forward strand.
GCTGGGCCTTGACCCGGACGGCATCGATTTCGTTGACGTCGACGCACTGGACCCCGGGGTGTTCGCCCTGGATATGTTCTCCCCCGATGAGCTCATCAACAACGGCAACAACCTGGTGACCTTCGTGGGCTATGACCACCTTGGCAAGATCCGCAAGGGTAGGCCCAGCTTCAATGACTTCTTCGACGAGCGGGACGACAAGGGCAACTTCACCCGCGCGCAGGCGCCCTTCCAGCCCATTTACATGGCCGGCTACCTGATGGACAAGTTCGCCTTTGATGACATCATCTTCAACGTGGGTGTGCGTGTGGACCGCTATGATGCGAACACCAACGTGCTCAAGGATAAATACCTGTTCGCCGAGGCGTACAAGGCGGGCGATGAGATACCCGGCGTGACCCAGGAGGTGCGCGAGCAGTTGCAGAACCGCCCCTCCAACATCGGCGACGACTACGTGGTTTACGTGAACTCCTTCGATGGTCCCACGGAAGTGAAAGGCTATCGCAACGGAGATACCTGGTACAGCGCCAATGGCCAGGAGCTCGCTGACGGCAATTCGCTGCAGGAAGGTGGTACCGTGATCCCGTACCTCGTCCGTGGCGGGGCCCGTACCGACCTCGCAGGGTCTGCCTTGGAGAAGAACGCCTTCCAGGATTACCAGCCCGTGGTCAACGTGATGCCCCGTGTGGCGTTCTCGTTCCCCATCTCCGATGAGGCGGTCTTCTTCGCGCACTACGATGTGCTCACCCAGCGTCCGAACGCGGGTCAGTCCCGCCCCGACCTGGTGGCCCTCGCATTCATCGAGGAGACCGGCAACCGCATCACCAATCCCGACCTGAAGCCCACCAAGACCATCGACTATGAACTGGGCTTCCAGCAGGTACTGAGCAAGTCCTCCTCCTTGAAGCTGGCCGCGTTCTACCGCGAACTGCGCGACCAGATCCAGGTGCGCAACATCGCCAACGCATGGCCGGTGAACTATGTGACCTTCGACAACTTCGACTTCGGCACGGTGAAGGGCTTCACCAGCACGTTCGACCTGCGCCGCACCGGTAACGTGTCCATGCGCGCCAGCTACACCCTCCAGTTCGCCGATGGTACGGGTTCGGGACCCGAGTCCGGGTTGAGCCTCGTCAACACCGGTCAGCCCAACCTTCGGAACATCGCGCCGCTCGATTTCGACCAGCGCCACCGCTTCCAGGTGAACGTGGATTACCGCTACGGCAGGGGCAAGGATTACAACGGCCCCATGATCGCCGGCAAGCCGTTCCTGCAGGGTACAGGCCTCAACGTGGTGAGCATCCTTGGCAGCGGCACCCCGTACAGCCGCTCGAGCGCGGTGGTGAACGAAGGTGCGGGCCAATCCAACTACCGCTTGGATGGCACCCTCAACGGTGCGCGCCTGCCCTGGCAGTTCACCACGGACATGCAGTTGGACCGGGACATTCCGCTCACGTTCGGTGGCGAGGAGGGCGACAAGGCCAAAACGGCCAACCTCAACGTGTACCTGCTTGTGACCAACGTGTTCAACACCGAGAATATCGTGGGCGTGTACCGCTACACCGGTTCGCCCACCAACGACGGATACCTGTCGCAGCTGACGGACCGCACGCAGGTGGACCCCGATTCCTACCGCGACCTCTACACCGAGCGCATCAACAATCCCTTCAATTTCGGTGCACCGCGGACCATCCGCCTCGGTGTACGCTTTGACTTCTGATGAATCCACACACGACGACCATGACCGGCACGATCGTTCCCAGGACCCTCGCCCTCAGCCTTGTGATGGCCGCCAGCACGCTGGCGTCGGCCATGCCCCCGCCCATCCAGGGCAGCGGTCTTCAGCGCACCAACGTGGCGGCGAACACCAAAGCGGCGGCCTGCTCACCGGCCTCCCAGTCCACCGAACTGCGCTTCAACAACGTGCGCGCGGTGATCGAGAACGGTGGTAACAAGTGGCAGGTGCGCGGAGGTACCAGCCGCTCCGGTTACGAGGTGCCCATCACCGTTGGTAACGATGGTCCCCGTTCCATCTACTCGGGTGGACTTTGGATGGGGGGCATCTCCCAGGATGGTCAGCTGAAAATGGCTGGTGTGCTTTACCGCCAGGGTGGCCAGAACGACTTCTGGCCGGGTCCGTTGACCACCACCGGCGATGCCAGTGTGGACGATGTGGTCTGCCAGCAGTATGACCGTTTCTGGATCACCAAGCGCGAAGAGGCCATCCTGCACCAGGCCTACGCCTTCTGCAACGGCGATCCGGATTGCATCAGCAACACCTTCCCCAACGGTTACAACATCCCCACCAGTTTCCTGCAGTGGCCAGCCATCGGGAACGTGGAAGCCGGCCAGTCCCCCTACCTGGCCCCGTTCATCGATTACGATGGCGACGGTGATTACTCCCCCACGGCAGGTGACTATCCGGACTACGGCTTTGAGACCACCGTGGAGGAGTGCAAGACCAAGGACCCGCAGGACCCCGTATCCCTGTTCGGTGACTACAACATCTACTGGATCTTCAACGACAAGGGTAACGCCCACACCGAGACCCAGGGCTTCCCCATCGGCCTTGAAGTTCGCGCCCAGGCCTTCGCCTTCAGCTCGAACGACGAGATCAACAACATGACCTTCTACAACTACACGGTCATCAACCAGGGCTCGCAGACGCTGAACAACACGTACTTCGGCCACTTCGTGGACCCGGATATCGGCAACGCGGATGATGACTTCACCGGATGCGACGTGGGCCGTGGTATGGGCTACTGCTACAACTGGGACGATAACGATGAGACCACGCAGAGCGGTCTGGGCTACGGCAACCAGCCCCCCGCCGTTGGTGTGGACTTCTTCGAAGGCCCCTACCAGGACGCCGATGGTGTGGACAACCCCGGTCCGGAGGATGGGTTGGCCTGCCAGGATTACGTGCTGCAGAAGGGTATTCCCTATGCGGGTCTTGGCATCGGCTACAGCGATGACATCATCGACAACGAGCGCTTCGGTATGCGTGCGTTCATCTACTTCAACCGCTCCGCTCCGAACGGCAACATCACCGACCCCAGCACCGCCATCCACTTCTACAACTACCTGCGCTCCATCTGGAAGAACAACAGGGAGCAGTCCTATGGTGGCATCGGTTACACGGAGAGCAACGAGTATACACGTGCGTTCTATATGTTCCCCGATGACACCGACCCCATTGGCTGGGGTACCGGATGCGTGCCGCAGGCCGCATGGTCCGAGGAGAGCCCCACGCTCGCACAGCCTGACCGCCGCTTCGTGCAGAGCGCAGGTCCCTTCACCCTGTTGCCCGGTGCTTATAACAACGTAACTGTCGGTGTTGTCTGGGCGCGTGCCACCTCCGGTGGTGCAGCCGAAAGCCTGCGCCCTCTCCGCGTTGCGGACGACAAGGCCCAGAACCTGTTCGACAACTGCTTCAAGATCCTGGACGGACCTGATGCGCCCGAGCTGACCATCCGCGAACTGGACCAGGAGCTGATCCTTTACCTGACCAACCCTCCCGGCAGCAACAACGAAGGCCTCAGCTACGAGGAGGTGGATCCCGTCATCCCCACCTTCGGGCCCAATGGCGAGACCCTCGATCGCAAGTACCGGTTCCAAGGCTACAAGGTGTACCAACTGAGCGACGCGAACGTGAGCGTGGCCGAGTTGGATGACATCAACAAGGCCCGTCTGGTCTACCAAGGTGACCTGGAGGACGAGATCTCCCAGATCATCAACTACCCGAACAACGAGCAGATCGGCCAACCGGTGCCCATGGAAATGGTCAACGGCGCCAACCAAGGGGTGATCCACAGCATCCGCATCACCGAGGACAAGTTCGCCCTCAGCGATCCCAAGCTGGTCAATTTCAAGACCTACTACTTCCTCGCCATCGCTTACGCCTACAACAACTATATCCCCTACGACATCGGTGAGCGCACCGGCCAGCCCTTCCCCTATGTGGCAGGTCGTAAAGGCGCCCGCGGATCCATCCGTTCTGCGAGCGGGGTGCCCCACAAGCCCGCTCCGGCCAGCGGCGGTACGGTGCTCAATTCCAGCTTCGGCATCAGCCTTCCGGTGACCCGCTTGGAAGGTCAGGGCAATGGACGTAATTCGTTGGAGGTCACCCGCGAGACCGAGGACGCCATCATGGCTGGTGCCCCTTGGCGTTCCGACCTCATGAAGTTCAAGCCCGGCCGCGGCCCGGTCAACGTGCGCGTGGTCGACCCCCTGAAGGTGGTGACCGCCGATTTCGAGCTGTTGTTCCGCGATGACACGCCGGAGGACCTCACGGACGCCACGTGGTACATGGTGAGCCCCGCACTTGGTGGCGACACCATCTTCTCGGAGCGCGCCATCGATATCCGTAACGAACAGCTGGTGCCCGAGTTCGGCATCTCCGTTACCATCGGCCAGCACTTCTACACCCGCGACCAGTTGGGGACCAACGACGCGTTCACAGGCCTTGCCAGCACCGGCTCCCTGGTGTTCGACGAGCCTGCGAAGGCATGGTTCCAGGGCATTCCGGACGGTGAGGGCGACCTCAACCCGTTGAACTGGATCCGTTCCGGCACCCAGAACTTCGATTCCGAAGAGGAGGACAGCCAGTACAACGACCGCCCCGGACGGGATGACGACCAGATCTATGAGACGGTGTTGGGCGGAACGTGGGCTCCGTGGCCGCTGGTGGGTCAGGCTCCGTTCCAGCCAGGCTCCACGCTGGATGTGAACCAGTCCATGGCCAACAGCCGCTTGAGCGATCTGCCGAGCGTCCAGATCGTGTTCACCAAGGACCGCAACAAGTGGACCCGCTCTCCCGTGCTGGAACAGGAATCGACCACCACGCTTGCGGAAGGAAGTGCACCGCGTCTCGGTCTCCGCCGGGCGGGCAGTATCGACAAGGATGGCCGCAAGACCGGTACACCCGGATGCAATGAAGCGGAAGCCACCCTTACTGACAACGAGGGCATGGGCTGGTTCCCCGGCTACGCCATCGACCTGGAGACCGGTGAGCGCCTGAACATCGCTTACGGCGAGAACAGTTTCTGGGGCGGTAACATCGGCCGTGACATGCGGTGGAACCCGAGCAGTGAGTTCTTCACCAATACCGGTGAGCCCATCTTCGGTGGCGGGCACTGGATCTATGTGTTCAAGAACCAGCGTCGCATCAAGAACAACGCCAACCAGGTGCCGATGTATGATGAGGCTCAACACATCATGGCACGCCTGTCCAGTGGTTCAGGTTCCCAGCGGGCTGCAGTGTTCGAAGCCGTCGGTTGGGTGGGTGGTGCCATCGCCATTGAGGGCCGTGACTTCCTCGGTACCGATGCACGCATCACGCTCAACGTGCAAAAGCCTTACCAGCGGTACGTGGACTACGCGGGCATCATCGATCCCATCGTGCCCGAGCGCAACGGCGGCCTGCCCCTCTACGGCTTCAGCACCCGCGGTTACGAGACCAACGTGCAGGTGGCCTCCGTGGCGGAGGAGTTCCTGGAGGAGATCAACATCGTACCGAACCCCTATTACGCCTTCAGCGGCTACGAACCCAACCGCCTGGAGAACCGGGTGAAGTTCATCAACCTGCCGGAGCGTTGCACCATCTCCATCTTCAATACGGGTGGCACGCTGGTGCGCAAGTTCCGCAAGGACAACGACCTCACCTACCTCGATTGGGACCTGCGCAACACCAGCAACATCCCCATCGCCGGCGGTGTCTACATCTGTCACGTGGAAGTGCCGGGCGTGGGCGAAAAGGTGATCAAGTGGTTCGGAGCATTGCGCCCGCTGGACCTGCAGAACTTCTAATTGATCGATAGAGACGTACATAGCGAAGTGATCCGATGAAGCGTACGATGAACCGATTGATCGCCCTGGTGGCAGCAGTGCCCGTGTTCGCAGGAGCGACCGTGCTGGCCGGAAACCCTGACAGGGCTGGGTCTGCTGGTGCCACCCAGCTGCTCATCAACCCGTGGTCGCGTTCCGCGGGCATGGCCATGTCCAATTCCGCATCCCTGCGCGGGGTGGAGGCCATGTTCGGCAACGTGGCAGGCCTTTCCAAGGTGGGCCGCACCGAGCTCGTGTTCTCCAACACGCAGTGGCTCTCGGGCAGCGGTGTCAGCATCAACAGCATCGGCGTGGGGCAGAAGTTGGGCTCTTCCGGAGTGCTCGGCATCAGCGCCACCACCCTGGGCTTTGGTGATATCGAGGTGACCACCTACGATAATCCCGAGGGAGGCCGCGGTACCTACCGTCCTGCCATGTCCAACATCGGGCTCTCCTACGCCAAGGCGTTCTCCTCCAGCATCAGCGGCGGCCTCCTGCTGCGCGTGGTGTCCGAGTCCATCTCCAACGTCCGTGCCTCGGGCGTGTGCTTCGATGCCGGCATCCAATACGTGACCGGCGAGAAGGAGAACCTGCACTTCGGCATCGCGCTGAAGAACGTTGGTCCCGCCATGTCCTACTCCGGTGATGGTCTTTCCGTCCAGGGCATCCTGGTGCAGGGAAGCGACCAGCTTTCCCTGGAACAGCGCTCCCAGGGCTTCGAGATCCCGTCCCTGCTCAATATCGGCGCGGCGTACGATTGGCACATCAATGAGATGCACCGGGTCACTTTCTCAGGCACCTTCGTGTCCAATTCCTTCACCAAGGACCAGGGGCTGATCGGCGTGGAGTATGCGTTCCGGAAGATGGTGCACCTGCGCGGTGGCTATCTCTATGAGGATGGCATCACCAATGACGAGGAGCGCACCACCGTGCTGACCGGACCATCCGCAGGCATCAGTGTTGACCTGCCGTTCGGCGAGGAGAAGAAGAGCGCCTTCGCCATCGATTACAGCTACCGCAGCACGAACCCCTTCGCAGGCGTGCACAGCATCGGGGTGCGTGTGAGCCTCTGATCATTTTTCACTATCTTTGGTAGAGGACCTCTCGGGGTCCTTTTCCATTCCCATCCCATCAAGCACCACGGCCATGAGCACACCGGCCTATTACACCGAGGAGGGCTTCAGGAAGTTGCAGGACGACCTGCACCGCCTGCGCACGGTTGAGCGTCCCCACCTGAGCCAGCAGATCGCCGACGCGCGCGACAAGGGCGACCTGAGCGAGAACGCCGAATACCATGCAGCCAAGGAGGAGCAAGGCCTTCTGGAGGCGCGCATCGCCAAGATGGAGGAGATGCTCGCCAACGCACGCATCGTGGACACCTCCCAGCTGGACAACACCAAGGTCTACATCCATTCCCGCGTCATGGTGCGTGTGGTGGACAATGGCCTGCAGCGCGAGTTCACGTTGGTGGCGGAGAACGAGGTGGACATCAAGGCGGGCCGCATCAGCGTTGGCTCACCCATCGGCAAAGGGTTGCTGGGAAAGTCCAAGGGCGAGATCGCCGAGGTGGTCACGCCCACCGGCAGCACCCGCTTCGAGGTGCTGGAGATCACGCGCTGAGCGATGGCCAGCCTGTTCACCCGCATCGTGCGCGGCGAGATCCCCTGCCACAAGGTGGCGGAGGACGACCGCTTCCTGGCATTCCTTGATATCGCACCACTGCGCATGGGGCATACCCTGGTGATCCCCAAGCTGGAGGTGGACCGGTTCTTCGACCTGCCCGATGGACTTCTCCGTGATATCATGCCCTTTGCCCGGGATGTTGCCATGCGGATCAAGCAGGTGACCGACTGCGACCGGGTGGGTGTTTCCGTGATCGGGCTCGAGGTACCGCATGCGCATGTGCACCTGGTCCCGCTGGACCGGATGTCCGACATGGACTTCACGCGTCCCAAGCTTCAGCCGGGGCAGGACGAGCTCGCGGCAATGGCGGCCCGGCTGCGCGCTTGACGGCGTCAGTCACCCTTGATGCGCCCGGGGTTGTTGCGCACGAAGCTGCCCCAGTCGCTGCTGCCCTTGCGCAGTCCACCGCTGCTGCGATCCCCGGCAATGCCGGAGGCGCCTGCGGCGAAATGGTGGCAGACGGCCACCGCCAGGGCATCGGTTGCATCGACGCTGGCAGGGAGCTCGCTCACCCCCAGGATGTGCAGCAGCATGGCCGCCACCTGCTCCTTGCTGGCCGCACCATGGCCGGTAACGCTCTGCTTCACCCGCATGGGGGCATACTCCACCACGGAAAGGCCTGCCTGAAGCGCAGCGGCGATGGCCACGCCCTGTGCGCGGCCCAACTTCAGCATGCTCTGCACGTTCTTGCCGAAGAACTGCGCCTCGATCGCCAGCTCATGCGCCCCGTGCCGCGTGATGAGCCCGGCGACGCAGTGGAAGATGGCGTGCAGGCGGGTCGTATGGTCCGCCAGTGCGGCAAGCCGCTCGGCACCCGCCTCCACCAGCTGCACCCTGCTGCCTTGTGCGCGGATCACGCCGTAGCCCATCACGGTGGTGCCCGGGTCGATGCCGATGATGATGCGCTCCGCCTGCATCGGTCTACATTTGGTCGTTACCGACCGCGCTTCCGTGAACCATCGTACCGTGCTGCTCCTGCGTTGGGGCCTCTTCGTAACCGCGCTGGTGGTGCTTTGCGCACGCCTCGCCGGGTACCAAGGTAGGGAGGACCTGCAGCACGCTTTCGCGGAGGCGTGGAACAGCCTGCACGCAGCTGTTGTGGCGGGCCTGGTGCTGCTGATGTTCGTGAACTGGTCGTTGGAAGCGCTGAAGTGGCGTGCGTTGATGCACCACCTGGAACCCATCAGGCCTGCACGAGCGTTGCTGGCCACGTTCGCAGGAACCACCGTGGGCATCATCACCCCCAATCGGGTGGGCGAGTTCGCCGGCCGGGTACTTTACCTGGCACCGGAGCATCGACTGCGCGGAAGTGCCATCACCCTGCTCGGCAGCCTTGCGCAGTTCGCTGTGACGATGGCGCTCGGCGCGCTTGCGGTGGGGTTCGCGCGCATGGATGGGGACGCCGCAGTGGTGACAGGGCCTGCGTGGACAGCGCTTGTATGGGCCACACTGGCGGCTGGGGCCGCGGTGCTTGTCCTCCTGCTCTTCCCGGCCACGTTGGCTCGCCTGCTCTCGCTGGTGCGCTGGCCGCACCGCATCGCTGCCGCCTTGGAAGGTCTCGGCGAGGTGAAGCGCACGCTGCTGTGGCACGTCCTGTTCTTGAGCCTGCTCCGCTACGCGGTCTTCACCACCCAGTTCGTATGGTTGCTGCACGTGCTGGCGGGTGTGGATGTGTTGCTGGGCTTGCTCCTGGTGCCGGTGGTCTTCCTCATCACCACCTGGGTTCCAAGCACCGCGTTCACCGAACTGGGCATACGCGGCTCCGTGATCGCCAGCGTGGTCCCCGGGGATACAGCGGCCCTGCTGCTTGTCACCGCCATCATCTGGGCTGTGAACCTCATGCTCCCCGCGCTCATCGGTGGCATCGTGCTCCTGTGTGCGCGCACACCCGATGATCCTGCCGCACCATGACCACCTGGGTCCTCATCGCCTTGATCCTCTTCACGCTGGCGGGCGTCATGGCACTGCGCACCAATGCGTGGCGTGCGGCCATCGCCCGGTTGGCCGCACGTGGCAGCGACGATGGTTCCATGCAACCCATCACCCTGCTTGTGCCGGTGCGCAACGGGGTCGACGAGCTGGCCGCACTGTTGCAGGACCTGCATGCCCAGGACCATCCGCATGAATTGACGCAGGTGATCGTGATCGATGACCACAGCGAGGAACCCGTCCAGCGGTTGGTGGGCTCGATGGCGCGCCAATGGCCGCAGCTGCGCTACCTGCGTCTGGAGGAGGGAGTGGGAAAGAAGGCGGCCATCACAGCGGGTGTGCGGGCGGCACAGCATGACCTGGTGCTGCTGACCGATGCCGATGCCCGCTGCGGGGCAGGTCGCGTGGCTGCTGTGGCAGCGGCGTTCCAGGCCCGTCCCTGTGACCTGCTCCTGCTTCCGGTGCGAACGGTGGGTGACGGGTTGTGCGGCGTGGTGCAGGAGGAGGAGCAGGCAGCCCTGCTGGCTGCCCTCGTGGGCACTTGGAGCGAGGGGCGGCCGATGCTGGCGAACGGGGCCAACCTGGCGTTCCGGCGCTCGGCCTTCGAAGCGGTGGGTGGTTACCACGGCGATGTGCGGGACAGCGGGGACGATGTGTTCCTGTTGCAGCGCATGCGGCGCGCCGGCCGTCCGGTGGAGGTGGCCCTGGACCCAGCGCTCTGGGTTCGCGTGCAGGCAGCACCCACATGCGGCGAGGCGGTCACACAGCGGCTGCGGTGGGCGGGCAAGATGGGAGCCGTGCGCGATCCCGTCGCCAGCCTGGTATCCATGGTGGCACTGCTGTTGCCATGGGCGCTCGCGGTCTTTACGGCGATGGCGGCCGCCGATCAGCGGGTGGGCGAGGGCCTCCTGCGCACATGGACGTTGCTCTTGGCCGCTTGGGCGGCCTGGTGCGTGCCCCTGGTGCAGGTGACGGGGGATGTGCACCGGCTTGCCGGTGAAGTGCGTACGCACCCCGTACGCACCTTCGTGGCACTGCTCGCCTTCACTGTGCACGCACCCATCATCGCGCTGGTTTCCCGCGTTGCAAGGCCGCGTTGGAAAGGCCGCCGCATCCGGTGATGGTCACGGAACGGCCGCGTAACGTGGTTGCCACCTCATGCAGGGGGCGCCGCCCACGTTGATCAGAAGGGCAGGTCGTCGTCGTCGCCGCCGATGGGGGGCATGTCGGCTGCGCCGGGGGGCGGGGCGGCCTGGTAGGTGCCACTGGAAGCAGGCGCGCCACCGGCCCGCTCGATGCGATTGCCGCTGAGGCTGAGGAAGTATTTCGTCACGCCATCGCGCCCCGTCCATTCGCGCCCGTTCACGTAGCAGCTCACGTTTACCTCCTCACCGGGGTTGAAGCCATCGAGCAGGCCGCAACGGTCCTGGGTGAACTCCACCGGGATGTGCTGTGGGCGCTGTCCGCTGGGTTCGGTGATGACGAGTTCGCGCTTGCGGAACTTGTCGGAGACGTCCTGTGTCTTGCCGATCATCTTGATCGAGCCGGTGATGGTGACTTGTGCCATGGTGTTCGGTCGGCCTTCGCGGCCTTGGGATGGATCGGTTAACGGTCGTTGAAGGTAAGGAGCGTGAGCCAGGCCTCCTCCACGCGCTTTTCGCGCAGGAGTTCCTGTGCGCGCCGGTGCAGCGATGCCATCAGCTCCTTGGGGCGGTCCTGGTGTGCGATGAAGAGCTCGCTCAGTTCGGTGAGCTTGTACTCGTTCACCCGTGTTTCGTCCGGCACGTGTTCCAGCGCGCCCAATTGCCCCAGCTCATTGCCGGTGAGGATCGTGCTGAGCCGCGCGTGGGACGGAAGTGCATCCACCCCGGCTCCCAGGTTGGTGGTGGGCTGCGCCAGTTCGAACAGCGCATCGCCATGGGCGCGGCAGTAGTAATGCCCGCCCATCCGCCCCACCAGGTCGATCCTGCGCTGGTCGATCCTGCCGCGCTCATCGAGCACCGCTTCATCCACGTGGATCCGCACCACCTCGCAAAGCACCAGGTTGCCCGCGCCGCCTCCCGTTCCGGTCTCGATCACCTGCTGCACCCGGCATTCGAACTGCACGGGGCTCTCCTTCACCCGGAAGGGCCGCACCACATCGGATGGGATGGGGGTGAAGCCCGCCTTCACGAACTCATTGACCCCCTCCGGATACTCGGTGCTGGCCAGGGAGGTCTGTTGCACCATCGCATAGGTCACCACATTGATCACCACTTCGGGCACGGCCTTCACATTGTGGTAACTGTGCTTGGTGGTGTTGTCGCGGCCCCGGCGGGCGGGGCTGAAGATGAGCAGGGGGGGATTGGCGCCGAACACGTTGAAGAAGCTGAACGGGCTCAGATTGGGCCTGCCATCGCCATCGATGGTGCTGGCGAACGCCACCGGACGCGGACCGATGGCTCCGACCAGGTAGCTGTGCAGTTCAGGGATGGAGAGCTCCCTTGGATCGAGGTGCTTCATGCGGGGCGCGAAGGTAAGCAGGTGGAGGGGGGTTGAACGCTGCGGGTAGTGCGGTGCCCGGCCTTGCTTCCGTTCGCAGGGGATACCCGCCGGTCGCGCCTATCTTTGCCACCCTTCCGCTGGCGGGGTCGCATGCACGTGGTGGAAGGTCACACGGACGTGGCGGAATTGGTAGACGCGCCAGA
>CAZLGY010000021.1:0-1280 GCA_964559165.1 uncultured Chryseobacterium sp.
TGACAACACTCGCGCCCAAGCCCTGGCCGTGCTCCGCGAGGTGGCGGGGCGGCCTTCCCGCATGGCGTTGGTCAGCGCACCGGAGAACATGTACAGGAGCGTGAAGGCCTTCCGGCGTGCGGGCCTTGCCGATGTGTGTGGCGCGCCCGCATGGGACCATGCCATGGACCACGACTTCAACTATACGCACCGGCGCATCGGGGGCAAGGCCTACGTGCCCGACGTCTCCGCCGCCACGGACCTGCGCTACACCTTCTGGAACTACCTCAAGCTGGAGATCACCTGCCTGCGCGAATACGTGGCCATCGCCTACTACGCCCTCAACGGCTGGATCTGATCCCCTGCCATCTGTGCTCCCATCAGTGCCCGATCACGGATCACGGAGAATACGCGGCTAGATCGTTCAAGGTCCGGGTCATCCCGACACCAAAGGACGCGTTCTGGAATTCCAACGCTGAAGGCCCCGCTTCACCCAACTTCATCATCCATCCATTGCGGGTTCGTGGCTTTGTCTATCTTTGCGCCCGCTCTCGATGGCCCCGGTGCCATTGCTGAACGGACCCGTAGCTCAATTGGATAGAGCATCTGACTACGGATCAGAAGGTTTGGGGTTCGAATCCCTACGGGTCCGCCACCTTGCCCCCGCATCCCTTATCCAGTAAGGGGTTGCGGGGGTCCGGTTTTTTTGGGTGGCGGTCAGGTCGTCGTATCCCAAGGCCCCCGTTCTGTTGCCCGTCGACGGTGCGCCGAGCCGCCGCCCTGAGCGGACACGATAGGGGTGGTGCGAGCCTTGTTCAAGTAGCGAGCCACACCAGCCACGCGTATTTTCTGCTCCCGTGGCGATCGGTGATGCGGGGGATTTCTAACATACGTTTGTTTGTTATTTAAGGTTTCTCGACCTTAGCGTTCTCAAGATCGGTCCAATGCACTGCGACCCATGGTGGGTGCGGGCCAGGTTCCGGTTTTGAGGCACGCGACCATCGTACATCGCTCAAGCCCTTGCCACGAGCGGCGATCAAGAACCCGAAGCACCGCACGCATTGACCTTCAACCCCAGTCCCATGAAGACATTTCAACGCACGCAGCACGAGTTGATAACGGACCGGCACGCACCAAGTGCCTCCATCCCGTTGGCAGCGGTCTCCAATGCCATCCTGCGCAAGGCATCGTCCTTCGGGCGATGGTGGAAGGTGGGAATACTCGGCGTGTTGCTGGGGGTTCTAAGCCAGGGGGCGATGGGGCAGACCTTTTCCATCGTTGGAAGCGGAACGACAGCCAAC
>CAZLGY010000021.1:1290-12240 GCA_964559165.1 uncultured Chryseobacterium sp.
CACCACATCGAGTTACCCCGCACCGTATGGAGCGAATTATTGGGGAGCGCGCCACCAGTTCCTAGTTACGGCCGCTGAGTTGACCGCAGCTGGGGTACCCGCGAACGCATCCATATCATCGGTTGGGTTCAATGTAATTACCGACAATGGTACCCAAGTTCATGCGGGTTGGCAGGTGATCGTTTATTCAACCTCCAATGCAAACCCCTTGGCCACGACCTACGTCACCACCGGCCAAGTGGCCAGCAGCACTGCAGCGAACTTCAATCCCGTCGCTGGTTGGAACCAGACTGCTTTGGCATCTTCCTTTATATGGGACGGTGCAAGCAACTTGGTTGTTCAAACGTGTTTCAACAATGCGGCATGGACGAGCAACGCCGCAACCCAATGGACCACAACCCTGACCGGCACAACGATCAAATCTCGTTACTATCGGGCGGATGCTTCCGGTATTTGTGCGAATACTACGACCACGGCGACATCGGCGACAACCCGACCGAATATGCGGTTCGGTTGGACATCTGCTGCAACAGGCTGCACGAACAGCAGCCTTTTCCCCAGCGCGGCCTTCACTGCGCCTGCGCCGGGGGCGGGGGCGTATACGATCGCCACCAACCAGTACCAGAGCGAGTATAACCAGATGACCGGTGCAACGGCCGGTCACACCTTCACCTCCACAGGCAGCATTGCCGGTACGTACATCACCGTGCGCGCGGGCACCTTCAATGGTTCAGTGGTGGCTGCAGGCACCACACCATTGAACTGGACGGCAGCAGCAGGTGGCACCTATTTCATCCACTACAACACCAACTCATCCTGTGGCACCGCCTCCACGGGCATGACCTCGGCGATCACCAATACCTCACCGGTACCGTTCGATCCCTGTTCGCCCACCATTTCCGCCGCGTCCTGCGGCTCCACGCAAGTAGCCAGCTTCACCACGACCAACGCTGGATGGAGCGTTACGGCCTGCGGTTTCACGACGCCTGGCCAGGAACGTGTTTACACCTACACACCACCGGTTACGGGCGTATACACCATCACCACCACGGCAGTATCCGGCTCCAGTTATGTTGACTATTTCTGGAAGTTGGCCTCCGCCGGATGCAGCAGCGCTGGGTGGACCTGCATTGATGACATCAACGTGCCCGCCACCTTCGGCAGCATGTCATGGACAGCTGGCGTACCAGTGCTGATCCTTCTCGATCCGGAGTCATCGGGCACGTTCACACAAACCTGGCGCATCAACTGCCCGCCGGCCTGCCCCGGGGCACCCTCTGCACCGGCCAACGGCGCCACAGGCATAGCTGTGGGCGGCACAACATTGAGCTGGCCTGCGGTAAGCGGAGCTACTGGATATGATGTGTATTTCGGCACCAGCAACCCTGCCAGTACGCTGGTGAGCAGCAACCAGGCAGGGACCACGCTGGCGACCGGCGCCCTGGCCTACGGTACTACGTATTACTGGCGTGTGGCCCCCCGCAATGCAGCGGGTGCGGCCGTTGGTTGCTCCAACTGGAGTTTTACGGCGGAACCATTGCCTCCCTGCTCAGGTCTTCCGAATGCAGGCACGGCCTCAGCCTCGGTGCCCAGTGTCTGCTCCGGAGTGAACTTCAACCTCAACGCCACGGGCCTCACCACCTTCGGGACCGGTCTGTCCTACCAATGGCAGAGCTCCACCGATGGCGTGAGCTACTCCAACATCCCATTGGCCACCGGTACCACGGCCACGGTGAGCCAGACGGAGACCTCCCAATACCGCATCCGCACCACCTGCGCCAGCAGCGGTCTTAGCAATTTCTCCTCTGCTGTAACGGTGATCACCGCTCCGCTATCCGCCATCATCAGCGGCAACAACTTCTATTGCACGGGTGGTAGCACCACCTTGACCGCAGTGCCAAGTGGTGGTGCCGGCCCATTCTCTTATACATGGAGCACGGGCGCTACCGGAACGGCGGCCATCTCCGTGTCCGCTGTGGGCGATTACAGCTGCCAGGTGACCGACGCCTGCGGCGCATCGGTGAATACGGGCAACTTCTCCATCACCGAACAACCGGCCCCATCCGCCCCCACCAGCGTGGTGGCCACCACGGCCAGCATCATCAACCTGGGCGGTACGGTCAGCTTCAGCGCGGACCCGGGCGGCCAGTCCATGAACTGGTACGACCAGTCCACCGGCGGTACCTCGCTCGGAACCTCCACGACGATCACCACACCGGTGCGGTGTGCGACCGGAGCATACAGCTACTATGCTGAGACGCAGTTGGGCTCCTGCTTCAGTGCCCGTGTTCCCGTGAACTTCACGGTACGTCCGCTCCTTGCCTCCGATCCGGCCAACGGCCTCATCTGCTCGGCCGGTGGTTCCGTGGGCCTCACCGCCAATGCGGTGAACGCTTCGTCCATCAGCTGGACACCCTCCACTGGGCTTTCCAGCACCAACCAGCTGGCCATCACCGCATCGCCCGCCTCCACCACGCAATACAGTTTCAGCGCCACGGTGGCTGGTTGCGGTGCCGTGGGTGGCAACATCACCGTGGGTGTCATCCCGGGTGCCTCGTTCACGCCTACGTACACCCCTGATCCGCTCTGCGCCGGTGCCAACGTGACGCTGAATAGCAACCTGAGCAGTTCCAACTTCAGCGTGAGCAGCACGCCCTTTGCACCGGCCACGCAGCCGGGTGCGGGCGTTACCACGCTGGCCAGCGGTGGTGCGGCGGTGGTCCCACTTTCGGGCGGTAATACGGATGATGGTGGCTGGGCGAACATCCCCATCGGCTTCACCTACAATTTCTTCGGCAGCAACTTCTCCTCCCTGGCCGTCGGGACCAATGGCCTGGTGATGTTCGGTGCTGTACCAGGCTACGGCGTGAATCCAGGTGAGTTGGGCCAGTACTCGTTCCTTGGCCCCCCGGTGTTCCCCAATGCGGGCAATCCCGGCAACGTGATCGGCCTGATGCTGTCGGACATGAACTTTGCCAACACGAGCAGCTCGCTGCGCTATTGGACCGACGGCATCGCACCCACACGCCGATTCATCCTTTCCGGTACTTACGCCCAGTACTCCGGAGGTGCGCTCACTACTGTGCAACTGATGCTGTACGAGACCACGGGCATCGTGGAGGTCCATATCACCTCCAGTGCAGCGACCATCGCACGTACCGTGGGTCTGCAGGATGCCACGAAGACCATTGGCGCGATAGCACCAGGATGGAGCTCCCGCACGACCACATTGGGCGTGTCTCAGGCTTGGCGCTTCTCCCCTGCGGCCAACTACTCCTTCCAGTGGCTGTCGGCCGGCACGCCCATCTCCGGAGCCACCAGCGGCACCTACGGTCTCACGGCACCCACCACTCCGGGCACGTACAGCTATGCGGTGCAGGCCACCAACCCGAACACCGGTTGCACCTCCACCCAGCCGCTCTCCCTCACGGTGAACCCCCTGCCCACGGCACCGTCGGCCACTACCGCCTATACCTACTGCCAGTACACGACCGCGCCGGCCCTGACCGCCACTGCAGAATCCGGCAACACGCTGCTGTGGTATACCCAGGAGACCGGCGGCACCGGGTCTGCAACGGCGCCCGTTCCTTCCACGGCCACCCCGGGCAGCACCACATGGTACGTGGCCCAGGTGACCCCGTCCACGTGCGAAGGCCCGCGCACGGCCATCACCGTTCAGGTGAACCCGGCGCCGGACGCCCCTTCCGTGACGACCCCCGTGGCGTACTGCCAGGGTGATGTGCCCTCCGCCCTGAACGCTACTGCGGATGTCGGCAACAGCCTGCTGTGGTTCACCGTGCCTACCGGCGGCACCGGCACCACCACGGCCATCACGCCTTCCACCGCCTCCGCCGGCTCCACCCCGTACTACGTAGCCCAGGTGAGCGGCGCCAACAGCTGCGAAAGTCTCCGGGCCACCATCACTGTGAACGTGACGGCCGTGCCCAACGCGCCCGGCGTGACCAGCCCGGTGACCTATTGCGAGGGTGCCACGGCTTCCGAGCTCACAGCCACGGGCGATGGCCTCCAGTGGTTCACGGTGCAGACCGGTGGCACGGCCTTGGGTGCGGCACCCACGCCCTCCACCTCCGTCAGCGGCACTACCAGCTACTTCGTGAGCCAGACCGTTTCGGGCTGCACCAGCCTCCGCGCCCAGATCGATGTGGTCGTAGAGCCCTTCGTCACCCCGAGCGTGGGCATCTCCGCTTCCTCCACCTCTGCATGCGGAGGCGGTGGCATCACCTTTACAGCAACTCCGGGCAATGGTGGCGCATCGCCCACCTACCAGTGGTACCTGAACAATGCCGCGGTGAGCGGCGAGACGAACGCCACCTACGTGCTCGCATCGCCCGCGGTGGATGATGCTGTATACGTGACGATGGTTTCCAACGCCACCGGATGCATCACCACGCCAAACGCCACCAGCAACACGGTGACGCTGACGGGTGATGCCGCCACGCCCACGGTAGCCATCGCAGCAAGCGTCGCGGGCGCCATCTGCCCCGGCACCTCGGTGACCTTCAGCGTGCAGAGCTCGGCCAACATGGGTGGTGGACCCGCCTACCAGTGGCGCTTGAACGGCACGCCCATCTCCGGCGCAACGGCGGCCACCTACACCACCACCACCCTCGCCCCCGGCGACGCGGTGAGCCTGGAGATGACCTCCTCGCTGGATCCGGCCTGCCTCACCACCACGAGCGCCGTCAGCAACGCCCTTTCCTTCTCTTTCAACGCCTCCACCGCGATCGTCACGCAGCCCTCGCCCCAGGCGGTCTGCGCCGGAACGAACGCCTCCTTCAGCGTAAGTGCCACCGGCCAGGGAGCCTTGAGCTACCAGTGGAGCAGGGACGGGTCGCCCATCAGCGGCAACCCCACGGCGATCACCGCCAACCTGGTGGTGTCGGCAGTGGGTGCAGGCAACGTGGGTAACTACACCGTGGCGGTAACGGGCCTGTGCGGTACGGTCACTTCATCCGCCGCTGCCCTCACCTTGAACACGGCCACGGCCATCACCAGCCAGCCTGCGGCGGTAACGGCCTGCACAGGAAGCTCCGCCTCCATGAGCGTGGTGGCCACCGGTTCGGGTGCGGTGACCTACCAATGGCGCAAGGCCGGTGTGGATATCGGCGGTGCCACGGCAGCCACCTTGTCCTTCCCCGCGCTCAGTGCTTCGGATGCCGCTGCCTACAGCGTGGTGGTAACGGCCGGTTGCGGCGCAGTGACCTCTTCGAGCGCCCTCGTCACGGTGCAGCCGTCCACCCAGATCACCGCACAGCCTGTGGCGGCCACGGTGTGTGCTGGTAGTGCGGCCAACTTCTCGGTGACCGCGAGCGGCACGGCTCCGTTCACCTACCAGTGGTTCCTGAACGGAACGGCCATCGACGGTGCTTCCGCATCGGTGTACTCCATCGCGTCCGCCAGCGCTGGTTTCGCAGGTCAGTACAGTGTTGTGGTCAACGGCACCTGTGGCAGCGCCACCTCCAACAACGCATTGCTCACGGTGAACGAAGCTCCGTCCATCAGCACCCAGCCGGCCTCCCAGACCATCTGCTTCGGCTCGCCCGTCACCTTCAGTGTGGCTGCAGCCGGTGCCGGTCTTTCCTATCAGTGGAGGTACGGTTCCACGGACATTCCTGGAGCGACCTCCTCCAGCTATACCATCGCTGCGGTGGACAATAGCGCGGCCGGTTCCTACAGCGTGCGCATCACCGGTACATGCGGAACGATGACCTCTTCGGCCGCCCTGCTCACCGTTCCCACCTGCGCGTGGTACAGCCAGAGCTCGGGCGGTGTGAACGATCCCGTGTGGAGCGCTGCTCCGGTCGGCACCCCCGGCAACGCCGTGTGGACCGCTGCCAGCAACATGGTGGTGCAGAACGGGAACACCGTCACCACGGCAGGTTCCACGGATATCAACACCTTGAACGTGGAGGCCGGAGGCACCCTGGTGCTTGCCGCGTCCAGCACCCTATCGGTGAATGGAACCACGGTGACCTTCGCCGGTACGGTGAACGCTGCCGACAATAGTGTTCTGGCCCTGGTCGGTACCGGCGCAACGACGCTGACCAGCACGGCCCCCTTGTCGCTGTATGACCTCACGGTGAACACCCCCGCGGGTACCACCACGGCGGCCACCATCAGCATGCGTGGCACGTTGTCGCTGCAGGCCGGTGCCTTCGATGCCACCGCTGCCAACATCACCCTGGTGAGCAATGCGGCCGGTACGGCACGCCTGGGCCCGGTCGGTGTAACGGCCGACTACGTGGGCAATACCCTCACCGTGCAGCGCTACATCCCTGCAGGTCGCACCAACTGGCGCCTGTTGGGCAGCCCTGTCGCTGGCCAGAACGTGGATAGCTGGGACGATGACTTCTTCACGGCCGGTTTCCCTGGTTCCGACTTCCCCAACTTCTTCGATCCCCCGGGCAGCGGCATCCCATGGTCCAGCGTGCGCGACTATGTGGAAGGGCTGGAGGGCACCGACCCCAATACGGGTGTGGTGAGCGTGGAGAGCGCTGCCAGCCCCCTGGTGGCGGGCAAGGGCTTCGCGGTTTGGGCTGGTGACAATTTCAGCACCACCACGGCCTTCACCATCGATGTCACGGGTGACCCCTTCGTGGCCAACTCGCCCATCACCCTGCCGTTGACCTACACGAACAACAGCGCCCCCCTGGCCGATGGCTGGAACCTGGTGAGCAACCCGCTGGCAAGCCCCATCAGCTTCAGCGCCATCAGCCGCGGTGCCAACGTGCTCAACCAGTACTACATCTTCGATCCGGCCGCCGGTAACAACGTTGCATGGACCAACGGCATCGGACAAGGTGGCGCCAACGGCACCATCCAGAGCAGCCAGGGTTTCTGGATGCGTACCAACGGCCCTGCGGTGACCGCCACGGTGACCGAGGCCGCCAAGGTGCTCGCCCCCACGGGCGGTGTGTTCGGCGGTGGTGACCAGGAGCCGACCTTCCCGATGCTGCGCCTGAACATCAGCGGTGACCAGAACACCTTCCGTGACGAGAGCATGGTGATCTTCGATCAGGGTACCCCTGCGTTCGATGAGATCGATGCCACCAAGCTGGTGTTCGCCCACCCGCAGGCGCCCCAGCTGGCCACCCTGTCGAGCGATGGTCGCGATCTGGCCATCGACTTCCACGGTGCCTACGTGGATGCCATCACCATCCCGGTGACCGTCAAGGCAGGTGTCACGGGCATGTACACCATCGCGGTGGGCCTCAACGGCATCACCAGCCTCGGCTGCCTCTCCCTGGAGGACCTTGTCACCGGCACCATCACACCGATCACTGACGGCGCCACCTACACGTTCGCGCTCGAAGCCACGACCGCGCCGGTGCAGCGCTTCATCATCCATGGCAGCGTGCCGATGACGCTGAACGTGGTGGATGCCACCTGCGGTGGTGAGAACAATGGACAGGCCACGGTGAACGTACCTGCCGGTCCTGTGGACATCACCTGGACGGACGCCTTCGGCAACGTGCTGTTGCAGCAGAACGGCGTAGCCGCCGGTACGGCCACCTTCGGCGGCATCGGTGCCGGCAGCTACAGCGTGCGGGTCAACAGCGGCGAGGTATGCGGCGAGCTGGTGAGCGACTTCGGCATCACTGCACCCTTCGTGCTGGAGGCTGCGCTCGAGACCATGAGCACCAGTTCCTGCCCCAACACCGACGACGGTGCGCTGGACATGCTCGTGCTGGGTGGCACCGCACCCTACTCCTACGCATGGAGCAACGGTGCGGAGACCGAGGACCTTGTCGCTGGTCCCGGCCTGTACACCCTGGTGGTGACCGATGCCAACGGTTGCGAATGGCAGAGCACTGCGCTGGAGATCGCCTCCGGCGCGGGACCTGTGGCCGGCATCGTGGCGGATGAGCTGACGGTGGTGAACGCCCCTGTCGCATTCGTGAGCACCAGCGCCCTGGCCGACAGCTGGTCCTGGGACTTCGGTGATGGTGCCACCAGTACGGACGCCGCTCCGGTGCACACGTACACCGTGCCCGGCGTGTATACCGTGACCCTTGAGGTCACCTACGGGGAATGCAGCGATGTGGCCACCTTCGAGGTCACCGTGGAGCAGAACGTGGGTGTCGGTTCGCTCACCTCCGGTGCCGGGGTGCGTGCCTGGGCCACGGTGGACCACATCCTGGTGGAGCACGCCTTCAACGGTGCGGTACAGGTGGAGCTGCTGGATGCCACCGGGCGTCTGGAGCACAGCCAGGGCAGCACCTCCGGTCCGGGTGTGCTGGTGTTGCAGGGCAACGACCTGGCCGCCGGTATCTGGTTCGTGCGCATCACCCACGCGGGTGAGCAGTACACCATGCGCGTACCCTTGATGCGCTGAGGACATCGTTCGCTTCGCTGATGGAAGCCCCGCCGGATGCCGGCGGGGCTTCTTTTTTCATGCCTGGCGAACGACACTGGTAACCATCCGGGGGTGTTCTGCGATTAAGGGACCGGTCGGTGAGCACCGATCCCATCACATGCAATACACCACGTTCTCCCGGATGCCTCGTACCAAGCGCCCGCAAACCCTGCTGGCGGTGCTCCTGCTACCCTTCAGCCTGGCCGTTGCGGGTCCGGTGGCCCTCCCGTTCGGTGAGGGCGGCGGTGGCGATGAGCGCGATGGGGAACCACCCATCCTGCGGATGCATCTCACGAGCACGGTCAATACCTTCTTCGACCAGGCCACGCTCGTCTTCAGCGATGGCACACCGGCCTTTGATATACAGGACGCACCGAAGTTCGTCTTCGCACATCCCGAGGCACCGCAGATCGCCGTAAGGAGCGTGGACGGCGTGGACCTCGCCATCGACTTTTTCGGGGACTACCACACCGCCATCACCATTCCCGTGCTGCTGAACGCCGCCATTACAGGCACGTACACCATAACCGGTGAGATGAGCGGCACACATCCGCTCAGCTGCCTGCGCATCGAGGACCTCACCACGGGTGCCATCGTACCGTTCGGCCATGGGCTCAGCTACAGCTTCGACATGCACGCGGATGATGATCCGACCGCACCCCGCCTGCTGCTGCACGCCTCCACGCCGCTCGCGTTCCGCGTACTGGACATCACCTGTCATGGGGCTGCCGATGCCAGTGCCAGTGTTGATGTGGGTGCGGAGCCTGTGGACCTGGGCTGGGCCATGGAAGGATACCCGCTGCAGACACTCTCTGGTGTGAGCGGTGAGGTGGTGTTGTCCGACCTCTCCGCCGGGGATTATGTTGTGCAGTTCGCCATGCCCGGTGGCTGTGGCATGCTGCTGGATGGGTTCACCATCACGGACCCCGAGGTGCTTCAGGTGGACCTTGTGAGCGCGGCCCCGGCCTCCTGCCCCAACAGTATCGACGGCGTGGTGGAGTTCGCGATGAGCGGGGGTGAGGCGCCTTACTACCAGCTCTGGTCCAACGGGGCAACGGGCACCACCCTTGTGGCCGGGCCTGGCACCTACACCGTGGAAGTGGGCGATGCACGGGGATGCTCGATGCTGTTGACCGATGTGGTCATCGGGGCTGGTGAGGGGCCTGTGGCAGGCATCGCTGCAGAGAACAGTGTGGTGGTCAACGCACCGGTGAGCTTTGCGAGCACCAGTGCTCCAGCCGATGGCTGGTCATGGGACTTCGGGGACGGCACCATCAGCAGTGAGGAAGCACCGGTGCACACATACGCGCTTCCAGGCACCTATGCCGTGACCCTTGTGGCCACCTATGGTGATTGCAGCGATACCGCCAGCACCGAGGTCACCGTGGAGCAGAACGTGGGGCTCACCGCCCTGGAGGAAGGTGTGGTCCTGAACGCATGGGCCACTGCGGAGCACATCGTGCTGGTGCATGATCTGGATGGTCCCCTGGCCATTGACCTGCTCGACGCCAACGGACGCCTGCACCGCTCGTTCAACAGCGCGGCGGGTGCCGGCACCGTGCGGCTGCCATCCGGCAGCCTCTCGGACGGGCTCTGGTTCGTGCGCGTGACGCACGCCGGCGTACAGCGCACCCTGCGTGTGCCGCTGGTCCGCTGATCGGCCGGCCTGCTCTGGCCACGGGTAGCCCCGCCAGCGATGGTGGGGCTACCCGTTGTTCGGTGCCGGTCCTGTCCACCGCCAGGAGGGTATGGCGGCATTTGTCGGGTCGTTCGCCGCAGGGCGAGCCGGTCAAAACCCGATCTGGGTGCTTTACATGGTGCGGGGGCGTGGAGGTCCCGGATGATGACCATGCCGATCCGGACGACCGCCCCATGGTCGTTGTCGCAGTCAAGCCGGCGCTGGTCCTGGAAGGATCGCAGCGGTCGGTGTTCCGCGTGCGGCGTGGCATCGTGACCCCGCTGGTGTCGCAGAAGGTTTTCGCAAGGACAGAAGATGCGCAGGCCCTTTCATTCGCCCCCAACGGCTCGCACGTGTGGAGTACCTTCACGGCCCCATCCAGTGTCCATGGCGCGCCTACGTCCGCTACTCCTCCTTCTGCTGGTCGCCTTTTCCAGCTGCCTTACCATTGAGGAGCACTACACCTTCCGGAGGGACGGCAGTGGCACCATGACCTATGTGGTGGACATGAGCGCGATGGGGGAGATGATGGATGACCTGGACAGGATGACCAAGGAGGCTGCCGGACCGGAGGAACCTGTGATGGACCTTGACGAGGAGGCAGCAGCGCTCAGGCTGCTTCCGGGCATCAGCAGGGTGAAGGTGGGCACTGGCAAGGAATGGGTCCGAAGCGTGCGGTTCCGGTTCCGGGACATCGATGCGTTGAACGCTGCGCTCAACGTGTTGATGCCTGATAGTTCGGGGGTCGCGCACACCTTCTTCAGCTGGGAGGGCAACACCTTGGTGCGTCGCAACAACAGGTTCGCCAGCGAATTGGGAGCCAGCATGGGCGGTGCGGACGGTGATGAGGATGCCGCTGACGGCGAAGAGGCGCTGGACCTCGGGTTGCTGCTGG
>CAZLGY010000021.1:12250-30432 GCA_964559165.1 uncultured Chryseobacterium sp.
GGTTCCATGAAGTACACGTACCATTTCAAGTTCTCCAACGCGATCACCGGCACCACCAGCGAGGAGGGCGTGGTGCAAGAGCGCAAGGGCAGGCGGGAGGTGCTCTGGAACACGGATTGGTCCGTGATCGCGAAGAATGACAAGGCCCTCGACCTGCGCATCGACATTGACCGCTGATACCGCCATGGAACATTTGCTCGAGACCGCCATCCGATTGGCCGCCAAGGTGCACAAGGGACAGACCGACCGGTTCGGGAAACCCTACATCCTGCACGTGATGCGGGTGATGATGCGCGGGCACGACTTTGACGAACAGGTGCTTGGCGCACTCCACGATGTGCTCGAGCGCTCCGGCCTTACCATGGCCGATCTGGAGAAGAAGGGCTTTTCGCCCCGGGTGCTCAAGGCCCTTGGGCACATCACGCGCATCCCCGAGGAGACCTATGAGCAATACATCGATCGGGTGATGGAGGACAACCTTGCCATCCGTGTGAAGATCCACGACCTGGCCGACAAAATGGACCTGCTCCATGTGGACCAGCTCGACCCGAGCGACCTGAAGCGCTACAACAAGCAGTTGGCCGCCTATCACCGCATGAAGCGCATGGTGGAGGAGGCCAAGGCCAACATGCCACTGATCCCCGCACTGCGGAGGCCGTGATCCGGGGGGCGGTTATCTTCGCCTTCCATTGATCCCGAACCATGCGTCATCTTCTTCCCCTCGCCCTCGCCCTGCCCCTATGGGTGGCATGCGGCACCGAACCAGGAGCAGGAACCGCTCCCACCGCGGACACCACCGCTGCCGCTGACACCTTCCGCTGGGAGGCTGAACAGTTCGCGGACGTCCGCATCCTGCGGTACCAGGTGCCCGGATGGGACCAGCTGAGCCTGCAGCAGAAACAGCTGTGCTACTACCTGAACATGGCCGGTCTTGCCGGTCGTGACATCATCTGGGACCAGAATTACAGGCACAACCTCAAGGTCCGCCGCGCGCTGGAGGCCATCCTCAACGGCCACAAGGGCACCCGCTCCGGCGCGGACTGGGACAACTTCCTGGTCTATGCCAAGCAGGTCTTCTTCAGCAATGGCATTCACCACCATTACAGCAACGACAAGCACCAGCCCGCTTTTTCACAGGCCTACTTCGAGCAGCTTCTGAAGGAGAACGGTGCATCCCTGCCGCCGGAGGTGCTGTCCGCCATCTTCGACCCTGCGATCGATGCCAAGAAGGTGAGCCTCGACAAGGACAAGGATGCCGTGCTTGCAAGTGCCGTCAATTTCTACGGAGAAGGCATCAATGCACGCGACGTGGAGCAGTTCTATGCAGGCAAGGAGCGCCCCAACGATGCCGAACCGCTCAGCCACGGTCTCAACAGCAGGCTCGTGCGCGGCAAGGACGGCAAGGTCATGGAGCTGCTGTACAAGGTGGACGGGCTTTATGGACAGGCCCTGGCGGAGAGCATCAAGTGGCTGGAGAAGGCTGTTGCCGTGGCGGAGAACCCCGAGCAGAAGCGGGCCCTCGAGCTGCTCATCAGTTATTACCGTACCGGTGACCTCAAGACCTGGGATGATTTCAACGTGGCCTGGGTGAAGGACACCAAGAGCACGGTGGACTACATCCTTGGATTTGTGGAGGTGTACAATGATCCCCTTGGCAAGCGCGGCAGCTACGAAGCCATCGTGGAGGTGAACGATCCGGAGGCCACCCGCAACATGGCGGTGATCATGGAGAACGCGCAATGGTTCGAGGACAATTCACCGCTGCTGCCCCAGCACAAGAAGAAGAACGTGGTTGGCATCACCTATCGCTTCATCAATACCGTGGGCGAGGCGGGCGATGCGGCCCCCAGCACCCCCGTGGGCGTGAACCTGCCCAACGCCAACTGGATCCGCACCACGCATGGCAGCAAAAGCGTGAGCCTTGGTAACATCAGCGAAGCCTATGAGCGGAGCGCGGGTGCCAGCAGCCTGGAAGTGTTCTGCCACGATGCCGAGGAGATCGCCCGTGCCAAGGAGCACGGCTCGCTCGCCGGCAAGCTGCATACGGCATTGCACGAGGTGGTGGGGCATGCCAGTGGCCAGCTGGAGCCCGGGGTGGGGGAGACCGATGCCACGCTGAAGACCTACGCCAGCACGCTCGAGGAGGGACGCGCGGACCTGGTCGCCCTCTACTTCATCATGGACCCCAAACTGGTGGAGCTGGGCGTGATGCCAAGCCTCGAGGTGGGGCGCGCGGAATACGATGCCTATATCCGGAACGGCATGATGGTGCAGTTGCGGCGCATCAAACCGGGCAAGGACATCGAGGAGGCGCATATGCGCAACCGGCAGTGGGTGAGCGCCTGGGTCTTTGAGAAAGGCCGGCAGGACAGCATCATCGTCAAGGTCGACCGCGGTGGCGCTACCTACTTCGATATCCGGGACTATGACAAGCTCCGGGTCCTCTTCGGTGAGTTGCTCCGTGAGGTGCAACGCATCAAAAGCCAGGGCGACCACAAGGCGGGCATGGACCTGGTGGAGAACTATGGCGTGAAGGTGGACCAGGCACTCCACGCCGAGGTGCTCAAGCGTGCTGAGAAGATCAAGACCGCCCCCTACGCAGGGTTCATCCAGCCTGAGATGGAAGCGGTCACCGATGCCAGCGGTAACATCACGGACGTACGGCTCACCTATCCGGATGATTTCGTGGGCCAGATGCTCCGGTATGGACGAGCGCACAGTTTCCTGCCCGACGTGAACTGATCCCATTCGCGATCGCAAGGGGCCCGGGGCATCCGCTGTGGACCCCGGGTCCCTGCCGTGGCAGCGGCAGTCAGGCCATCGGTGTGGTGACCGCAGCACCAGGTTGTCCCGCTGTGGAAGCTGCCTGCATGTGGATGACATCCATTCGGCAGGCGGGTCGTAACCTTGGAGGCCATGGTCCCGTTGAACAGGGTGTCCAAGTAGTTCAAAGGTCGGTCTGAAGAGTCACGTCGCCCCTGTATGCGGTCCCCGCGTATGGGGGCTTCGTGCGTCCGAGCGGTCGAAAGAACCAACCATTGTGTGGTTATTGCTCCCCAATGCTTATCTTTGCCGCCCCTGTGGAGGACGAGCACCACTTACCGAAGTGGCGGAATTGGTAGACGCGCACGTTTCAGGGGCGTGTGACCGTGAGGTTGTGCGGGTTCGAGTCCCGCCTTCGGTACCAGAGGCGACCCGTGGGTCGCCTCTTTTCTTTACAGGCATGGGCGAGTCACGCTTTGGCACACGCAGGCAATGGTACAACACCACGATGGTGGGGTGGGTCGCTCCGTTCGCCATCCTGCTTGCGGGTATCGTATCCATGGCCATCGGCGAACTTCTTCCCGTGGCTGCCATTCTGGTGATGGTCGTCATCTCCCTGGTGGTGGCCCTCCTGCGCGATCGCTCACCGCAGTGTTCCTATGTAGTGGACGCGCACTGCATCACCCTGTCCAACGCGCGTGAAACCCTGCGGGTGCCCTTCGAGGACATCGCCGATGCCAGCCTGATCGATCGCATCGGTGCGCGGGAGTATATCCGCCAATACCGGCTGCAACATGGGGCGGAGCCGCGCCAGCTGCAGCGCCTTGTGACGCGATGCACGCGTTTTTGCACCGTGGATATCGGTCTGACCACTGTCACGCTCGGTCTCGGAAGGTCCGTCATCGACCGGATGCCGAACGCCCGGCACGACCTCGTGCTCCTCCGTCTGCGCAACGGCGAGGCCCTGCTGCTCTCCCCGATGTACAACCAGGCGATGGTGGAGATGCTTGGGAGGCGTCTTGCAGGCCTTTAGCGCGCTGCGTGCGCCGAACGGCAGGTCCTAACGGTACCGGATGCGTTTCCCCAAGGGAAGCACCGCGGATTGTTTCATGCCGTTCAAGCGGCACAGGGTGCTGACCTTGGTTCCGTACCTCCTGGCGATCCCAGAGAGCGTATCCCCCCTGCGCACCACATGGTACTTGCGGGCCTGCGCTTCGGCCTTGGCGGCGGCGATGGCGGCGAACGTACCCTTGTGGATGTCGAAATGGCGGGCTTTCAGCGTACCCTTCTCAATGTCGAAGACCAGGCTGGGGTCGATGGGTTGCTCGAGGAACCGGACCTCGAAGTGCAGGTGGCTGCCGTAACTGCGACCGGTATTGCCGCCGAGGCCGAGCAGGTCACCCGCGTGCACTTCCTGACCGGGCTCCACATGGCGTTCGCTCAGGTGCGCGTACAGGGTCTCCAGCCCGTTGTAGTGCCGGACCACCACCACGTGGCCGAAGGTGCGGTTGTACTTCGAGATGCGCACCATGCCGTCGAATGCGCTTTTCACCGGATCACCCGTTTCCAGTTTGAGGTCGATCCCATAGTGCATGCGCCCCTTGCGCGGCCCGAAACCCGAGGTGAGGTGCCCGGGACAGGGCAGTGCGTGGTCGCAGTCCTCCTGCGCAAGAACCAGGCGGAGGGTGTCTGACATGCTTCCTGTGCGCTCGTTCCCGTGGAAGATCGCATCCGTGTTCCAAGTGCGATATACATTGTAGCTGGGCAGGAAGTTGAGCGAATCGTTCAGGTCCCATAAGCGCTCAGAAATGAACGGGACCGAGGGCCCATCAGCACCCTCTTCCAGAATGGAATGGTCGATCAATGACTCATAGACGTCCATCCCTTCAGGCCCACCGTAGCCAATACTGTCCTCCTGTGCTATCGTTGGGATCACCCAGCACAAGTACACAAGGATCGGCAGTCCGGCTCTCTTCATGGGCGGCAAATCTATTCGAGCTTGAACATGGTGGAATACACAAACTCCCAAGATCTGTACACGACACTGGTCTGAAAGTGGTTCGTCGACAGTAATGTCTGTTTCAGAGTTTTTATTATGGGTCTTGTCGCTCGTTAAAGTTTGTTGATCCCGACTTGCTCAATGTTCTTGTCGTATCCGATCGTGTTGATCCCATCCGCCTACCATAGCGTAACCAGTGTAACCCGATGACACCAAGGATTAGCTGCGTGATACCCCCGGACCGCCCCCCCCGGCGATGACCCTCCTGTAGGTACCTTCGCCAAGCCTCCCCATGAAACGATTGGTGCATCCCTCCGAACTGGCCAAGGCCAGCCACATGCGGCCGGGTGATCCCCGCATCACGCTGCTCACAGAGGTCAGCGGGCTGAAGAAGCTGGAGCGTTTCTACAACACGGTGGAGGACCTGCATGACCTGGATTTCGTGGCCGCGGTGTTCCGCAACCTGGAACTCGATATCGAAGTGTCGGAAAAGGACCTGGCATCCATTCCGCGCGAAGGGGGGCTGGCGTTCGTGTCCAATCACCCGTACGGAGCCGTGGATGGGTTGGCGCTGGTGCATGTGCTGGGCCATGTGCGACCCGATCTACGGGTCATGGCCAATTTCCTGCTCCAGCAATTGGAGCCGCTTTCCCATCGCTTCATCGGTGTGAACCCCTTTGAGCAGTTGACCTCTTTGAGCAGTTTCCAGGGCATGCGACAGGCGCTGGGGCATATGAGCGACGGAGGTGCCCTGGCCGTGTTCCCGGCAGGTGAGGTGAGCAGTTTCAGGACGGACCTGAAGGCGGTGGCGGACCCGCGTTGGAAGGCTCCCGTGATCAAGCTCATCCAGAAGGCCGGTGTGCCGGTCGTGCCTGTCTGGTTCGATGGGGCGAACAGCCTGCTCTTCCAGATGCTGGGCATGATCCACCCCAACCTGCGGACCATCGCGCTGCCCAAGGAAATGCTCCGCATGCGCGGTCGTTCCATCCGGATGCGCATCGGCAAGCCCATCCCGGCCAGGGATATCGCAGGCTTTCATAGCAGCGACCAGCTCGCCCGCTTCCTCCGTGCGCGCACCTATGCACTGGGCAGCGGGTTGCAGGTGAAGCGGGAGTTCTTCCGTCCATTGCGCTTTCCCAGCCGTCCTAAACAGATCGTGGACCAGGTCGCATCCGATGCGCTGCGTCGCGAGGTGGAAGGCTTGGACGACCTGCGGTTGAACCGGCAGGGTGAATTCGACCTGTTCCTCGCAGGCAGCCACCGGATCCCCACGGTGCTGCGCGAGATCGGCCGGCTGCGGGAGGAGACCTTCCGCGCGGTGGGCGAGGGAACGAACAAGAACATCGACCTCGACGAGTTCGACATCTACTACGACCACCTCTTCCTTTGGGACCGTGTTGCCGGCCGTTTGGTGGGGGCCTACCGCATCGGCGATGGCCGGCGCATCATGGATCGCTATGGCAAGCGTGGGTTCTACACCCATACGCTCTTCCGCATGGGCCGCCCAATGGAACGGGTGTTGCGCCGCAGCTTCGAGCTGGGGCGGTCCTTCATCGCGCTGGACTACCAGCGCCAGCGGTTGCCGTTGTACATGCTCTGGCGTGGGCTCCTGCTGCATATCACAGCGAACCCGGACCACCAGTACCTGCTGGGCCCGGTGAGCATCAGCGGCAGCTACAGCCGCTTCTCGCGCGCCTTGATCATGGAGTTCGCGCGCCGGTACCACTATGACCACGACATGGCACGGCACATCACGCCGCGCAACCGGTTCAAGGTGGATGCTGAGTTGGCCGATAGTGAAGCCCTCGTGAGCCTGGATGCCGACCTCAAGCGCATGGACCGCCTTATCGCCGAGGTGGATCCCAACGAGAACGCCATGCCGGTGCTCTTGAAGAAGTACCTGTTGCTCAATGCGCGGATCGTGGGCTTCAACCGTGACCCACGCTTCAACGACGCGCTGGACGGCCTCATGGTACTGGACCTGACGAAGTTGCCGGAAAGTACCGTGGAGGACCTTCGGCGTGGCATCAGCGAACAGTGAGATGACGAACGACCGACCTGCCTCACCGGTGACGCT
Source organism: uncultured Chryseobacterium sp. (assembly GCA_964559165.1). Lineage (GTDB taxonomy): Bacteria > Bacteroidota > Bacteroidia > Flavobacteriales_F > PHOS-HE28 > PHOS-HE28. Next base: position 19,090 of record CAZLGY010000021.1, read on the forward strand.
CGTGCTTGGGGCGAGTGAGCGCCCCGACCGGTATGCGAACATGGCCGTGCACCGGTTGGTCGGCCATGGGCACCGCGTGGTGGCCGTGGGCCTTCGTCCCGGGTGGATCGCCGAGGTGCCCATCGTGACAGCGTTGCCCGAGGCACCCATCGATACGGTCACCCTGTATGTGGGTCCCACCGCGCTCGAGGGTTGGCGGCAGGCACTGCTCGACCTGAAGCCGCGGCGGATCATCTTCAACCCCGGAACAGAGCATCCGGACTTCGAGAAGGAGGCACGTTCGAAAGGCATCGCCACCGAGCAGGCGTGCACCCTGGTCATGCTCGCGGCCGGCACCTACTGAACGGGGCTGTAACGCAAGCGCCCCCGCCGGACCGGCGGGGGCGCTTGCGTTACAGGATGGTGCGTGCTTATTCGCCCACGGTCAATTTGGTGGTGCTGCTGCCGGCGGAATTGGCCACACGGAACATGTACATGCCATTGCTCAAGCCCATATCGCGCGCGCTGAGCTCGATGTTGGCGCCGCCCGTGGGTTGGAACACATTGGTGTAGACCAATGCACCACGGATGTCCGTCACGGTCACCTCGGTGCGCTCTTCGTTCATGCCGTTCACCTGCAGGGTGAAGTGGTCGTTCGTGGGGTTGGGGAAGAGGTTCATCAGCACACTGCTGCCGGCCACATCGTTCAGACCAACGACAACACCGAAGTTGATGTCATCGATGTAGAGGTCGTTGGAATATTCGCTGCTGATGAAGCGCCAGCGGTAACGGTTGTTCGCCGTGAGGGTGGAATTGGGTGTCAGGGCGATGGTCTTCAGGCGCCACTCGCTGGGGGGCTCCACCGTGCTGTTGCCGTTGGTGATGAGCTCAGCACCGCTGATCGTGCCACCGGTAAGAGGTGTCCAGGAGCGGCCGCAGTCGATCGAACGCTCCACGATGAGCTGTTCCGTTACATTGGCCAGCACGCTCGTCTGGGTGCTGTAGGCGTAACGGAACGAGAGGACAGCACCGGTCTGGCCGGTCATATTGATCGTGGGGCTCACCAGGTCGTCGATGTCGCCAGCATTGTCCCCGTTCAGGAAATCGGCCTGGTTGCGGTCGCTGCTGTTGAGCTTGGCGCAGCGGTTGCCGCTGAAGCCCACACCCTCATAGACGGACCATGCGGTATGATTGCTGTTATAGTTCTCGTCATGGAACGGGAACAGGCTGCTGTAGGTCTCGAAGCTTTCCACGAACGGACCAGGGTTGGTGGCCGCATCACCGATGTTGATGGCAAAGGTGTTGGTCTTGGTGGACGAGCCGAACTCGTTAGTGGCCGTCAGCGTCACCGTCTTCCAACCGCCGGAGGTGAACTGCACCACGGGATTGCGCTGGTCGCTGGTTGCGGGATTGCCGTCCTGGAAGGTCCAGCTCCATGAGGTCGCGGTCCCACCGCTGCTGTTCTCCCGGAAGGTGATGCTGGTGTTGGAGCATGCGGTGGCCGGGTAGGGGACGTTGTTGTTGGAGAGGGAGGCATAGAAGTCCGCGTTCGGGGGGCAGGTGGGCACGAAACCGTCGTTGGTGCCGGTGGCCACCAGGTTGGCGGACTGCCACAGGCTCCGGCGGTCACCTACATCGGAATTGAGGGCGGCGCGCATCCGCTCCACTTGTCCTTCGGTGAATTGCTTGGAGCAGTAGGAATATTCCATGTAGTTCTCCACGTTCTCGATACGGCCGAACTTGCCGCCAAGCACCAGGCTGTCGATATAGAAACCGCCGTTCCCGTTCTCAGAGTTCCAGGCATAGATGCGGATGGTGATGGTCTGGTCGGTCTCCGGTTCCAGAATGTTGCTGGTCGGGAAGAGGGCGCTCAGGTTCACGCGGCACCCATTGATGCGGGCATCGGTATCGTTCTTGATGAAGAAGGTGTTGCCCCCGACGATCTGCAGGTTGGGGTCGGAACCCGAGTTCAGCGCCGTGAAGTTGGTGCCGAAGCCACTGGAGCGACTGGCGCGAACGGCGAACGTGCGCGGCCCATCCAGGTCACGACGTGCCTTGAAGGTGATCTGGGAGGGACGGTGGGCGTATGGAAGGGTCGGGTCGATGGTGAACTCGTAGTACTTGGTGGCATCCAGGCTACCGGTGAGGTTGGCGAACACGGTTTCGCCGTCGGCTGCACCCGTTCCCCACCCGTTGGTGCCGAATTCAGCGTCAGCCAGATTGGTGCCCGTTAGACCGTTCGCCGTCAGGTTGCTGACGACGGTCGGAACCTCATTGAAGAACGTATCGAGTTCAGCGGGGATGGGGGTATTGTCCGTGAGCGCTCCGCCGTTGGTCATGTTGTCGAACGTCATGATCGACTGGCGGAAGTCCTGGGAGGAGCAGTCGATGTCGAACTTGCGGCAGTAGCCGGGCTTGTGGCCCTTGGTGAGCGGTGTATCTGCAACACCGTCATCGCTGCAGGAAGCCACCATGTTGTTGGAACCAGGCACGCCCTCGATGCCTGCAACGTTCTGGCCCCAAGTGTGTGCGAGGTTGAACGAGTGGCCAAGTTCGTGGGTGAGGGTGTTACCGTTCACTCCCACATCAGAGCTGAGCATGATCACACCGTCCGCGATCTGGGAGACACCGGTGAGCGCATTGGGGTAGTATGCGTACCCGGCCGCTCCGCCGCCCATGCGGCGCACCACCCACACGTTCATGTACTTGTTACGGGGCCAGTAATTGAACTTGGACCCGTCGTCGCCCACCAGTGTTTCGGGGCTGTAGACGCGGTCGATACCACTGGTACAGTTGCCATCGGGATCGATCTTGGCAAGGCGGAACTCCACCTTCACGTCACCCGCTGTCTGGGCATAGTACGGTACGGCCTGGTTGATATCGGCGTTCAGCGCACGATAATCGTCGTTCAGCTGGATCAGTTCCGCTTCCACCTGCGCATCGGTGAGGTTCTCCTCCCCACCGGCGTGGATGATGTGGAACACGATGGGCACGATATACACCGTTTCGTCATCGCGTTGCACCGCACTGTTCCGGAGGAGTTCGACCATCTCCGCTTCGTAAGCCGCCTCCCGTTCCAGGTAGGTGGGGTCGTTGGCGATCAGATGCTGGCGCATCTCGTCGGCCTGGCACCAATGCAGGTGTTGTGCTGCGCTGGTCATCGGAAGCGCGGCGATGCTGAGTCCGAGTATGAGTTGTTTCATGGCGTTCACCGTCACGGGGTATTGAAAAGGGTTCTATCGGCGCCTAATGTAAGGCTCAGACGGGTAAGATGGTTCGCCGACCGGCGCAGCGACCGGGGAACGGCGGCCCGGGACCAAGGTGTGGCGCGGGCCATATGCGGTGGGCCGGTGCAGCCCCCGTTCGGATCATTTGGCGCATGTCCGGTCCAGTGCCTCGAGGATGGCAGCGCAGGCCAGGTCCACTTCCGCCGTCCCCATCGTCAACGGAGGTGCGATCCGGAAAGCCGTGGGGCAGCTCAGGAACCAGAACCCCAGCACCCCCCTTTCAAGGCAGGTGTGCACCACGCGTTGGACCAGGTCCGCATCACCGAGTTCCACCGCCAGCATCGCTCCGCGCCCCCGGACCTCCACAATACCCGGGTGGACCAGTCGCTCCTTGAACCGGGCACCGATACGCAGGGCGTTCGCGGCCAGGTCCTCCGCCACGAGCACCTTCAGCGCTGCGAGCCCCGTGGCGCATGGCAGTGGATGGCCGCCGAACGTGGTGATATGCCCCAATACCGGGTCGTGCGCGAAGAGTGCCAAGTTCCCGCGGCTGCTGACGAGCGCCCCCATGGGCAGCCCCCCCCCGAGCGCCTTGCCAAGCACGAGGATATCCGGCACCACCCCTTCATGTTCGAGCGCGAAGCGGTTCCCGGTCCGCCCGAACCCGGTCTGCACTTCGTCATACACCAGGAGCGCTCCCACGGCCGTGCATCGCTCGCGGAGGGCCCCAAGCCAGCCGGGCGGCGGGATGCGCACGCCCGCATCACCCTGTACAGGTTCCACCACGACCGCGGCGCAATGTGCATCAATGAGCACCAGGTCCTCCCAATTGCCGAAGCGGATGGTGGCCGTATCGGGCAGCAGGGGGCGGTTCCGGTATTTCTTGGTCTCGTTGTCCGTAAGGCTCAGCGATCCGTGGGTGCTGCCATGATAGCTCTTGCGACAGCCGATGAGGCGGGTTCGGCCCGTGACGCGCTTGGCGAGCTTCAGCGAAGCTTCGATGGCCTCGGTTCCGCTGTTCACGAAATACACGCTTTCAAGGGCTGGGGGGAGAAGGCCGGTCAGTGCTTCTGCAAAGCGCACTTGTGGTTCCTGGATGAACTCGCCATACGGTATCACATGCAGGTAGCGGTCGCTTTGCGCACGGAGGGCTTCCACCACGGCGGGGTGCCGGTGCCCTACATTGTTCACGGCAAGGCCCGCCACCAGGTCCAGGTAGCGCCTGCCATCACGCGTGTGGATCCAGCAGCCCTCTGCATGCACCACGTCCAGGGCAAGCGGGAAGGGGCTGGTCGGTGCCAGGTAGGTGTGGAAGGCCTGTGACAATTGCGCCATGACGCAAAGGTCGGGGCCATCGTTCAATGGCGCGTGCGGCCGGGCGCTGCTCCCAAGCGTTCCCGGATCCTGCGCAGCACCTCGCGGTCGAAATCATGCTCCGCTCGGACGAGTTCCACGGTACGCACAGCGCCGATGGTCTTGACGAACCTGTCCTTGTAGTTCCGTTCAAGGTCAAGTTCGCGCTGGCGCAGTTCCAGGCCCTTGTTGAGCCGTTCCTGGGCCTGTTGCTCGGAGAGCGTGGTTCCCGAGCCATCCTTCGACCGCAGTGATCGGCGCATTTCCTTGCGGTTGGTCTCCCGCGCTTCGTCATAGGCATTGTACAGCGGCCAGAACACCTGGGCCTCTTCCGGGGTAAGCTTCAGGCGGTTGGTCAGGAAGGCGATCCTCTGCGCCTTCACTTCCCGCAGCCGATCCTCGCTCAATGCAGGCGCATCATCGGTTTGGGCGAACATTCCGATGGCCGGGAGGAGCAGGGTGACAAGGGCCAGTATCTTCTTCATTGCAAGGGGAGTTCTTCCAGGATGAGGTCGAGGGGAAGTTCGTAGTGTGCCAGGTGTTCAACCAGCGCCTCGCCGCTAAGGTCGACCGTCATGGGCATCGGGTCGTTCACTTCGGCATGGAGGGAACGGAGTTCATCGGTTCCGATGAGCCATTCCAGCTCACGTTCGTCGATGACAGCTTGTGCCACTGGGGAAGATGCCGTGCCCAATGGTTCGGGACGCAGCAGCAGGAAGAGCACCCCGCCGAGCATGGCCGCCGCAGCCAGGGGAATGAGCAGTGGCCGCACGCGGAAGGGTGGCACGGAGCGGCGCGCGGGCGGCTCCTGTGCGATCCGTGCCAGCACCCGGGCATGGAACTCCTCGTCCGAACTGTTCGTCGGAGGGCGGTGGGCCCGGCCATGCAGGCTCAGGAGGATGGGCGCATCCTTCAGCTCTTCGGCGGTGTTGTGGTCGTTCATCGGCTCGTTGCAACTGTAAGACGTCAGAAAGTTGGATCGGTTCGATCGGTCTGCAGCCACTGTTCGATCTTTTTCACCGCGATATGGTAGCTGCTCTTGAGCGCGCCCATGCTCGTGCCCGTGATGCGGCTCATTTCCGCATAGCTCATTTCATCGAAGTAGCGCATGGTGAACACGGCGCGCTGCTTGTCCGGCAGACGCATCAACGCGCTCTGTAGCATGGAGGTGATCTCTTCAGGGCTCAGGTGTGCGCTACCATCGGGAAGGCCGGCAACCGCTCCTTGGAGCTGTCCGGTGCCCAGGTTAGCCCGTCGGTTGGTGCGTCGCAGGTGGTCCATGCACTGGTTGTGGACGATCCGGTACATCCAGCTGAAGAGTGCCGATGTGCCCCGAAAATCGGGCAGGTTCTGCCAGATCTTCACAAAGCTGTCCTGCAGCACGTCCTCTGCAGCGTCGCGGTCGTTCACCATTCGGAACACGAAATGCTGGAGCCGCGAACGGTACTGGCGCACAAGGAGCTCGAACCCGCGATGCCGGGTGGCTTCTTCCCGCAACAGGCGGAGGAGCTCCTCATCGGACAGCGCGTTCATGCCACTGTCCTTGGTGTATCCGTCAACGACGTGCAATGGCACGCCGCGCGGCGGCCACCACGTTCGGTGTGTCCAATCCGTACTTCACCAGAAGCTCGTCGGGTGTCCCGCTCTCCCCGAAGGAGTCGTTCACGGCGACATATTCCTGCGGCGTGGGCCGGTGCAGGGCGAGCACCTGGGCGATGGCATCGCCCAGGCCACCATGTCGGTTGTGTTCCTCGCAAGTGACCGCGCATCCGGTTCGTGTGACGCTCCGTAGGACGGCCTCGGTGTCGATCGGTTTGATCGTGTGCACATTGATCACTTCGGCACGGATGCCCTCGTTGGCCAGTTCGTCGGCCGCCTTCAGGGCTTTCCAGACCAGGTGTCCGCAGGCGAAGATGCTCACGTCCGTGCCTTCCACCAGCACCTGTGCCTTCCCGATCTCGAAGGGCATCCCGGATGGCAGGAACACGGGCCACTTGGGTCTGCCGAAGCGCAGGTATACCGGTCCATGGTGGTCTGCGATGGCCAGGGTGGCAGCTTTTGTCTGGTTGTGGTCGGCGGGTACGATCACGGTCATGTCCGGCAGCATGCGCATGAGACCGATGTCCTCCAGGATCTGGTGCGTGGCACCATCCTCTCCCAGGGTGAGCCCGGCATGGCTGGCGCAGATCTTCACGTTCTTGCCAGCATAGGCGATGCTCTGGCGGATCTGGTCATAGACGCGGCCGGTACTGAAGTTGGCGAAGGTTCCGGTGAAGGGGATCTTGCCTCCGATGGTAAACCCTGCGGCGATGCCCATCATGTTGGCTTCGGCGATGCCCACCTGGATGAACCGATCGGGGAACTCCTTTTGGAAGGCATCCATTTTCAGGGACCCTGTGAGGTCTGCGCACAGGGCCACCACATTGGGGTTGCGGCGCCCGAGTTCGAGGAGCCCGGCCCCGAAGCCGCTGCGGGTGTCCTTTTGGTCGAGGATGGGGTAGGTGGTGCTCATGTGTCAGAAGGTGAGGGTGGTGGAACGGCCGCTTTCAATGGTGACGGTGCGTTCGATGGTAAGCTCGGTGCGCCGTGCGTTCTGGCTCCGGTAGATGACACGGTAGGTGCCCGGCTGCAGCCGGAACTGGGTATTGGTGGCGGTGGGGTCCAGGTCCACCACATGGAAGAGTTCATCCCCGCGCGCCTGCAGCACAGCGCCGGGTCCCGGGCTCGGGGTGGTGATGTTCAGGACGCCGTGCTTGGGAACGATGATCGGGGTGCTGATGCCCTGTGCCACGGTCACATCCGGGATGAGCAGACGCGGCAGGGTGAGCACTTCCAGGTCATAGGTGCCTACCCGATAGCGCTGGCTGCTTCCCACGGGTTGCGCGTTCAGGGTGACGGGCTGGCCGCTGCGGCGAACGATGCACGCAGGTTCGTGCCCGTCCGTTGGCCCGCTTCCCATGCGCAGGTCCAGCAGGCCTGTGCCCGCATCCACGGCGATGATGGTGTGCTGGCCCGGTCTTACGCTCACGTTCTCGCGCACGGATGGTGGCAGGGTATGGGCCACCACGCGGTAGGTATGGATGGGGTCGATGGAAAGTGTGTCGGGCAGGCCACGGTCGTTCATGGTGTGCATGAGGTGGTGCAGGAGCCTGCCGGTCCGCTGGTCATAGAGCGATACCGCTACATCGGTTTCGGCGGGCCGCCCGTCGGCGGTCATCAGGCTGATCTGCGCCGTGGTGCTGTTGAGCGCCTGGGTGACCACCACGCGCAACACCTGCTCGAAGAGCTCGGGGGTGCTGGCGTCGAAATAGTTGCCCACGCACTGGAGCGCGTACTTCTCTGCGTCCCCCAAACCCACGCCGATGACGAACGGTTTCAGCACGATGCCTTTCGCCTGCAGCGCGCGGCTGACGGCGCAGGGGTCCTCGTCGCACGCCTCGATCCCGTCGGTGATGAGGATGATGACGTTCCGCACGGGCCGGTCGCCGCGCTTGGTGCTGCGTTCGGGGAAGTCGGTGGCGGCCCGCTCCAGGGAGCGCGCGATCGGGGTGGTGCCCACGCAGCGCACGGATCCCAGGGTGTGGCGCATCGATGGGATGCTGTTCACGCTGAACGGCACCTCCAGCCTGGTGTCGTTGCAATCCTGCCTGCCCGGCTGGATGGGTGTCTGGTGGCCGTAAAGGCGCAGGGCGAGCTCCAGGTCGGGCTGGTCCTGCAGTTCTTCCAGCGCTTTCAGCAGGAGTTCACGTGCGGTGGAGATCTTCGGCTTGTTGCCCCAGAAGGCGTTCATGCTGTTGCTCGCGTCCATCACGAACAGCATGCGGGTCAGCGGTGGCTGTGGCGGCTCATCCTGTGCCGGTGCTGGTGCGACCTGCAGGGTGATGAGCAATGCCAGGAACAGGCGTCCGATCCGGTGCATGTTGGTCCGGTGGCCCTGGATGGGAGGGTCACCGAACGGAACCACCGTGAAAAGCGTGCCGAACGCGCACATCACCATCAATAATCGCCCAGCGTCTCCTCCAGTTGGGCAAGGGCCTGGGCCAGCTGCGCGTCGTTCGGGGCGATACCGTGCCAGGCGTGGCTGTTCATCATGAAGTCGACGCCCTGTCCCATTTCCGTGCGCATCAGGATCATCACGGGTCTGCCCTTGCCGCAGCGCTGACGAGCATCGGAGAGCACCTGTACGACCGCGTTCATGCCATTGCCGTCCGCTTCAAGCACCTCCCATCCGAAGGCGCTCCATTTGCCCCGCAGGTCGCCCAAGGGCAGGACCGCATCAACGTCGCCATCGATCTGCCGGCCATTGAGGTCCACCATGCTGATGAGGTTGTCGACCTTGTGGGCAGGGGCGAACATGGCCGCCTCCCAGATCTGCCCCTCCTGCAGTTCACCATCGCCGTGCAGGGAGTAGACGATGCGGTCGTCCCCGTTCATCTTCTTGGCCAGCGCGGCACCGATGGCCACGCTGAGGCCCTGTCCGAGGGAGCCACTGGCCATGCGCACCCCGGGCAGGCCTTCGTGCGTGGTGGGATGGCCTTGCAGCCGTCCGTTCAGCCTCCGAAAGGTGCGCAGCTCTTCCACGGGGAAGTAGCCGCTGCGGGCGAGCACACTGTAGAATACCGGGCTGATATGGCCATTGCTCAGGAAGAACACGTCCTGGCCCCGGCCATCCATGTCCCACTCCTTGGGGTGGTGGTGCATCACCTTGAAATACAGCGCGGTGAGGATGTCGGCACAACCCAGTGAACCGCCGGGATGGCCGCTTTGCACGGCATGTACCTGCCTTACGATGTCGCGCCTGACCTGGCTGGCGATGCGCTCGAGGTCGGCGATGGCGGTGTCGGGGGCGGGTTTGACAGGTGCTGTCGCGGTCATGGTCCGGGGGATGGCGCTGTCAAAAGTAGACGGGTGCCTTGGCGGGCTTCGTTCGTGTGAAGAACTTTTGAAAAGTACACCTGCCTGCGCCGCGGAACAGGAGGGATGGCAGGAGTGTTCCACTGTCATGGCCCGCATGCTCATCCCCTTGTTCTGTGCATTGCCCGGGCTGTTGTCTGCACAATACGAATTGCGTCCGGGGGATCCGGCGGGCATCGGCAAGTGGTACATGGGCCGCGAGATCGCACACACCATGTGCGCAGCCCATGCCGATTGGTTGGACCGCCCCGAGCGGGAGCGGGAGGAGCGCCCCCGGCGCATGCTGGACCGCATGGGCATCGCTCCTGCCGATCGCGTGGCCGATATCGGTTGCGGTACCGGCTTTCACAGCTTGTTGATGGCACGAATGGCGGCCGAGGGCACGGTCTACGCAGTTGATATCCAGTCATCCATGCTGGACAGCGTCTTCGTTCGGTCGATGCGTGCAGGGCTCACCAATGTGGACATGGTGCTGTGTACCGCCACGGATGTGCGTCTGCCGGAAGGTCGGATGGACAAGGTGTTGCTGGTGGATGTCTACCACGAGTTCGATCATCCAGCGGAGATGATGGCATCCGTCGTGCGGGCCATGCGTCCGGGAGCGCTGTTGTTCCTGGTGGAGTTCAGGCGCGAGGATCCGCGGATCCCCATCCAGGATGTGCACAGGATGGCCAAGGAGCAATGTGTGCGCGAAATGGCTGCGGCGGGGCTTGCATGGGAGCAGAGTTGGAACGGTCTTCCGTGGCAGCATTTTCTGGTGTTCCGAAAGCCGGTGGAGTGACGCTTCGGGCGGTTGTGCCGATGCGTGACCATTCGTGCGCCGCGGTCGGTCAACGGGGTTGGGTCCGGACCCTGCCAACGGTTGACCGCGCTGCGCGCATCACGAGGGACAGGATGCCCAGCGAGCAACAGGGCGGGCGCCGCAACCTCCCTCACCACACCTTCCTACATTCGCGGCCCGTAGCCGATCGAACGGCGCGGAGATACAGCGTCCCCATGGCACTCAAATGCGGCATCGTCGGTCTGCCCAACGTAGGTAAAAGCACCCTGTTCAACTGCCTCAGCAACGCCAAGGCGCAAGCCGCCAATTTCCCCTTCTGTACCATTGAACCGAACGTGGGCACCATCACCGTGCCCGATGCCCGCCTCAACAAGCTCGCCGAGTTGGTGAAGCCACAGCGCATCGTGCCCACCACGGTCGAGATAGTGGACATCGCCGGCCTGGTGAAGTGCGCCAGCAAGGGTGAAGGTCTCGGGAACCAGTTCCTCGGCCATATCCGGGCGGTCGATGCCATCGTCGAGGTGGTGCGCTGTTTTGAAGACGGCAACATCACCCACGTCGAGGGCGGCATCGATCCGATCCGGGACATCGAATGCATCAACCTCGAACTGGCCCTCGCCGATCTCGATACCGTGGAAAAACGCCTCGAGCGGGTGCGGCGTCCGGCCCGCTCGGGCGACAAAGACGCCATCGCCGAGATGGCGGCCCTCGAAAAGGTCAAGCTCGTTCTCGATCAGGGCCGTTGGGCCCGGTCTGCCGATCTCACCGACGAGGAGAAGACCTTGCTGCAGCCCTCGTTCCTGCTGACGATGAAGCCGATCATCTATGCCGCCAACGTCGCCGAGAGTGAGTTGGCGGAGGCCGACACCCTGCCTTTGGTGCGGAAAGTCCAGGAATACGCGGCCCAGGACCGGGCGGAAGTCGTGACCATCAGCGCCCAGATCGAAGCCGAACTGGCTCAGTTGAGCCCCGACGAGGCCGTCGAGTATCTGCAGGATCTCGGGGTCACCGAGTCCGGCCTCGCCAAACTGATCCGCAGCACCTACAAGTTGCTCAACCTGATCACCTACTTCACCGCCGGTGAAAAGG
>CAZLGY010000022.1:0-26459 GCA_964559165.1 uncultured Chryseobacterium sp.
CATCACCCTCCTGCAGGATGTTGAACAAGGCCACCTGGATGCGCGGCTGCAGGTCTGGCAGCTCGTTGATGACGAAGATCCCCCGGTTGCTGCGGGGGATGAGGCCGAAATGGATGACGCGCTCGTCACCATAATCGAGCTTGAGGTTGGCGGCCTTGATGGGGTCGCTGTCACCGATGAGGTCGGCCACGGTGACGTCGGGCGTGGCGAGCTTCTCGCTGTAGCGCGCCGACCGGTGCAGCCAGTCGACCGGGGCATCATCGCCCATCCGCGCAATGATCTCGCGGGCGTGGCGGCTGAGCGGCGCCATCGGATCATCGTTGACCTCGCTGCCCTCCACCACAGGTACCCACTCGTCCAGCAGGTCCACAAGGGCGCGTGCCATGCGTGTCTTGGCCTGGCCGCGCAAGCCCAGCAGGTTGATGCTGTGACCTGCGAGGATGGCGCGTTGCAATGCGGGTACCACGGTATCCTCATAGCCGTGGACATCGGCGAACAAGGGCAGCCCGGAGCGGATGCGGGCGATGAGGTTGTCACGCAACTCCTGTTTGACGGTGCGCGCGCGATAGCCGCTCTTCTTCAGTTCGCCGAGAGTTCTTGGCAGGTTCATCCGGTGGTGCGTTGGAGCGCGTCAAGAAGCGCCCGTTCATGAGTATCAGGGAGCTTTCCGGTTGGAGGCGTGGTCACGGAACACCATGTCGGCCAAGCCTTGAAGACCGGTGTAGAAGGCCCGTCCCTGGTTGGCCTCGGTGAAGCGTTCAATGAACCGCTGCAGGTAGGGATCCTGCGCGATCATGAAGGTGGTGATGGGGATACCCGCCTTGCGCGCACGAAGGGCGGCATCCAGTGTGCGGCCCACGATGAGCTCATCGAGCCCGAAGCTGTTCATGTAGTACTCCCCGTCGCGCTTGATGCAACTGGGCTTCCCGTCGGTGATCATCACGATGCGCCGATTGCGCACCTTTCTGCGGCGCAGGATGTCCATGGCCAGCTCCAAGCCTGCCACGGTATTGGTGTGATATGGTCCCACCTGCAGGTAGGGCAGGTCCTTCAGCTCCACCCGCCATGCATCATTGCCGAACACGACGATGTCGAGGCTGTCCTTTGGATAGCGCCGACGGATGAGCTCTGCGAGGGCCATGGCCACCTTCTTGGCGGGCGTGATCCGGTCCTCGCCGTACAGGACCATGCTGTGGCTGATGTCGATCATGAGCACCGTGGCACTGGCCGTGCGGTGTTCGGTCTCCATCACCTCCAGGTCCTCCTCGTGCAGCTGCAGGTCGTCGAGACCCCGTTGCTGGGCGTTGCGGATACTGTCGCTCAAGGCGAGCTGGTCGGCGCGATCGCCGAACCGGAACGGCCGGCGTTCCCCAGTGGGTTCGTCCCCCGCCCCACCCCGGCGCATTCCATGATCGCCGCGCTCTGCCTGCTTCAACCTGCCGAACACCTGTTCCAGGGCGCGCTCGCGGATGAGGCGCTCCGCCTTGCCGGTGAGCGGCGTACGCCCCCCCTTCGATGGACGGTCGCCGATGATGCCATGGCGCACAAGGTCTGCCTTGAAGTCCTCCAGGGTGTAGCCATCGGGAAGCACACGGTGTTCCTCATCCACCTGGCGCAACCAATCCAGTGCTTCCTCGACATCACCGCTGGTATGCGTGAGCAGCTCGAGGAACAGCGGCAGCACCTGTTCGAAAGGACCCCGCTGGTCGGCAAGGGGCTGTAACTTGGAAAAGCGGTGACCGCGCATGGTACTTCATCAGAACGACCGGAACGGTCGATCTGTTCCCAACCCGATCGTGTACGCGCTCACTCCCTGATGACCGTGGCCGTTGAACGACGACCGTCAGGCCGCTGGAGGAGGATGGTATAACGACCGGGGACGGCCAGGGTGAGGTCCACCTGCACGGATGCGGTTGCGACGCTGACAGGCGCGACGATGATGCGGCCGGATGCGTCGATGACCTGCACGCGAAGGTCCTGTCCAAACGGTTCCGGAGAAGTGACACGTACCAGGTCCGAGGTAATGGTGGGGGCCACGCTGATGGATGTTGCGGTGGTGCCCTCGATGTCCGTATTGCCTGCAGACTGGTAACGGAGGGCCTGCTCCACCTCGGGGGGACTGCCTGGTGCGGTTGTCGTGGTGGTCCTGACCTCGAGCAGCGGGTTGGCGAAACCAGCCTTGAGGAAGTAATAGACCTGTGACTCCACCGTGGTGGCCAGACCGGAGAACGTGGTCGTCTCTGAACGCGTGGTGCGCAAGCGCAGGACGTTGGTGAACGTCCCAGTGGGGAGGATCAAGGTACCGTACGCATCCACCGTGCTGGTCAGGGAGCCACTGATCGTGGAGGTCCCGAACAGCTGCACCGTTCCGCCGTAGTCATCGGACCAACTTGTGTTGTAGGTGAGGGGGAAGGACAACTGCTGAAGCGGATCGGTGAACACCGAGTAACCGAAGCCCAACCAGGTGCCGAGTTCCTGCATGGAACTGGCCGAATAGGCCTGGTAATTGACCACTGCCTGGGCACCGGTCCCGGATCGCCAAGCCGAATTCGCTCCAGGGTAATTGATCGCTCCCTCCGCGGTCGTCGGGTTCACATAGGTGAACGATACAGGCGTGCCGGTGGGAACAAGGCTGCCAAAGTTCCATGTCACGTTCGCACCGGCGGCACCCTGGGCCTGGTATGCCGCATCGGAAAACGTGTACGTGCTACCCACAACGGGCTGCAGGTTGGTAAGGTTCAGCACAGGCTGGGCGTATGACACAGCGTGCAGTGTGGATGCCAGCATTATGAACAAGCTTCGCATGTGGGTTGGATATTGACCCGAATATAGAATATCGAACCGATATGTCATGCGCGCATGGCCGGAAACCGAACGGGCCGCCCCGGCAGGGATGCGGCCCGGACCGAAGTCCACCAGGGGTCAGCTGTTCACTCCACTACGAGCGCGCGGGTCTCCACCGCAGCGCCTCGGAGATACGCACGCACCAGGTAATGACCAGCCCCGACACCGTTCAGATCGAGCAGCACGCGATCGGAGGTGGTGTTCACACTGCGCACAAGGGCCCCTTTGGAGTCGATCAGCTGGATAACATCGACCGGGCCATCCAGTTGCACATTGACGCTATTGCTGGCAGGGTTGGGAAAAGCGGTGAACGATACGTCATCCGGTCCGATCTCCTGCAGCCCCACCGATGTGGCATCACCGACGTACTCCAACGCGCGTGTCACATTCCATGCGCCCGTTCCGGAGCTGATGGAGTCCTCAACGAGCTTGAGCATCGGATGGGCGTTCGCGGCGGTGTAGAAATAGGTGATGTTGGAGATGCGGTTCAAAGACAGGAACGCGCTGTTATCATTGGTCTGGCGGCGCACCTTGACACGCAGGACCGACTGTCCGGCAGCACCCGGCAGGTTGAGCGTTCCGTAGGCATCGGCGGCACCTGCCAACGAGATGATGCGTGTGACCGGGATACCGGAAACCGTGAAGCTGGCGGTGCCTACATCGGTCCATGATTGACCGTAGGAAAGCGGCAGTTTCAATTCGACGACAGGGTCCGTGTAGGTGAGCACACCTTCCAGCGAACCACGCAGCCCAACGACGGTGAGCCCGTTGGATGTCAGCGACCAGAAGGTGGTGTCCGAACCGCCGTCGGTGCTGGCGAGCGATGCACCGGGCATGGTGCTGGTAGCAGCCGCGTAAAAAAAATTCCTGTTGCCGGTGGAAGCGGGGAACAGGTCCCAATGGTTGTAGGTGACACCGGCACCCACGGGTCCGTTGGATGTGTAGGTGGCCGCCGTGCGAAGGGCAACGGTCTGGCCCACAACGGGAACGTGGTTGCCAACGGAGAGGCTCACCTGCGCCATCGCGGTGCCGGAGATGAGCAGTACGAATGCGGAGGCGTAACGGTACATCATGCAGGTGTTGGGTTCTTGCGGTAAAGATACACCGCGCGATCCACCCTCGACATGGCACAAGCGCCGGGATCGCTTCTCTTTGCAGGATGAAATTCAGTGTGAGCGAGATCACCGAGCTGGTCAGGCACCGTCGCACCATCCAGCCCAAGGACTTCACGGAGCGGGTGGTGCAGCGCGAATTGGTTGAGCGCATCCTGACCAACGGCACCTGGGCGCCCACCCACGGAATGACGCAACCATGGCGCTTCACGGTATTCAGCGGCGCTGCCCGACATCGGTTAAGCGCGTTCCTGGGTGAAGTGTACAGGAGCAGCACGCCGGAGGACAGGTTCCTCCCCCGCAAATTCGAGAACCTCACCCAGCGCCCCCTCCAAAGCAGTGTGGTCATCGCCATCGGCATGGTGCGGGACCCGTCCGGCAAGATCAGTGAGCGCGACGAACTGATGGCGGTGGCCTGTGCGGTGCAGAACATGCAACTGACGTGTGCCGCCTACGGACTTGGTGCTTTCTGGGCCACCGGCGACGCCATGACGGGCCCTGCTATGCGGGACTTCCTGGGACTTGGAACCGAGGATAAGGCGTTGGGGCTCTTCCACATCGGCTATCCTTCGGTGGAGTGGCCCAAAGGCTACCGCAAACCGCTTGACCAGGTGGTGCGTTGGGAGGACTGAAGACCACCTGACACATCAGCGCTCTACATCATGGCCCTCCTCAACCTCACCAACTTCGACGACCATCCGGAGGACCCTGCCTGGCTTGTATTCCGTTTCACGGAACCTGGGATCGCAGGGGAGTACAAGGAAGCCTTGCGTGAGATCGGCATCGGATGTGAGATCGACCTCCAGGGAGGACCGCCCTACCTCGTTGCCGTGCGCCAACGCCATCGCGAAGCTGCGGTGCGGGCCAATTACAGGGTTCTTGGGCGACACCGGCAACCGTTCATCGGGGACGGCCTGCTGCGGTGGGTGGTCCTGGGCGGGGTGGGGCTGCTGCTGGCGCTCGCGATCGCCGGCGCGTTGCTGCGATGAGCGACAAAGGGTGATGGATCACAGGAGCGTGAACGCGTGGCGCACATTGGGGTAACTTCACCGCGGAACCTCCCGGATGCACAGTGAACGGTCGTACAGAAGGCCAGGTGGTTCCTACGAAGAACACCGGAACGTGCATCACGTTGTAACCCCACCATACGGCAAGGCTGTAAAGAGCACCAGGTGCATGTCGTGGGCGTTGCGCCCGTTCCTGCTGCTGCTGCTTGCAACCGGGGGCATCATCACACCGGCGCATCCGCAGGCCGGCGTTGCCACCGTCGGCATCCAGGTGAAGCCCGTGATACCCCTGTCCTTCTTCGACCCGGTGGTCCCGCTTGAAAAGGGCGCCCTCCGCGGCCGCGTCACCCTGACAGGTGGTTACGCCTTCGGCATGTCGGTGCGTGTGGGACTCACGAACGCGATCTCCTTGGAGACCGGCATCCTCCAGATCCAGCGCAACTACAGGTATGCCTTGTTGAACGATACCAGCGGCTATGCCGATTCGGCGGCCTTCCGGTATGTCGGTTATGAGCTCCCACTGACCGCGCTGGCCAATATCCGGCTTGGTGAACGCATGTGGATGAACGCTGCGATCGGGTTCTCGCTCGATGCCTACCCGAGCGATGTGCAGCAGGATGTGGAACGTGGACGGATCTATGTGTACCGCAACAATTGGGCACAGTTCGGCGCGTTGGCCAACCTCGGCGTTGAGTACAGGAGTGAACGCTCCGGCTATTTCTATCTGGGTGGCAGTTTCCATCGGCCTTTCGGTTCCATCGCTGTTGCGGACCTCACCTATTATGGTCCCACCTTCTTCCCGTACACGGTGCGCGGCGAACTGGATGGGGGCTACCTGACCCTGGATGTGCGCTACTACTTCCACGAGGACCCCGACCGCACACGGGTGCGGCGGCGATGATGCGCGTGGTCCTTTGCGGGGCGGCGCGCAGCGGCTACCTTGGCCGGACCACTCGCCCAGCCATGCACCTCCGCCCTCTCCTCCTCACCGCCTGCTTTTTCGTGGTCGCACCGCTCGTCGGCCAACCCCTCAACGACAGCTGTTCAGGTGCCACACCCATCAGCTGTGGTGGAAGCTATCCGGGTGCAACAACGAATGCAACGGCCGACAGCGCGCCCACCTGCGTAACGGGTGTGAGCGCGGCAGGTGTATGGTACGTGCTTGAGGGGGCTGCAGGCCAGATCACCCTGTCGGTCTGCACGCAATTCGACTACGATACCAAGTTGAACGTGTACACGGGGGGATGTGACGGCCTCATCTGCCTGACCGGGAACGATGACGCCTGTGACCTCGGTTCCACCGTGGTGTTCGCAGCAACGCCGGGGGCGAGTTACCTCGTGCTCGTCCAGGGCTACAGCGGTCTCACCGGAAGTTTCACCCTGGGGGTCGGCTGTGCGCCCATCACGAACGATGTATGTGCGGGTGCAATACCCATCGCCTGCGGTGACACGCTCTCCGGCAGCACCACGGCGGCGGCGCCCGACGGCGTGCCGGAATGCGGTACGAGCATAAGCGCCGCAGGTGTGTGGTACAGCTTTATCGGGGATGGCGACCAGACCACGCTGAGCACCTGCTCCAATGTGAGCTACGACAGCAAGATCAACGTATACACCGGCTCCTGTGATGAACAGGTGTGCGTGACCGGCAACGACGATACGCCCGTTGCAGGCACGTGCTCCACCGTTTCGTTCGATACCGAGGCCGGCACTCCCTATCATGTGCTGGTCCAGGGGTACAACGGAGCCACCGGCACGTTCGACCTGGTGCGCAGCTGTGAGACCTGCGGGACCCCTTCCGGGTTGACCATCACGCCGTTCGACATCGCCGCAACGCTGGATTGGCAAAGCACGGAGCAGGGTGCAGGCTACATCGTTGAATTCGGTCCAACGGGCTTCCCACCCGGCACGGGCAGCGTGCTTAGCGGCACCCAGGGTGTGGATGGCCCGCCCGTGCTGCTTAACGGGCTTTCGCTGGCAACGGCCTACGACATCTACCTCACGCTCGACTGTGGTGACGGCGATCTGAGCCAGCGGGTAGGGCCGGTGGGCTTCACCACCATCGCCGAACCATTGGCGCCGAACGCCCTTTGCGCGAACGCCATAGCGCTTGAGTGTGCCGCATCGGCCGAGGGCAACACGGAGCTGGGCCTGGTGTCCAACGGCCCCGCCTGTGGCTCGGGCAACATCACCACGAAAGGCCTCTGGTACAGTGTGGTGGGCAATGGCCAGGTCATTGAGGCATCCACCTGCAATGCCACCGGTTACGACAGCAAGATCAGCGTCTTCACGGGTGGTTGCAATGGCCTGACCTGCATCGGAGGCAACGACGATGCCGCTGGTTGTGGAGGCAATAGCAGCAGGGTGAGCTTCCCGAGCACTGCAGGCGTCACCTACTTGGTGCTTGTCCATGGATACAACCAGGAGGTGGGTCCCTTCACGCTCAGCATTTCATGCGAGGACGGGTGTGCCCCCGAAGGCAACGACCTCTGCACCAACGCGACGGAGCTTGTGATACAACCGCTCGGTGGCTGCGAGGCGAGCACCGGAAGCAACCTGTGTGCATACCCTTCCGCCCTGGCCAATCCGGAATGCGATCCGTTCGCCGCCGTGGTGGACGTCTGGTACAGCTTCAACAGTGGCTATGCAGAAGCCTTGAGCATCCTTGCGGAACCCATCTCTGCTGGCGAGGTGAACATTGCGCTGTACAGCGGATGTGCTTCGGACGGCTATATCGCTTGCTGGACCGGGGTTAACGCCCCCATCAACATAGCGGGCCTGCCAGCGAACACGAACTACCTGCTGCGGGTATGGAACGGAGGCGGTGGAGACGCCGGCACGTTCAGCATCTGCCTTGAATCGGACATCAGTTCCGATATTACCGGCGTATCGGCCCGGTCCATCCGGATATTCCCCGTTCCCACGGATGGTACATTGCGCATCGAAGGGCTGACCAGCCAACGCAGCCTGAAGGTGTTCGACCTGCAGGGCCGCATGCACGCGGAATGGAGCGTGGGTGCCGGTGCCTCGGCAACGATCAATGTGGCTGGGCTGTCCGCGGGCACCTACTTGTTGCGTGGCGACGACGGCGTCATGCTCGGGCGTTTCGTTCGCGCACACTGATCCGGTCAGTGCTTGACGACCGGAATGCTGCGCACCGCACTGGCAGCGCGGATGTGCACCACGTAGCTGCCCGGGGAGAGGTCGGCGATATCCGTGAAGATGCGGCCGTCAGCGGGCACCGGTCCGGTGTGCAAGCGCCTGACCTCACGCCCAAGGGCATCAAGCAATACGGCCTGCAGGCCCTGCACATACCCTGTGCCCGCATCAAGCACCAGGAGTGAGCTCGTCGGGTTGGGATAAAGCTGCATCGAAGCGATCGCCATCAGTTCCGGCGCTCCCGTGGACAGGTCATTGACCCTGAACCGCCACCAGCCCTGCGGCGCCACGATCGGGCGCTGCTGCACCTTGCCACTGTTGGAGGTGGCTGCGATGTAGTAATACACCAGCGTGCCCGGCGCCTGGGCGGGAATGCTGGCGTTCCAATTGTCGCCCACGCCCGGGACCATGGGAACCTCCGTGTAACCCTGGAGCGTATCGATGCTCCAGTACAAGCGAGCGGAGGCGATACCCGACCGGTGCCTGATATAGGCCTCGACGGGATAGGGGTTCAGGGCATCGTCCGTATCGTCCAGCCGCTGATGGCGGATGAGCAACGGGTCACGCACGCCGATGGTCTTGGTGATGCAATGGATGGCACCGCTGGCGCTGATGATGTTCTGTCCCTGGTCGTCGCAATCGATGCCGACCACACGGTACCCGGGTAGTGCTTCGCGGAGGATACGCAAGCCCACGGTGTCGTATTCGGTGCGATAAGTGGGCACGAGCACTGTTCGATTGATGAAGATATTATTGGCGTAGGTGCGATAACTGGCGCTCGGGGGGAAGCTGCCCCCTGTGCTGGGTGGCATGGGCACGCGCACCAGGCGATAAGGCGTTCCGAACACGGAGGGCACATCATCCAGTATCTGCTGCACGTTCTGCTCGATGCGCGGACCATCGCTCACGCCTGCCGGGAACTCACCCACCAGGAGCGTCTCCTCATCCAGCAGCTTCATGTGCATGTCGATATGGTTGATGTTATCGTAGAGCAATTGCTGCATCTTCACGTAGCGCCCGATGCCCATGAACTGCTCCATGATCGCATCCACGCCATCCGACGTGCGCACTGTGATATTGAACTCTCCGTTGGGGCCGTTCTCCTCGTCCACCAGTTCGCTGCTGAACGCGGTACCGAAACCATCGCTCATGAAGTTGCCCCCAGTATGCACCAGGTCGTACGGAGGCTGGTCCGTGCGATACACACCCAGTCCGAGCGCATCAGCAAGCACGGCGCTCAGCGCATCGTCCTCGGGCCGTGGCCGGTTGTATATCCAATCCAACAGAAAGAGCGAATCCACCTCATTGGCGTAGATGTTCTCGGGTCCGAAGTCACGCACCCAGATGCTGTTGAAATCGGCGCTGAGGAACGTGATGTTCTGCAGATCCGGCAGTGGTCCCCCGAACGAACCGTTCAGCAGCACTGAAGTGACCTGGGACGGGTCGCTGCAAACAATGATGACCTCGCATTCCTCCTTGGCGGCGCGCACGATCTGCTTGAGGATACCCGTGTAGCTCGTCCAGGTGATCACGAGGCTTTCCACCTCCTCCCATTCGGCCATGGTGCGTGCTGCGAAAGGTGGGGGCGTGCTGATCCCCCTTCCATCGGCACCCCTGCTCGCGCGGTAAGCGGGTATCAGCGCACGCTCAGCGGGCGCCAGGGTGTGGGGAAGATCCTGCGCAGCCAGCAAGGATGGGAACAGCAGCAGGGAAAGGATGATGCGGATACGTTGCGCCATGGCGCCAAGTTAGGACGTCACGATAGTTCCCACGGGATCGACCGGTCCACGGTGTCCAGGGCAACGCATCGCGATCCGGATGCCTGTTACCGGGTCGACACCATGAAGATGCCTGTGTCAACGCTCCCCCGGCACGATCGGAGACCGGGGCAGTGCCCTCGTTAACTGGGCGTATACGTGGAGCACGTCGCGCACGAAATGGAACACCTGGGCGCCATTGCATTGCCCGTTGCGCAGATCGGGCCGCATGTACCAACGCGGACGGGCCAGCAGCAGCATGGCGTGTTCCACGTTACCCTCCCAGCGGCGCGGGTCAAGGCCCACCTGTTCGGCCAGACGCTGTGCATCGATGACGTGTCCCGGGCCGGCATTGTATGATGCCAATACAAAGCGCAGCCGTTGGGACGGATCCGGAACTGCGCGCATCCAGAGCGTGTCCAGCTTATTGACATAGCGTGCAGCGGCTGCCACGTGCGCATCCACGCCGTCCTCCACGTCGAGTCCAAGGCCCCGAGCGGTGCCGGGCATGAACTGCATGATACCGGTGGCACCCTTGTGGCTCGACAGGGTGCTGTCAAAGCGCGATTCCTGGAAGGCAAGGGCCGCCAGCAGATGCCAATCCCATGAGAGCTTTCCGGCGTATGAACGGAAGATCTGATCGTAGGGTGACACGCTGTCCCCGGTGATGGGTATGGAACGCTCGGGGCGCAATCCCCGGCTTCGCCTCGCGCGATCCATCCGGTAGGTTGCGCACATCCGTCGAAGCGAACCCGTTCGCTGTTCCTCATCGAGCCAGTGTTCGAGCGCCTGCCAGAGCTCCGGCGCATTGCTTCGCAGTGCGAAGACCAGATCCACGGACGGGCCCACGGGATCGGAGAAGGAGATGATCGGCGTCCGGTCCACCTCGTATGCCGCGAGGGCATCGCTGACCACCACTGCCGGAGCATGACCGAGCAGGAGCGCGGCCAACAGGTCCTCTCCCGTATGGGGACCACCAGCGGGGGCCGCCTTCGGGCAAAGCGCCCCGTTCAGCGGATAGCCGGGCTTCCTGAACGGCGACGCGGTCGACAGGAGAACGGTATCCAGATGGGGCGCCAATGAGGGTTTTCCGCGCGAGGGCACACGGCTGTGCAGGGAGGCGACCACGGGTCGAACGGTGTGATAGGAGCTGCTGAACCGCACCCAGCGCGCATGGTCGGCGCGGGGCGTAAGCTGCGCGGCAATGAGATCACCGCGACCATCCTGCAAAGCCATCCAGAGGCTGTCCGGATGGTCCACCGGGAAGGCCCGGACAGGAACCTTGAGAACACCCGCGAACCCTTCGATCAGCTCCCACTCCAGCCCAGCCTCCGCGCCGGGACGCTGTTCCCATGAAAGGGGGTCGCGGAGCACCAGCACGCGCAGGGTGTCCTGCCCGATAGCTAGCAGGTCCCGTTCCACCCGGGGCTCAGCCCATGGCACCGCATTATCGCCGTCGTCGGCAACACCGAGGTGCAGCAGCAGGGCTATTGCAGCGGCAGCGACCATCGCCAGCAATGATCGGATGAGCGTGCGACGGTTCATTGGTAATGCTGGTGCAGGTGATCCTTGATATCACGGATGAAGACCTCGAACTCTTCCGTGTAGGCGTTGATGGATGCGCGCAGGACGACCTCGGCGCCACGCATGACATGTCCCTCGGGGACGCGTGCAGCCAAACCGGCCAGGGCGCGTGCAAGGCCATCCTCCGTGGCGTAGGACCCGAGCCAGTTGCCGGCGGCCATGTGGGTGAGCATGCTGCGCATGGGTGCGGTAAGATGGTGCTGATGCGTGCCCAGGACCTGGTACATGCGTTCGGCAAAACCCTGCAAGGGCTCGGAGCGGTAGGTGGACCAGTGGCGTGCAAGGAGATGGTCGTAGAACAGGTCCATCACCACACCTGCATAGCGACCAGCGTGGCCACGCAGCCGGGCGCGGCCCTCTCGCTGGGCAGGGTGCGCATCGGTGTAGCTGTCGATCGCCCTGTGCAGCCGGATACCGCGCTGCACAAGAGGGTGATGATGGTCGAAATACCGCCCCTTCACCCCGTCCGCCATGAAATTACCGACGATCACCAGGGGCTCCTCACCGCTCAGATACAAGTGCCCGAGATAGTTCATCCCAATGGCTGCAAGGTACATCAACTCCAACTGTGCGGATATGTGACCGCTCATGGATCATGCGTACCTGCCGAACCGCCATCGGGTACATTCGCGGTGGTGAGCATGATGCGCTGGTCCTTCCTGCATACGCCCTTCCTGAACGGTCCCCGCCCGGTGTACTGGCTCATGCAGTTGATGAGCTGGAGCCTGTTCGTGGGCTTGTTCTATGCATGGCAGTTCATCAACGACGGTTCGGACGCGGATGTCCTGCAATTGATGGGGATGGAAGTGTTCACTGGCATCTCCATGAGCCACCTGTTGAGGCACATCATCCTGCGGAGGAACCTGATACATGCGGAGTTCGGCCTGCTACTGCCACAACTTGCCTTGTATGCCACCCTCCTGGCGCCGATCGCAAGCATGGTGGAGATGCTGCTCCATGACATGCTGCTGACCTCCTACAAGCCGCTCCACACGGAGCCCTTGCTCGTTCACCTGAACCGGGCGATCAACTGGGGGTTGCTGTTCATCATCTGGTCTGTGGCCTACCTGGCGTATTGCTACTTCATCATCAACCGCAGGGAGGAGATCCGCAACCTGCGCTTGGAGACGGCCAACCGTGAGAACCAGCTGAACACGCTGCGCGCCCAGATGAACCCGCACTTCATGTTCAATGCGTTGAACAGCATCCGTGCCTTGGTTGACGAGGACCCCGAGCAGGCCAAACGGGCCATCACCCAGTTGAGCGCGATACTGCGCAATGCCATGGCCAGCGTGAAACGCAGGACGGTGCCGTTGGGTGAGGAGATCGATATCGTGAAGGCCTACCTGGCACTTGAATCGATGCGTTACGAGGAACGCCTGCGCACGCAGATACACGTGGACCCTTCCCTGGAGCGCAACCTGGTCCCCCCGATGCTGTTGCAGACGCTGGTGGAGAACGCGGTGAGGCATGGCATCGCGCATCTGCCCGGTGGGGGGGACCTCATCATCGACGCCACGGGGACTCCTGATGCGACGATCATCACCGTACGCAACAGTGGCACGTACCGACCTTCGAAGGACCCGGGGGGCATCGGCCTGCAGAACACCCGACGGCGCCTGGAGCTGCTCTATGGCACCGCGGCGAACCTCAGCATCCGACAAGAGGATGGGAACGTTGTCACCACCGTGAACATCCCGATCCACGAACTTCGGACGCCGGCTCCCCTTCAACCATGAACGGCACCACCGTACTGCCATGAAAGCACTGATCATCGATGATGAGCGCCTTGCGCGCAAGGAATTGGGGAACCTGCTGGCCGCCCATGAAGGTATCACCGTTGTGGGCGAAGCGGCCAATGTGCATGAAGCGGAGGTGCTCATCGCAGAACACCATCCCGACCTGCTGTTCCTGGATATCAACATGCCGGGCGGCACTGGTTTCGACCTGCTCGAACGGCTGGACCATGCGCCCCAGGTGATCTTCGTTACCGCGTATGACGAGCATGCCCTCAAGGCATTCGCGGTGAATGCGCTCGACTACCTGCTGAAGCCCATCGATCCCGAGCGTCTTGCGGCCGCCCTTGGCAAGCTTCGGCCCTCCGGGGAGCATGCGGCACCCGGCAGGGAGGTGCTGCGCGAACATGACCAGATCTTCCTGAAGGACGGCGACAAGTGCTGGTTCGTGACGCTCAAGGACGTGCGGTCCTTCGAAAGCGAAGGCAACTACGTACGTGTACGCTTCGGTGACCAGAAGCCACTGGTATTGCGCAGCCTCAACAAACTGGAGGAAAGGCTCGACCCATTGGTGTTCTTCCGGGCAAGCCGCAAACACATCATCAACCTCCGCTGGGTGGAGGGCATCGAACCCTGGTTCAGCGGTGGCCTGATGGTGAAGCTGAAGCACACGGGCCGCGATGGCCAGCAGGAATCCATCGAGGTGAGCCGCAGGCAGGCTGCACGCTTCAAGGACCTCTTAAGCCTGTAGCCCCGAGCGCATCACCAACCGATGCCGACGGGGCAGTGATCGCTGCCGGTCACCTCGTTCAGGATGAACGCCTCCTTCACCTTGGGCGCCAAGTTCCCACTTACGAGCACGTAGTCGATGCGCCAGCCGATGTTCTTGCCCCGGGCACCGGCCCGGAAACTCCACCAGCTGTACTTCACCACCTCCGGATGCAGGTGACGGAAGGTATCGACGAACCCGGCGGCGAGCAGGGCGTCCATCCCATCGATCTCCTGTTGTGTGTAGCCGGCGCTGGTATTGTAGTTCGATTTCGGCCGTGCGATGTCGATGGGCCGGTGGGCCACGTTGAGGTCGCCACAAACAACGACAGGTGAACCACTTCGCGCGAGCGCGTGGACGTAACCGCGGAACGCCGCATCCCATTCCGCGCGGTAGTCGAGGCGTTTCAGGCCCTCGCCGCTGTTCGGGGTGTATACGGTGACCACGACCAGGTCCGGGAACCAGGCGGTAATGACACGCCCTTCATCGTCGTGGCCCGGCATCCCGATACCATAGGCCACCTTTTCCGGAGCATTACGACATGCGATGGCGGTACCGCTGTACCCGGCCTTGGCGGCACCATAGGCATGCACATGGTAGCCCTTCAGGGGCGCCAGCACCTCCTGTACCTGGGCTGGTGTAGCCTTGGTCTCCTGCAGGCAGATGATGTCTGCATCCAACGCCTCAAGCGTCCCCAGCAAACCTTTACCGGAAGCAGCCCGGATGCCGTTCACATTGAAGGATACAAGTTTCATTCGCGTGGTCTGTATATGCACGCGAAGATACCCCGCGCACTTCACCTACCCGACCGCACGATCATGCGGTGTTCACGCGTCCCTTCCTGCTCAACGACCAGCAGGTAGGTGCCCACGTTCAGGTACTGCAGGTCGCAAAGGAGGGCCGTCTGCGTGCCGATCCCTGTTCGGGATCCGACCATGCGACCACCCGTATCGAACAGGGTCATCCGATAGGGGCCGGCACGGAGGCCTTCCACGGTGATCGCGCCATCCGAGGGAACGGGATGGACGCGCAGGCCCGATGGTGGAAGGAGCCGGCCTGCCACCTCCGTCTGCAGGTCGCAGAAAGAAGCGCTCACGGAGATCTCATAGGGCCCGCGAGCACCGGTGAACGCATCCATCAGGACAGGCAGGTAATATGTACCAGCCGCCAGTGAATCGAACAGCAGGGTGCGCGCGCCGCTGGAGCAGAGGGCATCATTGATATCGCTGGGGAACACCGGACCCTCCGCCGGGCAATCCCGGAAGAGGAGGTCCCAGTAGTTCCCGAAAACCGGCATCGTACCGCAGTAGGTGACGCGAACATCACTGCACGCCCCGATCGAGAAAGCGTGCCAGACCGTGGGAACCTCCGGGTCATCCAGCAGGCTTCCGGGCGCGCCATCACCTGCATTCGTGGCGCCTGTGGTATTCCCTGCGAATACCAAGGTATCGGATCCCAAGGGGATCACCGGCACATCGGAGCAGATGTCGTTGACCGGAACATCACCTGCACAATTGAGCGCAAGCACCTCAATGGCATAACGTCCCACCGCACCGTTGAACGCATCGAGCAGCACGGGCAGGTGATACGTGCCCGCTTCCAACGCATCAAAGACCAGGGTACGACGTCCGCTGTCGCATTGATCCTCCTGGATGAATGCCGGGGTCACCACGTCGGTGGCATCACAACCCCGAACGAGGAGGTCCCAGTAGTTGGCATAGGGTAGCTCTGTGGGACAGTAGTCCACGGTGACCCGTGCACATTGATCAAGCGTGAACGCATGCCACACGGTGGCCAGCGCGGACGAACCGATAATGGAACCGGGTAGCCCATCAGCATCATTGGTGGCACCGCGCGTATCGCCTTTGAGCAAGGCAGCCACGCCCAACACCAGTGGTTGCGGCACCGCTGTTTCGCAGAGGTCGTTGGGAGGGGTGCCACCGAAACACGTACCCACCCTGACATCCACCACGTATGGACCGGCGGCACCGGCGAAAGGGTCATAGATCACCGGCACGTAGTAGATACCTGGCTGGAGCGATGCGAAAAAGAGCGTTCGCATACCATTGCCGCACTCGTCGTCGAGTATTTGTGTCGGTGTGATGGTGAGCGCCGCTGGACAGCCTGTGGCAAGCAGGTTCCAGTAGTTGGTCTGGCCATTGGCCGTGCGGCAATAGTCCACGGATACCGAGGAGCAATGCGTGAGCTCGAACGCATGCCAGACGGTGGGAACGGGAACGGAACCGAAGAGCGTGCCTGCAGCACCATCACCGCTGAAGGTGGCGCCCGTGTTGTCGCCAATGAAGGTCACCTCATGCCCGACCGGAACGGTGAGCGGTGCCACGCTGCCACAGAGATCATTGGGGGGTGTTCCTCCGGTACAGACCGTGGCCTTCAGTTCGATCCGATAGGGACCGTAGGCCGTGCCGAACACATCGCTGAGCACCGGGATGTAGTAGGTACCCACCCCGAGCGAATCGTACACGAAGGTGCGATTGCCGTCCCCGCAGAGGTCATCGTTAAAGCTCGTGGCCGGGATCGTGAGGGCGGCGGGACATCCCTTGGCGATCAGTCCCCAATATCCCGTGAACACCGGATCGGTGCCGCAATATGCCAATTCAACGCGGGTGCATTGCTCCAGCGTGAAGGCATGCCAAACCACGGGCAAACCGAGCTGACCGATCTCGTTATCGGGCAGTGCATCCTGGGAGAACGTCGCTCCCACGGTGGTTCCCTCGAAGACCAAGGACCCGCCCATGGGAAGCTGTCTCGGCAACACATGGTCACAGAGGTCATTGGCAGGTGGCACCCCGGCAGCGGCGAACGCGCTACACAATGCGATGGATACACCAATTGATCGTAACATCCTCATTTCCCTGGTCAGCACGAGCCTTTGCTCCTTTCCCTTTGGACGAAGGAGGACGGAAAAAGTTGCCGCTCAGAACATGCGTTGGTGCGCCATCAGGAAGGACCCCATGGTGGGAAAGCATCATTCACCGCCCTTCAACCATGCCTGCACCATCCGGATCACGCCGAAGGAGTAGCGGTCACCGAATCGGGCCCGGACCTCGCCGCTGTTCTTCTCCGGGTTATCCCGCATCCAGTCGGCAATGGCGTCGCGTTCCGCGGCCGGCAAGAATGCATCGATGTCGAGGATGCCCTCGCCGATCCCACGAGCAGCGTGTCCCTCAATGGTACCCAGCGACAGGCCGCGATCCCTGGCCACCTCCTCAAGCGACCTGCCCTCCTTGATGAGCACGTAGGTCTTCAGGTAGGTCTCACCCTTGAGCCTCGGTGGCGGGGTCGGCACATCCTTGCGTGTACGTCGTCGTGAAAGCGAACGTTCTTCGGTCGCGTCCGACCCTGCCGGATCCCACTCACCATCACGTTTGCGCTTGCGACCACTTCTGAGGCTGCTGGTGGGCGCATGCTCTGCCGCCCAGGCCTTCACACGTTCCACCAACGCCGCACGTTCGTTGCCGATCCTCTTTTCCAAGGCGGTATCGCGGGTCACCTCAGCACCGTTCAATATGCATGCAGTGACATGTGCGGCCTTGGCGATGCCCAACACCTTCTTCGCGACCATGCCGTCAAGTTCGCGCAGGACATCGCTGTATTGCTTGCTGCGCGATAGCATGTCCACCTGTGCGATGTGCTGCAGGAGCTCGTACATGGCATTCTTCAGGAACCCTCCGTAGTAGCCGGCACCCTTGCCGATGCGATCCAACAGGTTGGAACGGTCGTCCTGGAGCAGCAGCCGCAACAACTGTCCCTGGAACTTGCGCGTGTTCTCCGCCTCGGTCCTGAGATTATCCCTGAAGCGCTGCAGGGCGGTCTTCATACCCTCGTCCTCGAACTGGTCCGCTTCGTCGTGGTCCTTCTGGATGTATTCGGCCCGCAGCAGCAGGTCGCCAAGGTCGAAGGTGCTGGTAAGCATGTCGTGCAGGAAGCGCTGCTGGTGCTCCTGCAACTGGTCGGATAGAGGCTGCTGGGTAAGACGGCGCTCGCTGAAGGCTACCACGCCACGATCGGTGCTCACCACACTTGCATCGATGCGGGTGCGCAGGACCAGTCCATCAAGGGATCGTAACCTTGAAAGGGCCACGTACACTTGTCCGGGCGCGAAGGCTCGTCCCACATCGATGATCGCCTTGTCGAAGGTGAGGCCCTGGCTCTTGTGAACGGTGATGGCCCAAGCGAGCTTCACCGGATACTGCTCGAAGGTGCCGAGGATGCGTTCCTTCTGCTCCCTGGTCACGGGGTCCACCTCGTAGCGTTTGTTCTCCCAGGTCTCGCGCTTGAGCGTGTAGGGCATGTCATCATCCAGCATGCGCACATGCACCCTCCCCTCGGCTATGCGCTCCACACGCGCCAGTTTTCCGTTGAAATAGGCCTTGTCAGGATCGTTGCGTACGAACATGAGCTGGGCTCCCACCTTCAGTTCCAGTTCGCGAAGCACGGGGAACATGCTTTCCGGAAAATCACCCTCCAGCACCGCCTCGAACCGCTGCAGCCTGTCTCCCAGCTTATCCAGTTCCTGCTGGTTGATGTCATCGGCGGTGCGGTTGTGGGTGCACAGGGTGATGACACCGGCAGTGTCACCGTGCGTAAGCTGCGGCTTGTAGAAACCGTTGAGCGTGTCGATATCCTGCTGTGTGGCGGTGTTCTCGCGCAGGTGGTTCAACAGGTCGATGAAACGCTGGTCCTGCTGGCGGAAGATCCGGTCCAGCTCGATGTGGGCATAGCCGCTCTCCTTCAGCGCACGGGACTCGAAGAAGTGCATGCTTTCATAGTAGCGCCGCATCACGTTCCACTCCTCGTCCTTCACGATCGGCGGCAACTGATACAGATCACCGATGAACAGCATCTGCACCCCGCCGAAGGGCCTGTCCCAGCGCTGGCGCACGGTACGCAGGCGGTGATCGATGGCATCGAGCACATCGGCACGAAGCATGCTCACCTCATCGATGATGAGCAGATCGAGCCCGCGAAGCACATTGCGCCGCAGGGCGTTCAGCGGGTGGCGGCGGTTCAGCGTGTCGCGGTCGTGGTAATTGCCGTAAGCGCCCACATCCTCGGGCAGGCGCCGCTCCGGCACAAAGGCACCGAACGGAAGCAGGAACTGGCTATGGACGGTGACGCCACCCGCATTGAGCGCCGCGATGCCCGTTGGCGCAAGGATGACATGGCGCTTGTGGGTCTGCGCGGCCAGGCGGTGCAGGAAGGTGGTCTTTCCGGTACCTGCCTTGCCGGTGAGAAATACGTGGCGGCTGGTGCTGTTGATGAACCGGGCCGCAAGCGCCGCCATTTCGGTCTCCACATGATCCTCTGTGTACGCCATCGACCGCAAGTTCGGCAGTGTGGCGGTATCGATGTTCATTGCTGCCACTGGAATGCCTGTGGCCGGGCTTTCATCAACTACATGCATATGGACTTTCAGGTTCAACGAACGGCTCCGGGGATCGACGACCTTCTCGTCACCGGCACAACACAAATATGAGCACCTCCATCCCGCCCGTCCAAGCCCCCGGATGAAGATCCATCTTTGCCACACAATGAACTGGACGCACCTGAACGACATGGACCAGCTTGCGGAGCTCGACGATCTGTCCACCGCTCGACCGGTGCTGATCTTCAAGCATAGCACACGCTGCAGCATAAGTTGCACCGCCCTGGCGCGGCTGGAACGGCATCCGGGCGCTGAGCAGCTGGAGCCAGCCTACTTCCTGGACCTTCTGCGGCGCAGGGACATCTCCGATGCCATCGAAGCGCGCTACGGCATCATGCATGCGTCGCCACAAGTGCTCGTGATCCGCGGTGGGCAGTGCTTGTACCACACATCGCACCTTGGCATCGTGTTCGACGACGTTGCCAAGGCGGTGGAGCGCGCTCAGTGAGCGACCAGCAGGCGCTGGACACGATCACCGACCCGGACAGTATATGCCCCGTTCTCCAAGGCGCCCACATCCAGCGTGGTGACCATGCCTGTTCCGGTGCGACGCAGGACTGAACGCCCCGCGGCATCGAACAGCTCAAGCACCGCGCCAGCGAGCGGTTCCGGCGAACGTAATTCAACGCGAGCGCTGGCAGGATTAGGAACCAACAGGAACGGTGTGGTTCCACGTTCCTGCACACCGATTGTGATGTTACTGATGCGTGAAAGACCGGTGCTCGTTACCACCCAGATGGACCCGTCAGCACCTTGCGCCAGACGGCGCACATTGGGACCCACCAGTCCATCGACCGCCTCGATCTGGCTCCAGGTACCATTTGCGTAGATGCTCACACCACCGACCGTGACCAGGTAATCGACGTAGACAGCGGCCCACACCCGGCCGGCATCGTCCACGAGCATGTCGGTGATGGGGTTGAGCTCATCGGGCGGCGGCAGGATGAAGGCGTTCGGATGGTCCGCCACATGAACATCGTTGGCGTCCAATACGGAAATGCCCTCAGCAGTGCCGACCCACTTCTCTTGTGCATTGTTCACTGCAATGCTGCGGATGCGGTTGCTCAGCAGCCCGTCCGTTGTGGTGATGGTGCTGAACGCATCCCCATCGTAGACGATCACTCCACCGAGCCCGCCACTGAAGTATACCTTTCCGTTGCCACCAAAGGCCACGTGGAGGGCACCCCCGAACGGTATGCCCGGGGCTCCGTAGGCCGTGAACGTACTGCCGTCGTAGCGCGAAGCCCCGTTCAGGGTGGCCACCCAGAGCTCACCCGAGGGGGCCTGCTTGATGCTCTTTATCTCGTTATCGCTCAAGCCGTCGGACGTGGTGTAGGTCACATAGTCCGCGCCTGCAAGGCGGCTCAGCCCAAGGTCCCCCCCCACCCAAACCTCCCCATTGGTCTTCACGCCGACGGCATACAGGTCATTGCTGGGGAGGCCGGGATGCGTGGCCGTTGTATGCACCGTAAAGACATCCCCATCGAAAGCCACCACCCCGGCTGCTGTGGCCAGCCATACCGTACCATCGGGAGCCACCGCAACGTCGCGGAGATCATTGCTGGGCAATCCATTGGCAGTGGTCCAGGAGGTGATGGTGTATTGTGCGGAAAGCAGTGATGCAAGCAGCAGGGCGGAGAGGGTAAAGGATGTTCTCATGGGAGGATGATGAAGGGCTGAGCGAACACACCCGCTTCGGTGCGAAGGTGCAGGATGTAATGGCCGGCCGTGATCGTGCGTGTATCGAACACCACCTGGTGCCCTTCGGTGAAATGCTGCACCGGGGTAAGGGCGCGGCCATCCGGGCGAAGGATCTGCGCGTCCCAGGTACCGGTGACGTCAACGAAGGCATTGATCTCGTCGGTGGCAGGGTTGGGCCACAGGCGCAGCGAACGTCTGAAGTACGCCTCGTCCTGCGCCCTGTTATACGCATCGGCCGTGGGCTTCAATCGCTGGAACGGTCCGGTGCCGTTGGGCAGCCGGCCCCAGCTTTGGAGCGGGTATTGCTCGCCGAAGGTCACCTGGTCGATCACCGCAGCACTGTCGTACGCGAGCAGTACGGTCTCTCCCCCACCGTCCAAGCGGAAGGAGGCATGATCATCCCCCACAGTGTTCCGTTCATCAGCCCAGATGATGAGGTATTCTCCGGGAGAGAGCGTAGTGACCGGCAGGGCCCATTTCACGGGGTCCGAAGCATCATCGCTCAGGTGCAGTCCGGCGGTGCAGACCGTGTAAGCACTACGGTTGTACAATTCCACCCAATCGGGAGTCGCACCCGTGGGATCGACCACCAGGCCCTCGTTCACGGCCATCAGCTCATTGATCACAAGCATGCCCGGGGTGACGCGTGCGAAGAGCGTGAACGTCTCGTGCGCTGCATTCACCGGGAGGAAGGCACCTGCCTCGGCGTTCTCCGCATAGACATAATACTCCAGGAGTCCCGTGGTGAGGGGCACTTGAATGCCGAAGACGCCATCTCCAGCCACGCCATCACCGTGCGTACCATCATCCCACAGGCCAGCGCGGATGTAGCGTGCATCACGGTCATTGCGCCAGAACAGGAGCACCGTGTCGGCATTCTGAACGGGCAGTGTCAACGTGATGACCGTTCCCACCGTGGGCAGTTCCGGCACAATGGATAGGCCTCCGATCACCGGCTGGCCGCTCATGCCCGGATAGCCCATGAGGTACGTACTACGCGCATCCATCAGTTCGGTGATACCGGGATAGGAAACGGTGAAAGCGACCGTATTATCCAGGTTGTCCATGAACGCTTGATCCGTATAGAACTTGTTGGTATCGGCCTGGACATAAGGCGCTATCAGGGTCTGCAACTCGACCGCCCGGTCACGGTATTGCCCACCGGCGAAATGCTCCTGGACCAAGGTGCGCAGGTGTGCGAGGTACATCCGCCTGTACATCGGCTGTTCCAGGAGCCGCCGCATCAGCGGACGCGGGAATACACTGGGGCCGTTCACATGGCTGAGCGGATCAATTGTCCTGGCCTGTGCGACAGTGAATCCGTTCCAATAGGTGCTCGCATCGGTAAGCCTGAAACTCGCGAAGGACATATTGAGGTCCCACACGAGGGGGTTCCAAAGTCCATCCTTGGAACGGTACAGGTAATAGTTCTGCGCGTAACCGACATAGCTGTCGAAGTTGATCAGCGCGTAGTTGAACGCGTGCATCCACAAGGTGCGGTCCACGTTGAGCACCTCTTCGATGGCGGCAGGTTCCTGGTTCAGCGTGTGGATGAGCTCCAACAAATGCGCCCATCCGGCGTCGGACTGCAGCTCATAGATGTCGTAATAGTCAGTACTGTCAGTGCCCGGAGCATCGCTGAGGTTGCAGTTGTCGCCGGTGAGGTCCACCGTGGGTGGGTTCCCCTTGAAAAGGCTTCCATTCTTTTCACCGAACCGATCATCGAGGAAGTCCTTGCCAACGTCCTCGACATTGGTGTAGAGCCCCACCAGTTCATCGTTCACATACAGGTTGGCATAGTTGGCGCGAGAGGCCGGCATGTGGGCCCTGGCCACTTCGTACGCCAGCACTTCGCGCAGGAAGGAAGGATCCTGGATGACATTACTGAGCTTCAACTTCTCAAAGCCTTGGTAGTCCTGGCCTGCGTGCACCTCATCCAACTTGATGTTGAAGGGGTTCTTCAGGCGGCCGACCGCGAACGAACTGTAACCCTTGTGCCGCACCCCCACATCCGGAAGCAAGGTGCCATCGATGTACAGGTCACCAAGGAGACGCTCATCCGCCCCCACCACGTAAAGGCTATCAAGCGTGCGGCGCCAATCCGGCACACCGAAGTAGAGCCGGAGCTCACGGACGGAGGCTGGATCATAGAGGGGTGCCTGTGCCGCCAGCAGCACAGGGATCACCTTCAAAAGCACCAGCAGGGAATAGCGACCGGACATCCGCATTCACTTCAGCGCTCCACGAGTATGCGGCGACTATCGCGCGCGCCTGAACCGTGCTCCAGCACAATGTTGTAGAGCCCGGCGGGCAGTGCACTTACATCGACGGTCAGATCCGGGGCCTGACGGGCCACCTCACGTCCTGTGGCATCGAGGATGAGCACTTGCTCCATGGTGCTCAGGTCCACACCGGCAAGATCGATGTGCTCCCGAGCCGGATTGGGATGCACCAACCACGGACCAGGCGCACCTGTCGGGTCCACTGCCGTCGCCAGCCCGCATGGATCATCCCCCAGTAAAGCCTGAACACCCGGATAATCGCATGTGTAGCGGAACGCCTTCTGCGGACCGGCGTTGTATTGCCATACGGTCTGGCCGCTGCTGTTGACCTCGTACATGTACTGCCCGCTCAGCGCAACGAACACATTGCCGTTGGGCATGATGTCGGCCGCGCTCTGTCCGCTGGCATAGGCAAGGCAGGTGTGGCGCCAATCATGGGTGGACGGACCCCAGACCGTACCGGGTGTCCAGGGATAGGAGTATCCATCACGGACCGGATCGATGGCATCGATCGTGGTGCTGTTGTTCCCTCCGCCATTATTGTTCACGAACATCAACCAGCCTGCCATGGGGGCATTGGAGCGCACCCATTTCACATCATGCACGGCAGCCGGTATGCGCTGGGTACCGTTCGCTCCATAATTGGCCGGCTTGCCCCAACGGAATAGAAAATCGCCGCCGCGACCGGCATTGCCGCCGGTATGACCTGCCGCCTCCTCGGTGGTGGTACTATGGTCGATGATGAGGATCTCGCTGAGATGGCGGGCGCAGAACACGATCTGGTCCAACTCCGCATTGTAGTCGATCCCGTTCTCGTGGAACCAATCAATGCCACCACCGGGGCCACCTCCACCGCTCACCGCCACATTGATGTTCATGCGCTCGGGGTGCTCCGATATGGGCATGTAATTGGGCTTGGAAGCATCCACATACTGGATGAACCGGTCCTCCATGTTCCACTGCCACACGATCTGGGCCGTATTTCCGGTTGGCTGTATCTCGATGATGCGACCGGGATACTTGTTGCTGCTGCCAGTGTACCCCAGGGCCTGTAATTGAGCGGCCGTACGGCGCACATAGGCCAGCAATAGAACATTACCATTGGGCATCAGACACATGTCGTGGTGTGTCACATGGTCGGCGGTGGAGTAAGTGAACGACCAGACCACAGCCCCATTGGCGTCCAGTTCCTGCACAAGGCCGCTGACCGCAGCGGTGTTGATGGCATTGCCATTGTTCACGGCCGTACGAACAATGTTGCCATTGGGCTTCATGGCCATCGCATAGCTGTAGGTGGACGGACAGTTCCACGTCTTCACGATCTGCCCCTGCGCATTGACCAGGCGCGACGTGGTCTGGTTCATCAGGTTATACAACACATAGCCATCAAAGGCAGGCTGGGCATGGACAAGGGGTGACAAGGCAAGCAATGCCAGCATGGGCAGGTACCGGAGTGGATGGCGCATTCCGCGACTTTTTAAGGGGTCCGTAACACTATGATGATGCGAAATTGACATTTGCTTTGACGCAGGAACATGATGAAAGTTTGATCGGGCATCCTGATCGACGAAGATGTCACATCATGTCGACCAACGACCCAGGATCCCTGCACCCCTCGGCGCTGAGGCACCGGGGCGTTGCATCCATGTGCCCAGGCATGTCGATCAGGAACGGCAACAACCGCCAACGCCTACCCCTGATGGGTAGCTGAACTTTCAACAAAGTACATCTCCATCTCCCCTTTGCCCTTCGCCTGTACGTTGCCACGTGGGGTGAAGATGAATCCAGATGAATGGTGCGCTGGTGCTTCAGCGTTGTCAGGGTCTACATCGCCTTCGACCACCATGGCTTCATGCACCAGCTGGAACGTCGCTGCGCTCACGTTCACCATCCCAACCTCGCCGCTACTTTCCATCCGGCTGGCGGTGTTCACGGTATCACCCCAGATATCGTAGCTGAATTTCTTCACGCCTACGATACCCGCCACCACCGGTCCGGTATGGATACCGATGCGGATCTCGAAGTACGGCAAGCCCTCCGCGATCTTTCGTGCCTTGCCATCAGCGATGAAGTCGCGCATGGCCAGTGCAGCGTTGATCGCATCCACGGCATGGCTGCTGTTCGGCGTAGGCAGTCCACCGGCCGCCATGTAGGCATCGCCGATGGTCTTGATCTTCTCCAGGCCATGCTCCTCGCAGATGCGATCAAATGCGCTGAAACAGTCGTGCAGGTCCCTGACCAGTTCCTTCGGACCAAGCTCTTCGCTCATGGCGGTGAATCCCTTGAAGTCTGTGAACAGCACGGTGACCTGTTCGATCAGCTTCGCTTCCGCCTCGCCCTTCTCCTTCAGTTCATTCGCCACCTCTTCCGGCAGGATGTTGAGCAGCAGTTCCTCGCTGCGCGCCTTCTCCTTGTTGATCCGGTTCCGCTGGAAAAGGAAGGTGCCGGCCAGCGCGAGCATGAGCACGAAGCCCCCGATGAAGGCGTTGCGCTGCAGGTTGCGGCGGCGCAGTTCCTCGGCTGCCACGGCATCCCGCTTCTCCTGTTCGGCCACCAACAGGGCCTCCTTCTTGTCGTAGTCGTACTGCAGTTGCTGCCGCATCTCCTCCTTGCGGTTCTCGTCGTTGGTGATGCTGTCCCGAAGCGCAATGTGCTGGCGGTAATGCCCCAGTGCTTCATCGTGCTGGCCATCAAGGGAGAGCAGTTCCGACAGGCTCAGGTGCGCATCGCGCATCAGGTCCAACGCGCCGATGGACTCCCCCAGGGCGAGGCCCTCCCGGTAACCCGCCTTCGCCAATGCGGTCTTGCCCTGTTTGCGGCGGATGCCTGCGATGTTAAGCACGTTGATGGCTTCCACGCGACGGTTGCCCACCCGGGCGCTTACCGCACGCGCCTCCGCGTGGCAGGCCAGTGCACTGTCCAGCCGCCCCTGGTCGGCATGGATGGTGGCGATGTTGCCCAGCACCGCTGCCATGGCGCGTGCATCGTCGAGGCGCCTGCTGATGGCGATGGCGCGCTGGTAGCTGTCGAGGGCCAGCTCCGGCTCCTGGCGTGCATAGTGC